>NZ_DATELF010000067.1:0-8111 GCF_035276945.1 Amycolatopsis sp. | reverse complement strand
AGAGCGACACGCGAATATCTTGCTTCGTCACGCTGAGGTTTTCGGCAAGGTGGGATAGCGGCCTTCTATGCCTGTTACTCGGCCTGGGGGCCGAACCGCAGAAGCGGGACGTCGTAGAGGTGCGGTTGGCGGACGCGGTGCATCTGCGGGGCCGCGACTTCGATGACCAGCATTTCGGTGAGGAACTGGACTTGCGCGCCGAGCAGGTGGCTGGTGTGGCCGGTGGCGCTGTGTTCCTTGAGGCCGACCGTGACGTGGATGTGCGGCGCGACCCCGTTGGTTGGTCTCGTCCCAGGCGAGGGTGCCGCCGCCGAAGGCTTCGACGTTGGTCAGGTGGACCTTGGTCCACACGGGTGCGTTCGGGTCGTCAAGCTTGTCGCAGGTGCCGACGATCTGGACCTGGCTGAAGCCGGCGATGAAGCCGGGGATGTAGCCTTGGCGCACCCCGTTCTCGCCGCAGAAGTCGGCCAGGGCGGTGAAGAAGTCGTCGCCGTGGTCGAAGGCGACGGCGAAGCTGCGGCCGAGGGTGAGTTCGTGGCTACGCACGGGCGGCTCCCTGTGCGGTGGCGTGGTCGGTTTGTTGGTTGGGGCGGGCGTACCCGCCGGCCTGGGCGAACGTCGCGCGGATGTGGGCCTGGTCGTGTGCGGCGGCGAGCAGGTGGTGCAGCAGGATGCGGGCCTTGAGCGGGTCGAGGAAGCCCGCGGAGATCAGGCCCCGGCCCAGCAGGTCGGATTCGGAGCCGGGGAAGGCGTAGGTGTGGGCGAGCACCGAGCCGGCTCCGGTGCGGGAGGCCAGTACCACGGGCATCGTGGCGGCGAGGTCGGTGAGGGTGTCCACGACACGGGCGGGGACGTGTCCGACGCCGAACCCGGCCACGATCAGCCCGTCGCAGGAGTCGGCGGCCGCGTGCAGGAGAGCGCCGGTGTCGCCGAGCACCATCGTGACCAGGCCGACTTCGGCCGGGCGAGGCTCCGCTGCGGCCGGGAGAGTGGTGCGGCCAATCGGGTGATTGAGGATGCGGGGCTGGCCTTCCACGAGATACCCCAGCGGCCCGCCATTGGCGGAGGCGAAGGTGTGGCCGCTGGTGGAGTGCGTTTTGCGGACGCGGGCGGCGGCGTGGATCTCGTCGGCGAACACCACCAGCGCGCCGAGGTCACGGGTATCCGGGCTGGCGGCGGTCTGGACGGCGGCCAGTAGGTTGCCCGGTCCGTCGGCGCCGGCGAGGGTGGGGTTGCGCATGGCGCCGGTGACCACGACCGGTTCCGGCCGGGTGTGGGTGAGGTCGAGCAGGTAGGCGGTCTCTTCGATGGTGTCGGTGCCCTGGGTGATCACGACGCCGTCCGCTCCGGCGGCCAGTCGCGTCTCGATCGCGGTGGCCAGCGCGGTCAGGTCGTCGAAGCCGAGGGAGGCGCCGGGGACGCGGCGGAAGTCCTCGACCTCGACGGTGATGCCCGACTCCGCGAGGCTGGGCACGGCAGCGACGAGCTGGTCGGCCGACAGCGCGGGCACCACGCCGCCGCCCGCGGCGGAGGTCATGGCGATCGTGCCGCCGAGACCGAACACGACCACACGAGGTGCCACCGTAGGAGGTGCCGCGGTGCGGGTTTCGGGCACAGGTGTCCCTTCGTCGTCGGAGCCGGGATGATCATGCAGCCTTGCGGGCGGCAGGCGCGGCGGTGGCGAGGAAGCTCACCGCGCGGGACCGGTGGATCCTGGCTTTGCTGCACGAGCATCGCGTACTCACCAGCCACCAACTCCGCGACGCCGCCTTCCCCTCCGCCCGCGCCACCCGCCAGCGCCTGCGGGAGCTCTACCTGTGGCGGGTCGTGTCCCGCTTCCAGCCCTTCCAGCAGCTCGGCAGCGCCCCATGCACTACGTGCTCGGGCCCGCCGGCGCGGCCGTGCTCGCCGCCGAACACAGCCTCGAGATCAAAGACCTCGGCTACCGCCACGACCGGGCCCTGGGCATCGCCCACAACCAGCGCCTGGCCCACACCGTCGGCGTCGGCGACTTCTTCACCTCCCTCATCGCCCGCACCCGCTACCGGCCCGCGGATTCCCGCGACACCGCCGAGACGGTGACCGCATGGTGGTCGGAGGCGCGCTGCGCCCGCCACTTCGGCGACCTGGTGCAACCCGACGCCTACGGCCGCTGGCACACCGGCCGGCGCGAGATCGAGTTCTTCCTCGAATACGACACCGGCAGCGAAAACCTCACCAAACTCGCCCGCAAACTCACCGCCTACGAACGCCTCGCCGCGGCCACCGGCATCACCACACCCATCCTGATCTGGCTGCCCACCACCCGCCGCGAGGCCGGTGCCCGCGCCGCGCTCGCCCGCGTGCACGCCGACCTCGACCACCCCGACACCGTGCCCGTCGCCACCGCCGCCGCCGACCTGCTCGACCCCCACATTCGGCACCCCAGCCCCGCCGAAGCCGTGTGGCTGCCGCTCGTCCGCAGTCGCGCCCGCAGAACCGCCCCCCGCTACCGCCTGGGCGAGCTGTCCGACGCCTGGCCCCACCTCTCACCGCCCACCAGCACCCCCGGCGACAACGACACCACCCCAGAGGGCGCCACCTCGGCACGCCGGCTCCCACCCCCCACCTCGATCCCGCCCCGCGCAAGCCCGAACCGGCTCACTCGCACCGGCCGGTGACACCGTTCCCGCACCCGCCAGGAGGCAGGCCCAGCCATGGGAACCAAAATCGGCATCGGCATCGCCGGCTTCGTGCTCGCCATCCCCATCCTCATCGCCGCGCTCGTCAGTGCCGCGGTCACCCAGGGACTCGGCAAAGTCGTGGTGCGGGGGTTGTGACCTGCTGTTTTGTAGTTGTTGTGTGGTGAGCGGCGTGTTCTGGGTGGCGGGTGAGGTTTGAGCGGTTCGATGGAAGTTCTCACGCTCACCATCGATACCGATGAGGTCCTCACCCGCCGATGTCATCTTCGCCTATCCCTGTCGCGGTGTCCGCCGCGCGTGGCCGGTACTTCGCGGGTTCGCGGTCGTTCGCCGCGATCGGGCAGTGGGCTGCCGATGCCGGGACCGGGGTGCTTGCCTCGTTGGGCGCGTCTCGGGGTGCGGCGGAGGAATCGACATTCCGGCGGGCGTTCGCCCTGGTCAACGCCGAGACACTCGACCGCGTGCTCGGTGCCTGGTTATGGACCAAGTCTGTGCTGGTCACGGGGCGGCGGGTGATCGCGGTCGACGGGAAGACCGTGCGTGGCGCCCGCGATAGGAACGGTCAAGCGCCGCATCTGGTCGCGGCGTTGGCGCACGGAATCGGCACGGTCCTCGGGCAGGTTGCGGTGGCCGCGAAAACGAACGAGATCCCCGCCGTGCGGGATCTTCTGGCAGCGTTCGCGGATCTGGCCGGCGCGGTGATCACCATCGCACCCGAACGGGCGGGGCGCGAACGCCGCATGGGGCTTACGGTCGAGAGCGGACAGCACTGTTTGTCCCGCGCGGACATCCGCCAGCGCGACTTTTGTCCACGTGTGCCATCGGCGGCGAAAGCGCCGGACGGCACTGTGACGAGGGCGACACCACCATCAGTTCAAGGAGGAACGAATGGGCGAGGTCCTGGCCGAGGGCTACAACGTCTTCGACACCGCGAAGTCACCGAGCGGGACGGTCAAGTATCTGTCGGCCCCGGCTGACGTCATCCAGCTGATCCAGTCCGGCAAGCTGAAGGAACACATCCTGCTGGTTCGTGGTGGCACCACGACGTTTCTCGCTCCGGCGCTGAGCATGGGCGCGATTGGCGTTATCACGATGTCCGGAGCCCCGGAGTCCCATCTGGGCATCCTCTCCCGTGAGTTCCAGACGCCGTGCGTGATGACCGCACACCTGACGACCAGTGAGTCCCGGTACGTCGTGGGCAACACCGACGAGGCGCATTTCGAAGAGATCGCGAAGGAGCTGGACGGCCGCCGCGTGCGGCTGGACTGCACGGACCACGAGATTGGCCGCGTCGTCGCGAACTGATCCCCGCATCGAACCAAGTTTCGCCTCTCGAGCAACAGGAGCGTCAATGACGATCACCGGTGACAGCAAGGCCACCTTCAGGCAACGGTACGAGGAAGCCGACGACGGGCTCCGCTTCCAGGAACTGACCTACACGGGCAACTTCGTGGACATGGACCCCGTGACCGACGGGATCCTGGGCGACAAGATGATGCGCGCCAGGGCGAAGAGCAAGGTCCTGGAGCGAGTGTCCAAAGAGGATGTTCTGCGGGAGCAGTTCACCATTGACGAGCTCAACGATCTCAACAACTACCTCGCGTGGAACATCTGGGACGTGCTCGTCATGCGCGCCACCGAGGGCGTCTCCGGCATGATCCCCCGCCAGGAGTACGAGATCCTGGCCTTCATGCACGAGTTCTACCGGTGGCCGGAGATCCTGCGGATGACCACCGACGAGGTCGGTGCGCAGGGGGTCATGGACATCGGCGCGACGGCGCGCCGGGAGATCGGCACGAAGGTCAACGCGGTGCACGACTGGTGCATCGGCGCGGTGGGCTTCGGGATGGGACGCTGTGGGCTGCTGGCGCTGGAGGCCATCAAGGCGGACGAGTACATCGAAGAGTCCAACGAGATCCTCAAGTTCATGCAGCGCGTGCTGTGGGGCAAGCGGCAGGACGGCTACATCCTCAACTCGCAGGACCGCTACCGCTACCGCTGCCGCATCCACGAAGCGGACTTCCTGGAGCAGATCACCGCGCAGATCGAGCCGCTGGAGGCAGGCAGCCCCGCGCACCAGTCCTTCACGCAGTTCAACGCCGCGGCCGAGCTGCTGGCGTTCCTCGACCATTACGACTGCCGGCTCGGTCTCGGCGACACCGGGCCCTACGAGCTGCCCGACGGACGCCTGCTGATCCTGCGGGACCTGTTCGTCAACGAGGAGGCCTTCCACTGGAGTGATGTCTGCGAGGACGAGAAGCTGCCCCACTGCTACACGCTCGCGCTGACCATCGATCCGGAGAAGATGGGGCTGCAGGAGATCCGGGTCAACGACATCTCCACCACGTTCACCCGCCCCAAGAACTACATCGAAGCGATCGTGGGCGGTGCGGTGTTCGCCCGGGAGAAGTGGAACACCCCGATGGGTGAGGTCGACCCGATCAAGATCCAGGACCTCGGTGACCACCTGACCCGGGTGCAGAACGCGACACTGAAGCTGTACACCAAGACGTCGAAGATGTGCCGCCGGGACCTGATCTGGAACGGCCAGTACGTCTACTACATCGACATGATCCTGCCGCACCTGCGGCTCGCCGGCACGTACGACAAGGCCTGCCAGGACTACGACCTCTGGGAGATCGACCAGCGGGTGGCCAACTACTACTACTACGACATCACCAAGCGTGGTTTCGCGCAGGAAACGGTGCCCAGCAAAATCTTCTCGGGCGCCGGTTACCTGCCCTTCCCCGAGGGCGCAGACCGTCGCCGGTCGAAGTACCGCTGGCTGTAGCCGCTTCCACCCCATCGACCCCGGCCCGGGCGGCACCCGGTTTCGTCGTCCGGGCCCGGAAAAGGACAGTTATGACTGTGGTCACTCTCGTGAAACCCGACTACGACGTCCTCAATGTCGTCGCGCTGAAGAGGACGGCGCCCGCGCCGGTGATCGCGCGCGTGTGCGGATGCGATCCCGCGGACGCCGACGCGGCGCTGGCCCGGCTCGCCGAAGCCGGTCTCGTCTTCGTGGCCGACGCGCGGGCCATGCCCACCGACGAAGCCGAACCTGCCCTCGCCGAGGCGGCGAGCCGGTTCTACGCCGAGGTCAGGCAGGACCCGCTCGTCGCCTCGCTGGTCGACCGGTTCGAAACCGTCAATGCCCAGTTCCTCAAGGCGATGTCCTCCTGGCAGCTGATCGAAGTCGGCGGGCGCAAGATCACCAACAACCATGCCGATTCCGCCTACGACGACAAGGTGATCTTCCGGCTGGGCAGGCTGGTCCAGCAGCTGCAGCCGCTGCTGACCGCACTGGCCGAGCATGACCGCCGGTTCCTCACCTATCAGCACCGGTTCCTCGCTACCTCGCGCGCGATCGACCGCGGCCAGCACGACCTCGTGTCCTCGCCGACCGCCGACTCGGTCCACAACATCTGGTTCGAGTTCCACGAAGACCTGCTTCGCACCCTGGGCCGGGAACGGACCGAATGAACGACACGGTGGCGGGCAGCCTGTTCACCCTCACCTTCGACGAGGCCGACCCGGACGCGGTCGACCAGCTCGGTGGGAAGGGCGCGGGACTGGCCCGGATGACGCAGCGAGGACTTCGCGTACCACCTGGATTCATCGTCTCCACCGAGGCATGCCGGCAGTACCTGAAGTCGGACGCCATGCCGGACGGCCTGCTCGATGAGGTCTTCGGCAAACTCGCCGGCCTCGAGACCCGGACCGGCAAAACCTTCGGCCACGGGCCGCGGCCGCTGCTGCTCTCGGTGCGGTCGGGGGCGCCGATCTCCATGCCGGGCATGATGGACACCGTGCTGAACCTCGGCGTGAGCCGGGAGACCGCGATCGCGCTCGCCACCGCGACCGGCGACACCCGGTTCATGGCGGAGCTGGTGGCCAGGTTCCATGCGATGTACGGCGAGATCGTGCTGGGCGCCCTCGGCGACGACCAACAGCCGGAGGAGGTAGCCACGGCCCGCCCCGAGGACGACCCGGGCTGACGTTCGACCGTGTGTGGTCGGCTTGCGCGCGCCGCCTGCTGGACGACACCGGTGACCAGGTGCCGGAGTACCCGCGCGAGCAACTGGCGGGCGCGGTGCGGGCGGTCTTCGGTTCGTGGAACACCAGCCGCGCGCGAACGTACCGGGAGTTCCACAAGATCCCGCACGATCTGGGCACTGCGGTGGTCGTACAGTCGATGGTGTTCGGGAACATCAGCGACGACTCCGGTTCCGGCGTGGTGTTCACCCGGGACCCGGCCACGGGTGAGCCCGGCCTGTTCGGCGAGTACCTGGCGCACAGCCAAGGCGAAGACGTCGTCGCCGGCACCCGCACACCCGACCCGGTCCGCGAGGCACTGCCGTCGCCGGTGCTGACCGAGCTCGAACGGACCGCCGCCGCTCTTGAACGCGAAATCGGGGATGTGCTCGACATCGAGTTCACCGTCGAGCATTCGACCCTCTATCTGTTGCAGGTTCGCAGCGCCAAGCGCACCCCGGACGCCGCGGTGCGGATCGCGTCCGACTTCCTCGCCGAGGGCGAGGTGCCGCCCCGGAAGGTGTTGCGGCACGTAGCCGTCGACCATGTGCGTCAGGCGCAGCGGCCGGGCTTCGACCCCGCCGAGCTGGAGCAGGCCCGCATGAACGGGCGGCTGCTCACGGCCGGGATAGGTGCTTGCCCCGGGCAGGTGAGCGGTGAGCTGGTGCTGGACTCCGACCGCGCCAAGGAACTGGCCGAGGCCGGACACGCCGTCGTGCTGGCGCGCCCGGTCCGGGAGGCGGACCTGACCCGTTTCGTCGTAGTCCGCGGCGCAGCGGCGGCCGAAGCCGTTGCCGCTGTCGGCGAGGAAGGTCGTGATCGCGGTGCGTTTGTCGGGTGCCACGTCGCCGCCGAAGACGTGCGCGAAACAGTAGGCCAGGCCGTTGTCCACCAGGACCCGGCGCAGCACCTGCATCGCGTTGGACGACATCACCGCGAGTGTGCAGTGCCCGGCCAGTGTGCGCACGACCTCGGCCACGCCCGGGACCAGCGACGGCGTGTAGTCCTCGCGCAGTAGCTCAAGGAATGCCTCGGACACGGCCTTCGCCTGGTGTTCGTCCCGGCACAGGCTCCTGATCGAGGCGAAGACGTTGCCGCGGAAGAGGTCGAAGTACTTGTCCGGGCTGTCGACGCCGAGGCCGAACCGGTCGTTGATCCGGGAGAAGATCTCCCAGGACGCGACGCGGGTCTGGACCAGCGTCCCGTCCAGATCGAAGAGCACCGCTCGCACCGGCGGTTTCTGGTCACTCATGCTCAGACCCGAATCCGCGAATAGTGTGGTGACACGCGCTTGGGGATGGTGATAGGTGCCGCTCTGACCTGGGGTGATGTTGGTTGTGAGGCCGCAGTCATCCGAGGGAGAGGGCACCTATCTGGTGGGCAGTGTACGTGGTA
>NZ_DATELF010000066.1:0-18857 GCF_035276945.1 Amycolatopsis sp. | reverse complement strand
CGCCGACATCGTGCACACTGATCAACTGAAGCCCTTGGTGTGATCTTCTTCCCCAGACAAGAAGCATGATCAACCAAGGGCTTCACCCATGACCAACCGGGGTCACACCACCACGCAACCTGGTTAAACAACAAGCTAAGGGAAAGGGGGCGAAGCCCCCACAGGGAGCGCAGGGGGCGAGGCCCTCCCTGCCGGGGCCTGAGGGTTCGACCCCCGGTGAAACGCGAAAGAGACCGGCCCTGCGCTTTCCACAGTCACAGGCCTCCCACCTCTCCCCGCACCCCAGTGCGACACACCCCACATGCCAGGGCGACCTACCCCACACCGTGCCCAGCCGCCCCGGGGGAAAGAGGGCGGAGCCCGGGTGCAGGGGGGCGGAGCCCACCATGCCCGGATTCTGGGGGTTCGACCCCGGGGTGAAACGCGAAGGAGGCCCGCGTCTGCGCTTCCGCAGACACGGGCCTCTCTCCAGTGGTAGCGGGGACAGGATTCGAACCTGCGACCTCTGGGTTATGAGCCCAGCGAGCTACCGAGCTGCTCCACCCCGCGTTGTGCCACCAAGCTTACGCCCTGGTTTCGCCGGGGTGTACCCGGGGGGTCGAAATCGCCGGATCAGCCTCCTGGCGGAGGCGTCGAAGGGGATGTAGGCGTGTTGGCGCTGTTCTTGGCGGCCTGGAAGTCCTGGGCGGCCTTCTGCAGCGCGGCCAGCGCCTGGCCCTGTGCGGCGAAGTCGCCGTTCTGCTGTGCCTGCCGGAGCTGGTCGAACGCCGCCTGGATGTCGGCGACCGCCTTGTCCAGCGCTGGGTTGGTGCCGCCGCCGGCGGGCGGCGGGGTGGTCGGTGTCGTAACCGGCGCCGAACTCTGGGGGGGCCCTGATGGTTCGGTGGGCGGGGTCGCCGACTGGCTGGCGCCCTCGCCGAACACCTGTTTCAGCGCTTCCCCGAGGGTCGGCGCGAAGCCGACCTTGGATCCGTACGCCACCAGCACGCTGGCCAGCTGGGGGTAACTGTTCTGGTTACGCTGCTGGATGTAAACCGGTTCCACGTAAAGGAATCCGCCTTCCACGGGAAGCGTGATCAGATTCCCGAAGATGGGCGCGACGCTCTGGTTGGAAAACAGCGTCCGCTGTTGCACGAATCTCGAGTCGCTCTGGAACTTGTTCTGTACCTGGACCGGGCCGTCGACCTGACTGCTGCCGCCGGCCGCGGTGGGCAACCGCAGCACTCTGATCGTGCCGTAGTCGGCGGGGTCGGAGGAGACCGACATCCAGGCGGCCAGGTACTGCCGCTGGAGCGCGGTCAACGGGCTGGTGAGTTGGAAGGTGGCGTGGTTCTCCCCGGGCGCCTCGGCGAGTACGTAGTACCCGGGCTGGGGGGTCAGGCCGGAGGCGTCGAGGTTGGTGCCGCCTTCCTGGGTCGGGTCCTGCGGCACGTTCCAGAACGTGTTGGTCGTGTAGAACTCCTGCGGGTCGCTGACGTGGTACCTGGTCAGCAGCTCACGCTGGACCTTGAACAGGTCCTCGGGATACCGGAAGTGCGCCCGGAGGTCCGCCGAGATGTCCGAGCTGGGTTTCACCATGCCGGGGAAGACCTGTTCCCAGGCCTTCAGCACAGGGTCCTTGTCGTCCACCGAGTACAGCGTGACCGTGCCGTCGAAGGCGTCGACGGTGGCCTTCACCGAGTTCCGGATGTAGTTGATGCTGCTGTTGGCCTGCTTCGCGGTGCCGCTCAGCGTGTCCGCGGTCGCCTCGCCGAGCTGGGTCTGCTGGGAGTACGGGTAGTTGTTGAGCGTGGTGTAGCCATCCACGATCCATTCGATCTTTCGCTGCCCGTTCTCGTTCACGACCGCGGGATAGGGGTCTCCGTCCACAGTGAGCCAAGGGGCCACCTTCTGCACGCGGTCACGCGGATCCCGGTTGTACATGATCTTGGATCCGTCGCTGATCGCGTCCGAGAACAGGATGTTGCGCTCACCGTACTTGGCGGCGAAAGCGAGCCGGTTGAACCAGCTGTCGATCGTTACGCCGCCGGTGCCCGCGTAACGGTAGTTGTTCTGGCCCGCACTGTCGTACTCGCCAGGCGCCTTGCCTGCCTGGCCGCCGACGATCGCGTAGTCGTTGGTCAACTCGCCGTAGTAGATGCGCGGCTGGTCGACCGGGATGCCGGGGGCGGAGGGGTTCGACGGGTCGAGTCCCGCCCCGGAGGGGTTCTGGGTGTCGCTGGTGGCGGCGACCGGGTACCCGCCGTCGCTGTTGGCACTGCTGACCGCACGGTCGATCGTGTTGGCCTGCGCCGCCACGAACCCGTTTCCGTGCGTGTACACCATGTGCTTGTTGATCCAGCTGGTCTGGTTTCCGGTCAGGTTCGCGGTGTTGATCTCGCGCGCCGCGACGATGTAGTCCTGAATCTTGTTGTTGACGTTGTACCGGTCGATGTCCAACTTGGTCGGGAAGGCGTAGAAGTTCTCACGGCCGACGCGCTGGGTGAAGGTCGGCGACAGCACGTTCGGGTCCAGCAGCCGGATGTTCGGCACAGTCGTGATGTCCGCGCTGATCTTGGCCGCGGTCGCCTGGCCCGTGCCCGTGTAGTCGTCGTACTGTACGTTGTTCAGCCCGAACGCCGTCTTCGTGGCCGCCATGTTCCGGCTGATGGAAAGCGCTTCCTTCTGGTTGGCGTTGGGCTTGACCGAGAACTGCTCCAGCACCGTCGGCCAGGCCGCCCCGACCAGAATGCCGGACAGGATGAGCAGCACCAGCGCGATCGCGGGCAGCTGGATGTTGCGCAGGAACGCGCCCGCGAAGAACGCGATGGCGCAGATCGCCGAGATGCACAGCAGGATCAGCTTCGCCGGCAGCATCGCGTTGAGGTCGGTGTAGGTGGCGCCGGAGAACAGCGGGTTCCTGGACGACAGCAGCAGGTTGTACCGGTCGAAGAAGTAGTCGACCGCCTTGAGCAGCACGAAGATGCCCGCGGTCACGGCGAGCTGCACCCGCGCGGGCGCCGCGAGTTGTCCGCCGCGGCCGGCCAGGCGGATGCCGCCGAACAGGTAGTGCGCGATGAGCGCGCCGATGAACGCGATCGTCGTCGCCACGAACAGCCAGCCGAGCAGCCACTCGTAGAAGGGGAGGCTGAACGCGTAGAAGCCGATGTCGTTGCCGAATTCGGGATCGGTCTGGCCGAAGGTGGTGCCGTGCAGGAACAGCTGCACGCGCTGCCAGTCGCCCTCGCCGGTCGCGCCCGCGATGAGGCCGGTCACGACCGGGATGCCGATGCCGAACAGCCGGATCCGGCCCACCACCGCCGAGCGGTACCGGGACAGCGGATCGTCGGTGCCGGAGACGGGAACGAACACCGGGCGTGTGCGGTAGGCGATCCACAGGCTCAGCGCGACGGTGCCGCCGACCAGCAGCCCGATGGCGAAGAACAGCACGATCCGGGTCAGCACCACGGTGCTGAACACCTGGCGCGCGCTGACCTCGCCGAACCACAGCCAGTCGACGTAGGTGTCCAGGAGTCTGGCGCCGAGCAGCAGGGCGAGCACGATGATGGCGGCGATGATGAGCAGAATCCGGCTGCGCCGGGACAGCTTCGGCAAGCTCACAGGGGGCCGGTTGGCCACTGGTACACGCTCCTGTCGTCGCGATTCGTTCCCGGGGGCGCACGCTACCCCTGGTTACCTAACTCTACGGGCGGCGTCCCTGGTTCCCCGCGCCGGCCAAATCGGACATTTCGGTACATGTCGGTACATGTCAGTGCCCTCCGCGCCCTCCGCGCTTTCCGCGCTTTCCGCGCCCTCCGCCGGCCTGCGCGCGACCACGATCGGGTCGAGAGCCGCGATCCGACAAAGGCTTCACATCATGTCAGGATGGTCCGATGGGATCGCTCGAAAATCCGGCACCGGCCGTGGCCGCGCTCGCCCGCGAAGTCGAAGAGTTCGTGGCCGCCGGCGGCTGGGACCAGCCACCGCAGCTGTTCGCCCTGGTGCCGACCGCGGCGTTGCTGCGGGAGCAGCCGGACCTGGCCGGGCAACTGGACGCGGCCAGCCCGCTGACGCCGGTCGCCCAGGAGGCGCTGCCGGAGGGCGACCTGGCGGATGCACTGGGCCGGATAGCCTGGCCGGAAGCCGTGGCCGGATGCGCGCTGGCGCAGGAGATCATCGTACTGCCGCCGGGCGCCGAAGCCTCACTGCCGGACTCCGGCAGTGAGGACATCGAGCGGCTGCGCCAGGCGGCTGCCGATCACCCGGCCCGCACGGAGGCCCGGCTCGTCGCCGCGGTCCTGCGGGACGGTCCCGGCGCGTGTGTCCTGCGCCTGCGCGGCGGCCGGCCAGGCGAGCCGGGCGACGAGGTCGTGGAGCACCCCGAACTGGCGCCGAACCTGATCGACGCGCTCCGCGCCACCCTCAGCCCGTAGTGCAGGAAGGGACCGGTTTCCCGGCCTTGAGGTCGTCGAGCGCGGTGAGCGCGCTGTCGAGACTCGTGATCTTGACCAGCTTGAGCCCGCCGGGGGCGGCGGCGGCCGCCTCCGCACAGTTCTGTTCGGGGGTGAGGAACACCGTCGCGCCCGCGTCGTGCGCCCCGACCACCTTGAACGAGATCCCGCCGATGGGACCGACATCGCCCTTCTCGTCGATCTCGCCGGTACCCGCCACGTGCTCGCCCGCCACCATGTCGCCCGGCGTGAGCCTGTCCACGATGGCCAGCGCGAACATCAGCCCCGCGGAAGGGCCGCCGACGTCCTGCAGGGACACCTTCACGTCGAAGGGCACGTCCGAGCGATCGATCGGCAGAAGGCCCATGAAGCCCTGCTTCTGGCCGGAGTCGGGGTTGGCGGCGAGCGTGATCGAAGCGGTCTTCGCGGGGTCGTTGCCGTGCTGGAAAGTGATCGAAATGCGCTGTCCCGGCGACGTCCCGGCCAGCGCCGACCGCACGTCGTCCTCCTGGGTGACCTGCTTGCCGTTCACGATCAGCAGCCGGTCACCCGCCTCGAGCACGTGGTCGACCGGGCTGCCCGAGACGACCTCCTTCACCAGCACCTTGATCGGGTAGCCGAGGTGGCGCAGTGCCGCGACCTCGGCATTGCTCTGCGAGTCCTGGAACTCCTGGACGTTCTCCTGCTGAACCTGCTCATCGCTCTCGCCCGGCTTGAAGTACTCCTCGCGCGGGGCGAGCGCGTACCGGCCGCTCGCCCACAGGCCGAGCGCGCCGAACAGGGTGATCTGGTCGTTGAGCGAGACCGTGGTCATGCGCAGCTCGCCGGAGGTGGCGTAGGTCTGCTGCCCGTCGATCTGGATCACCGGGGAGCCGTTGACGGCGCCGAGTGTGTCGTAGGTCGGTCCGGGGCCGATCGCCACATAGGGAACCCGGACGAAAGCGCCGGTCAGACCGAACACGACCACCAGCAGGCCGCTCAGCACGACCGTCCAGCCACGCCTCGTCAGCCGTTTGCCGGTGTCATGCGGCGGCGCGGTCCCCTTGCCGGGGGCGTCCGCGACCCTTTCCGGGGCGGGCGCCGTATCCGCCGTGCCGGCACTCCGAGCTGTCGTTTCCTCACGGGACTCGCTCACCCGAGACAGCGTACGGTGAGCGGTTTAAGCTGGGAGTCACCAGCCCCGGCTGACGCGGTGCGGCGGGCTCCGGCCGCGTACGGTGGTGTTATGAGCAATCTCCCGTTCGGTTTCGGTGCATCCGATCCCGACAAACCCGGCGAAAACGAGCCGGAGGGCGGCGGCCAGGGTTCCGGTGCCGACGCGTTCAGCCAACTCGGCCAGATGCTCAGCCAGCTGGGCCAGATGCTGAGCCAGGCGGGCAGCTCCAGCGGGCCGGTGAACTACGAGCTCGCCAAGCAGATCGCGCTGCAGAAACTGTCCGGGAGTGGTGAGGGCACCATCGGGTTCAGCTCGGGCGGCGACTCCGGCAGCGCCGTTCGCGATGCCGCACACCTCGCCGAGCTGTGGCTCGACGCGGCGACCATCCTCCCGGCCGGCGCGAAGGTCACCGAGGCCTGGTCGCCCCGCGACTGGGTGCAACGGACCCTACCGACCTGGCAGCGGCTGTGCGACCCGGTCGCCCGCCGGGTGTCGGGCGCCTGGGTGGAGGCAATGCCCGCGGAAGCCAAGCAGGCGGCGGGACCACTGCTGTCGATGGTGAGCCAGATGGGCGGGATGGCCTTCGGCTCGCAGCTGGGGAACGCGCTGGCCCAGCTCGCTTCCGAGGTCCTGACCTCCACCGAGGTGGGTCTCCCGCTGGGACCGGACGCCACCTCGGCACTCCTTCCGGCGAACATCGAGAAGTTCACCGAAGGCCTCGAGCTGCCCAGCAGTGAGGTGCTGGTGTTCCTCGCGGCCAGGGAAGCGGCACACCAACGGCTGTTCACCCACGTGCCGTGGCTGCGGCAGCGGCTCCTCGCGACGGTCGGGGAGTTCGCGCACGGCATAAAGGTCGACACCTCCGCTCTCGAGCAGCTGGCGGGCCAGGTCGACCCGAGCAACCCGGCGAGCATCGAGGAGGCGCTGTCCTCGGGCCTGCTGGAACCGCAGACCACACCCGAGCAGCAGGCCGCGCTCAACCGGCTGGAGACCCTGCTGGCCCTGGTCGAGGGCTGGGTGGATGTCGTCGTGGCGGACGCGGTCGGCGACCGGCTGCCCGGTGCCGGCGCGCTCCGGGAAACACTACGCCGCCGGCGCGCGACGGGCGGTCCCGCCGAGCAGACCTTCGCCACCCTGGTGGGCCTCGAGTTGCGGCCGCGCCGGATGCGTGCCGCCTCGGCGCTGTGGAAGCTGGTGGGTGAGGGGCACGGGATGGAAAAGCGTGACGGGCTGTGGTCGCACCCCGACCTGGTCCCGACCGCGGAGGACCTCGACGACCCGATGGAGTTCAGCGAGCGGTTGGGCGCCCGGACGGACCTCGACGACCTGGACCCGATGGCCGAGCTCGAGCGCACCAAGAAGCCCGGTGACGAGGCCGGCTCCAGCGACGACGACACCTCCTCGTCCTGACCTACGGCACGCACCCTCTGGGGGTGCAAGCCCCGAGGACAGGGTAAGTACCCGGCGAAAAGGGGCGTCCACCACGCCCGCGGTGAACGCCCCCGCCATCCGTGCGCTCAGTCGTCGGTGTCCAGTTCGCTGATCCCCCATCCGGCGGCCGCCGAGAGCCCCTCGAGATAACCGATGGCTCGTTCGGTCTTGGGGTAGCGCCGGACGAGCTCCCAGAACCGGGCGTTGTGCCCGGCTTCCCGCAGGTGGGCCAGCTCATGGACCAGCACGTAGTCCAGCACCCAGGCCGGTACGTCCCGTAACCGCTCGCTCACGCGGATGGTCGTGTCGGCCGGGGTGCACGAAGCCCAGCGCGTCCGCATCGGTGGTACCCAACGGACACTGGCCGGGAGTACCGACCGGTCGAGGTAACGCGCCGAGAGTTGCGCACAGCGGGCCAGAAGCGCCCCGTCCGACTCACGCGAAGGCGAGGCCCGCCTCGTCTCCGTGCGCTGCAACTTGCGCTCCATCTCGGCAACCCAATGCCGTTCCTCGGCTCGGCTCATCCCCGCGGGAATGAGCACAACGAGGGTGTCGCCTTCGCGGTACGCGGTGACGGTGCTCCGCCGCCGCGCGCTCCGCCGCACTTCAATCTTCTGCCGCGAGGTGTCTACCTGCTCGATCTTGTCCCGGCTCCGAAGAGAGGGCACCCGTCCATTCGCCACCCGTCCACGGTAAGGCCAGGCACCGACAACCCGGGAGGGTTGAGGCTCACCCAGATCAAGTTATCCACAACCAAAGTTTTCCTGTGGATAACTGGCCCTCTTGGTTAGCGGATTCTTAGCCACCCCTTGTCACCCTGGCACTCATGACGAACGCACCGACCGGCGAACGCCAGGTCATCCTGCCCGAACGGCCCCGGTTGCGGCCCGGCCTGGAGGTTTTCGACCGCGCTCCGGGCGAGGTCCAGATCGGCCTCGATCCCCGGCACGCAATGGTGGCGAGCGGCCTGCCGCCCCAGGTCGTCACCGCCATGCACCGGCTCGACGGCAGCCTTCGGCTGGCCGACCTGCTCGCGCTCGCCACGGCCGAACACGGTGAGCAACTACGCGAGCTCCTCACCGAGCTGACACGGCTGGGGCTCGTCGTGGAGACCTGGGCGAGTCACAGCCGCGTGGCCGGTGAGGTTGGGCTGTGGTCGCTGCGAGCCGGTCAGCGGCATCGCGAAACCTTCGAGCAACTGACCCACACGACCGTCGTGCTGCACGGCGACGGCAGGCTGACGATCGCCATCGCGACACTGCTCGCCGCCTCCGGTGTGGGCGGCATCCACGTGGCGGCGAGCGGGGTCGTGACGGAACAGGACACCGGCAGCGGCTACCTCGACGCCGATATCGGCAAGGCGCGGCGAACCGCCGCGGCCGCCGCCCTCCATCGGGTGAACCCGGCAACCAGGACCCGCAAGCCGAGCGGGGACCGGCAGCCCGAGTTGGTGGTGCTCGCCGACGCGATCGTGCCGGCGCCCGAGCTCGTCCGCCTCCTCACGCAGGAGGGCGTGCCCCACCTGCCCGTTCGCGTGCGGGACGGGCTCGGCATCGTGGGCCCGCTGGTGTACCCGGGCCGCAGCAGCTGCCTCGGCTGTGCGGACCTTCACCGGAAGGCACTGGACCCGCGGTGGCCCACCGTAGCCGGCCAGCTCGCCGGCCGCACCCAGCACGCGGACCTGGGCAGTATCCAGGTGACCGCTGCCATGGCCGCGAATCAGATCCTCCGCGCGCTCTGCTTCGGCGACACCCCGCCGCCGGTCTGGAACACCACCATCGAGATCGACGCCTACGAAGGCACCATCGAACATCGCCCCTGGCCGCCGAACCCCGTCTGCGGCTGTGGTGCCCTCCCGGGCAGGCCCTGACGTCAGGTTGTCCGGGCCACCCCCAGGTGGGTACGTTCTACCGGCGGCTGCCAGAGGGATCGGTGGCAAGGCACAATCGCTGACGTGACTGACTTCCGGGATCGCACCGAGGACCGGGACACCCCGGACATCCCCCGCACGACCGCGGCGAGGACCGCGAAGCTCGCCAGCCTGCCCCTGGGCATCGCCGGCCGGGCCGTGGGCGCCTGGGGACGACGGTTGACGGGCCAGAGTGCCGAGGAGGTCAACGCGACTTTGGCCGCCAAGGCGGCGGAGCAGCTGTTCGAGGTGCTGGGCACGCTCAAAGGCGGCGCCATGAAGTTCGGGCAGACGCTGAGCGTGTTCGAGGCGGCGGTGCCCGACGAAATGGCCGCGCCGTACCGCGACGCATTGACCAAGCTGCAGTCGTCGGCGCCAGCCATGTCCACCCGGCAGGTCCACCGCGTACTGGCCGAGCAACTCGGCCGCTCGTGGCGCGAGCGGTTTCACGACTTCGACGACGCGCCCACGGCAGCCGCCAGCATCGGCCAGGTACACCGCGCGGTCTGGCATGACGGACGCGAGGTCGCGGTCAAGGTGCAGTACCCCGGAGCCGACGAAGCCCTGCGCAGCGACCTCCGCCAGTTGCAGCGTTTCAGCAGGTTGTTCCAGGCGCTGATGCCGGGCACCGAAGTCAAACCCCTGCTGGTCGAACTGGCCGCCCGGATGGACGAGGAGCTCGACTACCGGGGGGAAGCCGACAGCCAGCGAGCCTTCGCGAAGGCGTTCGAGGGTGACGAGCAGGTGTTCGTGCCGAGGGTCGTCGCCAGCGCGCCGAAGGTCCTGGTCACCGAGTGGGCGGCGGGCACTCCGCTGGCCAAGATCATTTCAGGTGGCGACACCGCTACCCGCAACGAAGTGGGCAGGCTGCTCGCCGAGTTCCACTACTCCTCGCCCAGCCGGGTCCGCCTGCTGCATTCCGACCCGCATCCGGGCAACTTCCTGCTGCTCGACGACGGCAGGCTGGGCGTTATCGACTTCGGCGCCGTCGCCCGGCTCCCGCAGGGGATTCCGCACCATCTCGGCGAGATGACCAGGCTCGCGCTCGAAGGGCGTTCCACCGAGCTGATGCGGTCACTGCGGGACAACGGTTTCGTCCGCGACGGCAGCGCCCTGCGTCCGGACGACGTCCTGGCGTATCTCGCTCCGTTCACCGAACCCCTGGCGACCGAGCGGTTTCACTTCACGCGTGCCTGGATGCAGCGCCAGGCGATGCGGGTCAGCGACGCACGGGGCCAGGACTTCCGCATCGGCAGATCCCTGAACCTGCCCCCGGAATACCTGCTGATCCACCGCGTGACGGCGGGCTCCACCGGCATCCTCTGCCAGCTCGACGCGGAAATTCCCGCGCGCGCCATCGTCCGCCACTGGCAGCCGGGATTCGCCGACTGAGTACGCCCCGCGCGGGCCTGGTAATTCTCCACCACGAGCCGACACACCTGGACAACAGCGCCGCATGCTCGTGGCCCTTGGAGCCGCACGGGCAAACCGTTCTGCCGGCCCGCGCGGACTCCCGATCAACATCGAACGCGGCCCGGGCACGTAAGCCGCGATTTCGATGATCGGGCATCTCGGCATGACGCGCTACCCCGCAGCCGCGTTCCAGCCGCGGTTATCCACAGATAACGCGCTCTCCGAACGAAACCGCCATTCGTACGGCCGAGTTATCCACATATTTCGAGATCCGGTTCCCCACCGCGCACGCCGAGGGCACGCTGGAGCCCATGGCCCAAACCAATCCCGCACCACTCGCCACCGTCCGCACGGTCGAAAGCGACGGCGTCACGACCAGCGCGAAACTGCGCGCCGAAGGGATGCCGGGCAGCACGATCGCCACACGGTGCAGGCCTGGCGGTCCCTGGCGCCGGCTGTTGCCGGGCGTGATTTTGCTCGGCGACAGCGAACCGACCCGGCGCCAGCAACTCCGGGCGGCGTTGTACTACACGGGCCCGGGTTCCGTGGTGAGCGGCCTTGACGCCCTCCGCGCATCCGGCATCCCGGTCATTCCGTCTCCCGAGGTGCGCGTGCTCGTACCACCGGAGCGCAGAACGGTGCCGCGAGGGTTCGTGGCCCTCGAGCGAACCTCTCGCGTCCCACCGCCGCTGATCAAGAACGGGATTCCCTACGCCCCGGTCGCGAGGGCCACTTTGGACGTTGCGCGCCATGAGCCGGACCCCGCGCGCCTCCGCCGGCTCTTGACACTGCCTGTCTACTACGGCCTTTGCACCGCCGGGGAACTTTGCGCCGAACTCGAAGCCGGAAACCAGCGTGGTTCGGCAGGCGTCCGCGAGATACTGCGCGACCTTGGCTCGATGGGCGAGACCTACCTGCAGGGTGCCGCACGAGCGCTGATCCGGCACGTCCCGCTGCCTCCACCAACCTGGAACGTGACCATCTGCGATCTCGTCGGCCACCCCATCGGAATCGTGGACGCGTGGTGGGACGAAGTCGCCCTGGGCTGGCAGTTCGGCGGATGCCGGGCCGGGCCGAAAATGAACCACCTCGCGCTGATCGCGGCGGGCGTGGTACTCCTGCGCAGCGCACCAGACCAGTTGCACACGCAGGCCGGCCGCATCAGGCGAGAGCTGACCAGCGCTTTCGCGAGTGCGGCCAAACGCAGACGCCCCAAGGTGCAGGCGTTCGGCGCGGTGGCGGCATGACCAGCACAGGGTCAGGCCACGGTACTGGAAGACTCGACGGCACCGAAGAAAGGAGAACAGCTTTACCAGTATTCCGCCGTAAGCTTGGCTTCGATGTCGCGCACGTGCTCTCTCGCGCATTGAGGGCACAACCAACGAACGGTTCCCTGCTCGTGCTCGGCCACCCAGGCCAGCGCGGCCGTCAGATCCGCCGCGAGGTCACGTGCGGCACCGCAGCGGGAACACGACTCCCCCGTCACCGGATCCGTCCGAAGTGGATGGTTTGCGTCCCCAGCACGTACAGGTCCTCGCGCCAGCCGAGGTAAGCGGAATCGTCGTGGTCGAGCAGGCGAGCGGCGGCGTCCCGATCGTCGGCGCCGAGGCGATCGCCCACGGTTTCGACGAGCCGCCGAAACCGATCGACGACGTAACCGCGAGCCGGTGCCGACAGCGGGGCGGGATGGTCGAGGAGGCTGCTGAAGGAACCGACGTCCGCCAACCCCGCCTTCTCGAGCGCCACGTTCCAGCCGTAGGGCATGCGAGCCGCGCCGGGTATCGTGGCCCGCATCTCGCCGAACCAGTCGTCCCGAGCAGCGAGCAACCGTCGTTCCAAGCCAGGGCTGCCGATCCCGAGATCCCAAGGCAGGCAATGGGTTTCCAGCCCGCCTTCGGCGACCGCGAGCACTCCCCCGCGGCCGAGCGCGCGGGCCAGGCCGGTGAGCCCGGACTGCTGGTCGGGCAGATGGTGCACCATGGCCGCGGCCCAGACCAGTTGCGCGGGCGGCACATGCTCACGAAGGTTTGGGGTGGCGACGTCGAGGTGCAGGGTCTCGATCTCGACCCGATCCGAGCCGGCCCGGGTTCGAGCTGTCTCCGCGGCGACCGAAAGCAGATCCGGCACGGCGTCGACCAGGACAAGCTTTCCGCCCTCCCGGGCGGAAAGCGCGGAAGCCAGAGCCGCGCTCATACCGCCGGCCCCGGACCCCACGTCGACCACGACAGGGTTCCGCGGCAGTTCACCCACCAGACGGTCGGCGGTCTCGGCGAGGGCCCCGGCGTTGATCTCGTCCGCCCGTCGCAGGTCTGAGATCCGCGCCGCCCAGTCGATACCGTCGTGTGTATGTGCCGTCATACCGCCATCTAACACGACCCTCGGCTGGGTCGAAATGCGGGAAATGAGCCGCGCGGGATGCGGACAGCGCAGGAAGAAGCCTTGCCACGGACAACCCGTGGCAAGGCCCTTCCTCCCTACCCCTGGACTTCACCAGAACATCAGGAACGGTGCCGGCGCCCCCACGGGACGATCCGATGCCGCCGGCGGACGGACCACTCCCGGTTGCACATCCGCCGCAACCGGGCCTCCTCCAGCATTTCCTGTATTCGGGCTCTGGCCAGTTCTTCGTACATCAACATCTCGCTGATCTCCTTTGTCGTACTGGGCGAAGCGCTCGGTGTGGCGAGCACGACGTCCCACTTTTCGATCTCGGCGATAGGCTGGCGGTTCATGCCGCGCTCCGCTGCCCACGCGCCAGAGGCTGTTCCTCAACGGGCCGCTCGACCACCGGGTTCTTGCGGGGACGTCCCCGCGGCCGCTTGCGGGCGACCACGACGCCGCGCTCGAAGATCTCGCCGCCCCAGACGCCCCACGGCTCACGGCGAGCCAGCGCTCCGGCGAGGCATGCCTCCCGCACCGGGCAATCGGCGCAGAAGACCTTGGCCCGCTCCAGATCCGCCGGCGATTCCGCGAACCACAGGTCGGCGTCCCCGGACCGGCAGGGCAGGTCCGTGTCGGGCGAGACGACGGTGTCGAGCAGCTCACCGACTACGCTTCCCAGCGGATCAGTGAGTGTGTCGGGTAGCGCCCCCTCTGACGCGAAGGCGATTGCCGATGACATTCCCGTTCTCCTTTGTGTAGTAACGGTTTCGGTTGTGGAGGGGTACTGCAAAAACACGAAGGCCGCGGATCCGGTGAACGGTTCCGCGGCCTTCGTGAGCCTCTGCCCTGAACGGGTTCTCAGGGACTTCGCTCTTGCGGCGGTAGCGGAACATGGATCGGACGCTGCTTGAGAGACGGCAGGTCGACGTTCAACGGAGTGCCAGCGGGCCCGAACACACTGGTCCCGTTGGCAACACGGCGCAGCCCGGTGGTGGGCACGGCTTCGGCGGCCCAATACACACCCGTGCCCTGGCCGGCATTGCCGACGTGCGGCATGGCGCAGAACGGCGCGGTGCCAGGGCTATCGATCGTCAGACAAATCTTCACGTCCCAGCACCTCCTTCCCGTACTACGCTCACCACCGACAGTCGGCGGCCTCAACCCCAGCGGGCGATCCTCACCCGGCCTCTGCAGGCTATTGCCCCAGGCCACACCTGGGCAACTCATTTTCCACAAGAATTTTCCAAGCCACGAAGATCGCCCCTGAGCAGCGGTTACGCCGCACGAACGGCCCGATCGGCGCGGTCAACCGTGCTCGCCACGGACCACGGCCAGCACGTCCGCGCCGAAGCGCTCGACCTTGGTCGGACCGATCCCGGAAATCGCGACGAGCCCGCCCTGGTCGGCCGGGCGCTGTTCGGCGATGGCGATCAGGGTGGCGTCGGTGAACACCACGAAGGGCGGCACCCTGAGTTCGCGCGCCCGGCCGATTCGCCACTCCTTGAGCCGCGCCAGCAGTTCCTCGTCCACATTGGACGGACACCGGCCACACCGGGTCAGCTTGATCTCCATGGTGTCCAGCAGCGGCGCTCCACAGACCCGGCACCGGGGGTTCGCGTGGCTCTCCTTCTGGCGGCCACGGGGCACCCTCGCGTCCGGATGATGCTCCGGCAGCAGCCCGTACAGGAACCGGCTTCGCCTCCGGTGACGCCGGCCGCCCGGATGCCGCGACAGCGACCACGACAACCACAGGTGTTCACGAGCCCGCGTGACGCCGACATAGAAGAGCCTTCGCTCCTCCTCGACGGCGGCCTCGTCGCCGTCCGCGTGCTGGATCGGCAGGATCCCCTCGGCGAGCCCGACCAGGAACACGGCGTCCCACTCCAGCCCCTTGGCGGCGTGCAGGGATGCCAGCGTGACGCCCTCCACCGTCGGCGGATGCTGTGCGGCGGCACGCTGCTCGAGTTCGGCGACGTACCGCGGCAGATCCGCGCCCTCGACGGTGGAAGCAAGCTCCTCGGCCACCTCGACGAGGGCGAGCAGCGCGTCCCAGCGCTCCCGGGCCGCGCCACCGGCCGGCGGCTGGTCGGTCAGGCCGACCTGGACCAGCGCCCTCCGCACCGCCGGAACCAGATCGCCGGCCGGCGGTTCCGCCGCGGCCGTGCGTAGCGCGATCATCGCCTGCCGTACCTCACGCCGGTCGAAGAACCGTTCCCCACCGCGCACGAGGTAGGCGATGCCAGCATCCGCAAGCGCTTGCTCGAAGGTTTCCGACTGTGCGTTGACGCGATACAGGATGGCGATTTCGCTGGCGGCGACCCCTGAGTCGAGCAGCTGGCGAACACGGGCGACCACGGCACCGGCCTCGGTCGGCTCGTCCTCGAACTCGGCGAAGCGGGGCTCTGGCCCATCGCGGCGCTGACCGATCAGGCGCAACCGCGAGCCGGCCGGGCGGTTACGCGCGGCGCTGATCACCCGGTTGGCCAGCTCCGACACCTGCGGAGTCGACCGGTAGTCCCGCTCGAGCCGGACGACGGTGGCTTCCGGGAACCTGCGGGTGAACTCCAGCAGGGGCTTCGGCGAGGCACCACCGAACGAATAGATGGTCTGGTTCGCGTCACCCACCACGGTCAGGTCGTCGCGCCCGCCCAGCCAGGCGTCCAGCAACCGCTGTTGCAGCGGGGTCACGTCCTGGTATTCGTCCACGACGAAGCAGCGGTACCGGTCGCGGAACTCGCGCGCGACGTCTCCGTGTTCTTCCAGGGCTGCCGTCGTGTGCAGGAGCAGGTCGTCGAAGTCGAGCACCCGCGCCGAGTTCTTGACCTTCTCGTAGGCGCGGTACACCTCGGCGACCTGTGCGGTGGGCGCCGCGATGACGCGCTGCAGCCGGGTGGCCGTTGCCGGATAGTCGTCCGGCGCGATCAGCGAGGCCTTCGCCCATTCGATCTCAGTAGCCAGGTCGCGCAGGATTTCGGCGTCCGTGCCGAGACCCGTCCGGTGGGCCGCCTGGCCGACGAACCGGAGCTTGCCTTCGAGCAGATCCCAGGGCCGGTCGCCGACGACCCTCGGCCAGAAATACCGCAGCTGCCGACGGGCGGCCGCGTGGAAGGTGAGTGCCTGCGCACCGTCGACGCCCAGCGCACGTAGCCGGGTCCGCATCTCGCCCGCGGCACGCGCGGTGAAGGTGACCGCGAGGACCTGCCCGGCCGAGACGTGGCCGGACCGGATGAGGTGCGCGATGCGGTGGGTGATCGTCCGGGTCTTGCCGGTACCGGCACCGGCCAGTACGCAAACCGGTCCCCGGTGCGCGCTCGCCGCGGCGCGCTGCTCGGGATCCAGACCGGCCAGCAGATCTTCCCCGGCCTTCGTCGAAGGTGCGCTCGCCACCCCCGCATCCTCGCAGAGGGGGCCGACAACTTCTCGGCTGCCCACCCCGCCGTATCCTGGGGTATATGGCGGGAAAGCAGGACAAGGAAGCTGCCAAGCAGGCCAAGCGGGACAAGCGCGCCGCCAGCAGGGCCCGGCGTGCCCAGATCTTCGAGGCGTTCAAGATGCAGCGCCGCGAGGACAAGGCGCTCATCCCGATCATGGCCGGCACCTTCCTGGTCGTCGCGGGTGTGGTGTTCGGGGTCGGGTTCCTCCTCGGCCTCCTGTGGGTGCTGCTCCCGCTAGGCATAATCCTCGGCGCGCTGCTGGCGTTGGTCGTCTTCGGGCGGCGGGTGCAGCGCACCGTGTTCGCGAAGGCCGATGGGCAGCCGGGCGCCGCGGGCTGGGCACTGGACAACCTCCGCGGCAAATGGCGGGTGACCCAGACGGTCGCGGCGACGACCCAGCTCGACGCCGTGCACCGGGTACTCGGCGCGCCGGGCGTCATCCTGGTCGGTGAGGGTGCTCCCCATCGGGTGAAGAACCTGGTCGCCCAGGAGAAGAAGCGGGTCGCCCGGCTCGTCGGCGAGACCCCGATCTACGACATCGTGATCGGCAACGACGAGGGCCAAGTCCCGCTGCGCCGCATCCAGCAGCATCTGATGAAGCTTCCGCGCAACCTCAAGCCGGCCCAGGTCGACGCACTCGAGGCCAAGCTCGCGGCGCTGGGCAACCGGGGCGCCGCACTGCCGAAGGGCCCGATGCCCCAGGGCGCCAAGATGCGCAACGTGCAGCGCACCATCCGCCGCCGCTGACCTAGCGCAGCCGGACCACGACCGTGCCGGTCAGCCGATCAAGCCAGCTGCGGCCGTCGGCGTTGCGGACGATCGCGGGGATGATCAGGAAGGTCAGCGCGGCTCGCACGAGCGCCCGCCACACCCCGACCATCGACGCACCGTCGAGCCTCCCCACCCGGATACCGGTGGCCGCCATGCCCGGCGTGGAGCCGAAGAGAGAGACCGGAACGACGGTGATCACCGCCCAGACGACGACGGACCACAGGTTGTAGGACTCCATCGTCACCGGATCCTGGAAGTTGGGCCGGAAGAAGAGGGAGGTCACCAGCGACGCCAGCACCAGATCGACGACCAGCGCGAGCAGCCGGAGACCCCCGCCGGCGACCGAACGCGGTCCGCTTTCGGGCAGGCCGAGACGTTCGCCTCGCCATCGCGGTGGCTCCGCGGCGCCGGCGCCCGAACCCGTGAGCACGCCGGACAACCACTCTCCGGTCCATCTCGCCACCCGCCCAGGGTATGCCGTCGGCGAAACCGGCGTTCGCCCTGGTCCGCTGGCTCAGACCAGGCCCAGATCAGGGGACCAGTTAACGTCCGCGAAACATACGGGTGACTGTCGGGCAACACCGCACTCTTAGCTTGTGCCGGAAGAGAGTACTGCCCCCGGCAATGCGTATGAAGGAGTTACAGAGGGTGTCCACTACTCCAGACGATATCCAACGTCTCATCACGGATGAGAACGTTCAGTTTGTCGATGTCAGGTTCTGTGATCTGCCGGGCGTCATGCAGCACTTCACCGTCCCCGCGAAGGCGTTCGACAACGACGCCTTCGAAGAGGGCTTGGCCTTCGACGGCTCGTCGGTGCGTGGTTTCCAGTCGATTCACGAGTCGGACATGTTGCTGCTGCCCGACCCGGAGACGGCGCGGATCGACCCGTTCCGCAAGGAGAAGACCCTCTCCATCAACTTCTTCGTGCACGACCCGTTCACCCGCGAGGCATACAGCCGCGACCCCCGGAACATCGCGCGGAAAGCTGAGCAGTACATCGCCGAATCGGGCGTCGCGGACACAGCGTTCTTCGGGCCGGAAGCCGAGTTCTACGTGTTCGACTCGGTTCGCTTCGACTCCGCCGAGAACGGCACCTTCCACGAAATCGACTCGGTCGAGGGCTGGTGGAACACCGGCACCGACGAGGAAGGCGGCAACCGCGGCTACAAGACCAAGTACAAGGGCGGCTACTTCCCCGTGCCGCCGGTCGACCACTACGCCGACCTTCGCGACGAGATCGTGCAGAACCTGCAGGGTTCCGGCTTCGAGATCGAGCGTGCGCACCACGAGGTGGGCACCGCCGGCCAGGCCGAGATCAACTACAAGTTCAACACGCTGCTGCACGCGGCCGACGACCTGATGCTCTTCAAGTACATCGTGAAGAACACCGCGTGGGCGGCCGGCAAGACCGCGACCTTCATGCCGAAGCCGCTGTTCGGCGACAACGGTTCCGGCATGCACTGCCACCAGTCGCTGTGGAAGGACGGCCAGCCGCTGTTCTACGACGAGTCCGGTTACGCGGGTCTGAGCGACACTGCTCGTCATTACATCGGCGGCATCCTGGCCCACGCCCCCAGCCTGCTGGCCTTCACCAACCCGACGGTCAACTCCTACCACCGCCTGGTGCCGGGCTTCGAGGCGCCGGTCAGCCTGGTGTACTCGCAGCGCAACCGCTCGGCCTGTGTCCGGATCCCGATCACGGGCACCAACGCGAAGGCGAAGCGCATCGAGTTCCGGTGCCCGGACTCCTCCGGTAACCCGTACCTGGCCTTCGCGGCCATGATGATGGCCGGTCTGGACGGCATCAAGAACAAGATCGAGCCGCCGGAGCCGATCGACAAGGACCTGTACGAGCTCCCGCCCGAGGAGGCCAAGGACGTCAAGCAGGTCCCGGCCGACCTGGGCAGCGTGCTCGACAATCTGGAGCG
>NZ_DATELF010000065.1:0-82856 GCF_035276945.1 Amycolatopsis sp. | reverse complement strand
CCGGAGCATGAGGCCCGTCCGGCGCACGAGGCCCGTCCGGCGCACGAGGCGCGGCCCGCGCATGAGGCGCGGACGCCACAACCCGCCGGCCCGCAACCCGGAGGCCCCGGGTCGCCGGACCGCCCGGCGTTGCCGCGGCGCAACCGGCAGCAGAGTCTTGCCCCGCAGTTGCGCCGGAGCCGGCCGCGAGCCGAGGAGACCTCCTCCCCCGCGGACGATCCCGACCAGGCCCGCAGCCGGTTCAGCGCCTTCCAGCAGGGCACCCAGCGCGGGCGCGAAGACGACCCAGCCATCACCGACGTCTTTGGAGAGCACCGATGACCGACCCCGCCGCCCAGCTCGACTGGTTGCTCGACGACCTGCTGCAGCAGGTGTCCGGCGCGGACCGTGCCGTCGTGCTGTCCGCCGACGGGCTGATGATGGCCCGCTCCAGCAACGTGTCCGAAGAGGACGCCGAGCACCTGTCCGCGGTCGCTTCGGCGTTCCAGAGCCTGGCGAAGGGCACGGGGCGGCATTTCGGCGGCGGGCAGGTGCGGCAGACCGTGGTGGAGATGGATCACGCGTTCCTGTTCGTCACCGCCGCCGGGTACGGCGCCTGCCTCGCCCTGCTCACCACCGAGGACGCCGACATGGGCCTGATCGCGTACGCGATGAACATGATGGTCAAGCGAGTCGGTGCGGTTCTCAGCACCGCGCCCAGGGTCGAGCAGCACAGTGCGCCATGAGCGGCCGGGAGCGGGGATGGTTCGACGACGACGCGGGGCCGGTCGGCCGGCCCTACACCGTCACGCGCGGCCGGACGCGCACCGACAAGATCGGGCTCGACCTGCTCACGCTCGTGGTCGCGGTGACCTCGAGCGCGGACGCGGCCAGGCTGCCGCCGGAGTACGCCCGGATGGTGCGCCTGTGCCAGCAACCCCTGTCCCTCGCCGAAATCGCCGCGTACGTCGAACTACCGCTGCCGGTGGTCAAGGTGCTGATCGGTGACCTCATCGAGCAGCGGCACGTGATCTTCCGTACCGCCGTACCGCTGGCCCCGGCGGCCGACGAACGCATTCTCCAAGCGGTCCTCGACGGAATCCGCAGACTCTGACAGGACGGCCGAACAACGTGGATTCCACCACCCGAAACGATCAACCGGACACCCGGCCCCGCCGCAATCTCACGGCGACCTCGCTGAAACTGCTCATCGCGGGCGGTTTCGGGGTCGGCAAGACCACCATGGTCGGCTCGGTCAGCGAAGTCAAGCCGCTGCGCACCGAAGAGGCGTTGACCGCCGCGTCCACCGAAGTGGACGATCTGTCCGGGGTGGAACGGAAGACGACCACCACGGTGGCGCTGGACTTCGGCCGCGTCACCATCAGCCCGGACCTGATCCTCTACCTGTTCGGCACGCCGGGCCAGGAGCGATTCTGGTTCATGTGGGACGAACTCGCGGTCGGCGCGCTCGGCGCGGTCGTGCTGGCCGACACCCGGCGGCTGGAAAGTTGTTTCCCCGCCGTGGACTTCTTCGAGCAGCGGGAGCTGCCGTTCGTGGTGGGCGTGAACTGTTTCGACGGCGCCTACAGCTATACCACCGAGGAAGTGCGGTCCGCGCTGGACCTCGGTCCGGACGTGCCGGTGCTGCTGTGCGACGCGCGGGAACGCGAGTCGACGAAAACCGTGCTGGTCACCTTGATCGAGCACGTCATGGCGATCAACCGGCAAGCCACGGACCGGCGATTCTGAACGCGCTTGCCCGGGTACCGGGTGGGCGAGCCCGGCGTAGGTGCCGCGCAGGCGGGGCGGCCCGTCGGGATGGCCGACGGTGAGGCCCCGGACTGATCCGGGCGGCGGTACCGCTCGTGCCCGGCGAGCTCGGCGCGCTGGTCCGGCCGGTCCACCGGCCGGACCGCGAAGTGTCCTTCCGCCAACCGGGTGCACGCGGAACCGCCCGGAGTCCGGCGCCGTCGTAGCGGCGACGCACCGGAGAGGATTCGGGTGAAATGCTCCCGGAGCCGGGTGGTTGTTTGACATACTGCCCGCGTGCGTCACGTTCCCGTGAGCTGACTGAAAACTGGGGGCCGAGAGGTGGATGCGCACCGGTTGCAGGACATGGCCGACGCGAGGCGTCTGGTCAGGGACCTGCGCGAGAAAGAGCCGCACCAGGCGGGAAGAGTGGCCAAGGCGGGCGAGGTCGCCGCGCCGGCCGGCGCCGGTTCGGCGGAGCTGGTCGGGGAGGACGGCGGCCGGATCGAGCTCGACGCCGCGGAGATCGCCGCGGCCGACGCCGAGCTCGCCCGGCGGTCCGACGAGCTGGCCGAGCTGCTGGCACAGGCCAGGGAGCTGGAGGCGCCGCTACGGGACGGCGGTGGGCCGGTGGCGGGCCACCTGCGGAAGGCGTTCGGTGTGCGGGGCTCGGCCGACAGCGGGGTCCAGGCGCTCCTGCGGGACTACCTCGACGAGCTCGACGCGTTGCGCGAGGCGATCCGGCAGGCCCGGGCCGGGCACGAGGCCAACGAGGCGGAGACCGCCGACGCGCTCGCCAGGATCCACGCCGGCACCGACACCAGCCCGAGGGGATGAGATGGGCGCGGAAAGCTTGCCTTACAACAGACATCGCAAGCACCGGTACTACTCGCAGGACCACCTGCCGACCGCGGCGCAGCGCCGGCGCGAGCGCCGCATCCGCCGTGCCCGGGCGGCGAACCAGCGTGAGGCGAGCTTCGGCAAGATCAACTGGGCGGCCTACGAGCACCGGCAGCTCTACGACATGGTCCAGGGCGCGGACCCGGGGACCATGGGTGCCGCCGCGCACCGCTGGGCCCAGCTCGCCCTCGGCGTCGACTCCGCCACGGCCGAGGTCCACCAGACCGTGCAGAAGCTGCTGCTGTCCTGGCGCGGGGGCTCGGCCGTGCGGGCGGCCGAATCGGCGTCGAAGCTGACCGGGTGGGCAGCCGAGGCCAGCTCGTCGATGCGCCAGGTCGGCGAGGGCCTCGACACCTACACCACCGCGGTCGTCGAAGCGCGCAACCGCATGCCGGAACCGGTCTTCAACGCCGCCGAGCGGCACTTCCGCGAGGGCTACGACGTCAACGCCAGCGGCCCGAGCGCGGCCATCCTGGCCGACCAGCTCCTGGACGACCATCTCCCGACGCATCGCGAGGCCGTGCGTGCGAAGGCCGAGGCGGTGCGGGTGATGGAGCAGTACGAGTCGATCAGCAAGGGCGTGCACGACTCGCTGCCCGCGTTCGAGGAGGCGCCCGGGGCCGTGGCCGATCCGTCCGGCGGAGCGCCCGGACGGGGTCTCCCGGGCTCGGACGACGACCGGTCGGCCACGGTGTCGTCGGGTGCGAGTGGCGCGGGCGCCGGTGGTCCGGGCGTGCCGGGCGGTCCGGGCGGTCCGGGCGCCGCCGCGGGATTCGGCGCCGGTTCACTCGCGGGAGCGGGTTCGGGTTTCGGCTCCGCCGGTCCCGATGGCGTGAACGGTGCCGGGCGGGCCACCGGTGGTGGCCTGTCGGCCACCGGCTTCGGCGGGGCCGGGATGGTCACGGGCGGACCGGCCGGAACTTCGGGCGCCCGCGGGGCGAGCGGCACGAGCGGGGCGGGCATGTTCCCCGGCGCCGGGGCGCAGCGGGGCGAGGACGACGCCGAGCACCGCAACCGCTTCACCGAAGGGTCCGGCCTCGACCTGCTCGACGACCTGCCACCGGCCTACCCGCCGGTGCTGGGCGAATAAGCCTGCCGTACCAAGGAAAACCGGGGAGGGACGAGCCGTGGCGCGTCGTATGACCACGGTCGACGGGGTGGTGCTATCGCACCTGGAGTTCGATCTGCTGTGGGAGGACCTGGACCTCGGCACCCCGCCGTACCCGCTTAAGGTCCCGTCGCACGGGCTCACCATGACCGAGCGGGACGAGCTGGGCGGCCAGGTGTTCGAAACGCTGGACCGGGCCGGGCTGATCGACGGCGACCGGGTCGCCGTCGAGCTGGAGGAGCACCTCACGCTGCTGGCCAGGCCGGTGCTTTCGGTGGACGCACTGCTGGTCGGCGAGGTGCCGCTGCGGCTGCTGGCCGCCGCCGGGCGCCGGCACGCCGTGCTGGCGGTGCTGGACCACATCGAACTCGCGCTGCGGCCGATCCCCGCCCGGGACCTCGTGGGCATCGTCACCGACGTGATCGGCGACGTCCCGGCGGGCCCCGGCCAGCCGGTCCGGCTGCCCCGGGAGGTGTTTTCCGAGGCCATGAACTCGTTCGCGGCCAAGGGGCACGACGCGTTCGAATGGACGCTCGCGCAGGCCGGCGTCACCGGGCGCGAAGTCCGGGCACTGTCGACCATCGTCGGCACGCGGCGCAGGTGTTCCGGTCAGCTCGCCGCCAACGGCCCGGGCGGCCGCTCGCCGGTCCTGGCCTGGTTCGACACCGAGGCCGGCCGGTACGGGGTAACGGTCGACGCTGTTCCCGGCGGGCGCCTGGTCACGGTGACACCGGCGGACGGAACCTGGCTGGCGGCCCGGCTCGGGGAGCTTCTCGACCGCGTCCGCTGAGTTTTCCGGTAAGCGCTTCCGGGAAATGGCAAAACCACTACTGTGTCCAGATGAGACTGGGGAATCGCCGGAACTGCGTGGACCGGCGATGCGTCTCACCTGCTGAGTTCGAAACGAAAGGTTCATGAAGGTGGCCTTATGAGCACACTGAAAGCGGACGAGATCGCGCGGCACGCGTACCAGGCGGGCTTCCGGGGCGAAGCACTGACCACGGCGGTCGCCGTCGCCCTTGCCGAGTCCGGCGGGAACACCCGCGCACACAACGGCACCCCGCCCGACAACTCCTACGGGTTGTGGCAGATCAACATGCTCGGTTCGATGGGACCGGCGCGGCGGCACCAGTTCCACCTCGACTCCGACAAGGAACTGTTCGACCCCGACGAAAACGCCAAGGCGGCCTTCGCGATATCGAGTCACGGGAAATCCTTCGGGCCGTGGTCGACCTACACCAACGGCGCCTACAAGAAGCATCTGGCGGAGGCGCGCAAGGCCGCGCACAAGGCGTCCGAGCACCACGGCAAGGGCCACTCCGGTGGCAAGGACGCGGCGAAGCACGGGCACGGCAAGGGCGGGAAGACGGGGCACGGCGACGGGTTCAAGGTCGACCCCGACCAGTTCCACGGCTACACGAAGAAAGTCGACCACGTCGCCGGAGAATTGCGCCAGATCGGTTCCCGCACCGTGCACGGGGTGACCGGAATCGCCAAGGACAGTTTCGGCCAGGTTGGCCGGGAAACCGGATTCTCGGACGCGCTGGGCGATTTCAGCCGGTCCCTGGAAAAGCAGGTCACCGCCATCGGGAAAAACGCCCAGGAGCTCGGTGCGCTGACCAGGAAGGCCGGGACCACCTACCAGGTGCGCGAGGCCGAAACGGTGCAGGATTTCCGGGCCGTCGACATCAAGAGCGTCTTGGGTTAGGCAGGAAGAAATGGATATCTCCACCATCGCCACCCTGTTCGCGGGTGAGCTGAAGACGCACCAGGGAAAGCTGGCGGGCAAGGCGGGCGAGGCGCAGGCCGCGCAGCACGCGCTGGAATCGGCCGCCAAAGCCATCATGGAGCAGCACGACGCCCAGCGGAAGGCCGCCCAGTCGCTGCTGACCCATTGGGAGTCGAAAGCCGCATCCGGGTTCGAGGGCAAGTCCGCGAAGTTCGGGGACGACCTCACCACCACCGCGGAGGCGAGTGCTCGTGGCGCGAAGATCGTCTCCGAGGTCACCAACGCGCTGGCCGCCCGCCACAACACGTCGGGCGCGCTCGTCGACGAGTTCGCCACCTCGGCCCAGAGCCTGCTCAGGGCCGGATTCGCGCTCGCCGGGGTCGCGGTGCCGGGCGTCCTGCTCAAGGCGCTCGGCGAGGTCACCGACCTGGCCGGCAAGTACATCAAGGAATCCGCCGGGAACCTCAAGGACGCGCGTGCCGAAATGGCGGAGGCGGCGCGGAAACTGCGTGCGCTGGAAAAGGACTTGAACCACGACGGCGTCGCCGACCCGGGGCAGGCGCACCACAAGCCGTCCACGCCCGCGGGCAAGGGCAAGGACCACGACAAGAACAAGGGCAAGGGGCACACGGGGACCAAGCCGAGCCACTCGGCGAAGGCCGACAAGATCCTCGAGCACGCCCGCGAGAACCTCGGTTACCACGAGGGACCCAACAACCGGAACAAGTGGGGCCCCACCGGGCAGCCCTGGTGCGCGTATTTCGCCACCTCGATGTGGCGCGAAGCCGGTGTGAACATCCCGAAGTACGGTTTCACCGGAGACGTCTACAAGTGGGGCGAGCGCAACCACCTCGCCTACAGCCGGCACGACCTGGCGAAGCAGGCGCGCCCCGGCGACGCGATCCTGTTCGGTTCCGGTCCGAGCTGGGGCGGCAGCAAGCACATCGGTCTGATCGAGAAGGTCGAAGGCAACAAGATCACCACGATCGAAGGCAATTCGAGTGACCAGGTGATGCGTCACACCTACACGCTGCCCCGCGACGCGAGCATGTTCTACGGAGGGGTGCATCCGAAATGACGATCACCGGAAGTGCCCGGCGCGGCGGAATCACGGTCGAGGTGGCGCCCGGGGGTGCGCTCCGCTTCCTCGATCTGACCCCGGACGCGCTCCGCGGCGGAGGGCCGAGCCTGGCGCGCACCATCCTGGGCCTCGTGCGCGAGGCCGGCGCGCAGGCCAACGAACGGGCCAAGCACGCCATGGCGGACGAACTCGGCGGCCTCGGCGAGGACAAGCTCGCCGCGCTGGGGCTCACCCAGGACGACGCGCTGACCGAGTCGGCGGAGACGACCGAGCCGGAGCGGTGGAGGGTTTGATGGACGACGAGCGCACCATCGACGAGCTGATCGAGATCGCCGCGGAGATCCCGGACAGACTCGGGCTCTCCGCGGGGATGACGCAGCTCCGTGGCACCGTGCGGGGCGAGGGCGTCTCGGTGACGGTGGACGTGCAGGGCATGCTCGTCGGCCTGGAGATCGACGAGCATGCCCTGGCACTCGGCCCGGAGGGCCTGGCCGCGGAAATCTCGCGGCTCAGCGCGGAAGCGGGCACGAAAGTCCTGCAGGCCGGGCTCCGCGCGATCCGGGCCGGGTGCGGGCCCGCGATCGCGGACGCGGTCGGCGATTACCTCGGTATCGAAGAGGACCCCGCCGGGCCCGGACCGGCGGAGTCCGAAGAGGTCAGTGCGCGGCCCGGCCGTGAGGCCCGGCGCCCGGAACCGCCGGACGACGAGGTCGGCGAGTTCGTCCTCGTCCGCGCCTGACCCCGCGAGTCCGGCTTTCCCGACAAGCGAGTCCGGCTTTCGCGACAAGCGAGTCGGGCTTTCGCGACAAGCGAGTCGGGCTTTCGCGACAAGCGAGTCGGGCTCGCACGACAGGGGAGTTCCGGGTTCGGGACAGGTGAGTTCCGGCCGAGATCAACTCGAGTGCCGGAGCCGGACCGCCGTGGCGAGGACCACGGCGGCCAGCCCGGTGAACAGCAGCACCGCGGCCGAGCTCACCGAACCGCCCGCCAGCACCAGATCACCGTGCCGGCCCACGACGAACCCGTCCTGCAGGCACCACGCCAGCAGGGCGGTCGCCAAGGCCGCCAAGGGAGTCGTCAGCGCGGACACCCCCGCCACCGCCAGGGCAAGCGCGGCCAGCGACCAGACCGGATGGCCGGCCGCCCCGGCGGCCACCGCGACCGCGGTCACGGCGATCCCCGCCACGAAACCGAGAGCGAACCCGAACCCGCCAGGCACCGGAGGTGCCGGCAAACGTGACTCGCGCATACCCCCATTCGACCGCCGGGCCGGCCGCGTGCCGCGGCTGCTTGCCACATCCCATGCGCTCCCGGCTCAGGTTTTGACATTTCCTTGACACCTGGGGCTGATCGACGCGCCGGCGAAAACTCAGCGGGGAACGCTGGACAGCCATGCCTGCCAGGCGCCGTGCCGGGTGATGTCCACCCCGGTGGCCGCGGTCACCGGGTCGCACTGGAACCCGAGCACCTGCTCGCCGGTGTCCAGCAGGATCGGGCCGAGCGACATCGGCGCCGGCAACCCGGCCAGGAAGGCGCCCGCGCCCGCGGTCGAGAGCAGCCACCGTTCCCCGCACAGCGTGCCGCCGCCGGAACACCGGAACACTCCGGGTTTCGGCGGATCCGTCGGCAGGACCACCATCCGGTACTCCGGTGCCGTGCGGACCTCACCCGCGAACCGGGCGCCGCACGCGAGGAGTTCGTGGTTGAGGGGCTGGCCGCGCAGGTGGGCGCCGAACACGACGAGTTGGGCCGCGGCCGGCGGGTACGGCATGGCGGCCTGTTCGCCGGTCAGCTGGGCGGCGATGTCGATGCCGACCTGGTCGTCGAAGGCGCGGGTCACCACGCTGACCCCGAACGGGCTGCCATCGGCGGCACCGGCGGGCACCGCGACCGCGGCGAGGTCCAGCAGGTTCACGAAGTTGGTGTAGGTGCCCAGCCGGGTGTTCACGCCAACCGGGTCGGCGCACACCTCGGCGAGGGTGGGATGGCCGGTCGTGGTCGGCAGGAGCAGCGCGTCGAACCCGGCGAGCAGGTCGGCCGCCCGCAGCCTGTACTCGCCCAGCCGTGTCTGGTCGGCGGCCAGCCGGTGCGCGGGCAGCTCGCGCGCGGCGAGGATGATCGCGGCGACGACGACGTCGGCGTCGCCGGGATGGGCGGCGAGGAACTCGCCGACCGCCGCGTACCGTTCGGCGACCAGCGCGCCGCCATAGAGGAGCGTGGCCGCGTCGAGCAACGGCGTGATGTCCACTTCGGACACCTGGCTTCCCGCGGCCCGCAGGCGGTCGACGGCCTCGCCGAACGCGCGCCGCCCGGCCGGAGACAGCGGCGCGAGCCCGCGAGGTTCGGGGACGGCGACCGCGGGCGCCGATCCCGCGCCCAGCCGGATCAGCGAAGGCCATGGCCGGCTGGCGGGATCGGCCGGATCCGGTCCGGTGAGCACCGACAGCACGCGCTGGCCGAGATCGAGGGTGGGGGAGAACACACTCACGCAGTCGTAGGGACGTGCGGCCGGGACCACCCCCGCGGTCGGCACCAGCCCGAGAGTCGGTTTGAGTCCGACAATGCCGTTCAGCGCCGCGGGCACCCGGCCGGAACCGGCGGTGTCCGTGCCGAGCGCGAAGTCGGCGATGCCGAGCGCGACCGCGACCGCCGATCCGGAACTGGACCCACCGGAGATCTTTTCCGGCTGGGTGGCGTGCCGCACCGCGCCGTACGGGCTGCGGGTGCCCACCAGGCCGGTCGCGAACTGGTCGAGGTTCGTCTTGCCCAGCACGATGGCCCCGGCGTCGGCGATCCGCCGCACCGCGGTGGCGCTGACCTCGGGTGTGTAGGCGTAGGCCGGGCAAGCCGCGGTGGTCGGCAGGCCGGCGACGTCGATGTTGTCCTTGACCGCGCACACCAGCCCAGCCAGCGGCAGGTCGGTCCGTGACTCCAGTTCGGCCGCCTCGGCGAGGACTTCCCGCTCGTCGCGCAGGCTGATCCACACCTCCGGACGGCCGGCCTCGGCGATCCGGCGGTACGCCGCGCGCACCCGGGCGGTGGGGGAGAACCCCATCACCATGTCCCTTCCTCCGGGCCGAGCACGGCGACCGGGGTTCCGGGGGCGACCTGCGTGCCCGGTTCGACCAGCAGTTCCACCACCACTCCCGGCGCTGGCGCGGGCACCACCGTCTCGGTTTTCATGGCCTCCAGGGCGAGCAGGGACTGTGCCCGAGCCACGTGGTCGCCCGGCCGGACGTCCACGCGCCACACGGTGGCCGCGAACGGTGCCGTGACCACGGACCCGCCGGGCGGCGCGGACACCCGGGCGGGCGCGGCGAGCACCGGTTCCGGTTCGGGTTTCGGGTCGAACTCGCCCGCCGCCGCCCACGCCCGCCGCTCGGCTTCGAAGGCGGCGGACTGGCGGGACCGGAATTCCGCGATGGAGGCGGCGTTGCGGGCCAGGAACCGCTGGTAGGCGGCCAGCGCGAACTGCCCGTCGGTGATGTCTAGCCGAAGCTGCCCGGCCGCACTGGCGGCGCGCAGGTCCAGCAACTCCTCCGCCGAAACCGGATACCAGGAGATCCGGTCGAAGAAGCGCAGCAGCCAGGGGGAGCCTTCCTCGAAGGACCCCCGCTGGTGCCAGCCGCTCCACACCGGCACGGTGCGGCCCACGAACTGGTAGCCGCCCGGCCCCTCCATCCCGTAGACGCACAGGTAGGCACCGCCGATGCCGACCGAGTTCTCCGCGGTCCACGTCCTGGCCGGGTTGTACTTCGTGGTGACCAGCCGGTGCCGCGGATCGAGCGGCGTCGCCACCGGAGCGCCCAGGTAGACGTCGCCCAGCCCGAGCACCAGGTATTCGGCGCCGAACACGGTCCGGTACACGTCGTCCACACTGGACAGACCGTTGATCCGCCGGATGAACTCGATGTTCCAGGGGCACCACGGCGCGTCCGGGCGAACCCCCGCCATGTAGCGCTGGATGGCTTCGCGGGTGGCCGGGTCGTCCCAGGACAGCGGCAGCCGGACGGTCCGGCTGGGCACCACCAGGTCGCCGGTCGCGGGCAGGTCCGCCTCGACTTCCCGCACCAGGCCGAGCGTCTTGCTCACCGACAGCTGGTCGGGATCGGTGTGCACCTGCAGCGACCGGATGCCGGGCGTGATGTCCAGGATTCCCGGCGCTTCGGCGGTGCGCAGCCGCTCGGCGAGCGCGTGTACCCGCATCCGTAGCGCCAGGTCCAGCCGCATCGGGCCGTACTCGATCAGCAGGTTGTCGTCGCCGCTGCGCCGGTAGGTCACCTCGGGGCGGTCCGCCGTGGCGTCGAGCCGGCCGAGCACGCCGTCGTCGGAGAGCCGGCGCGCGGTGGGTGCCGCGGCCGGATTCCGGCGGAGTTCCCCGGCCTGCTCGGCGTCGACGGGCACGAACCGGACGGTGTCGCCGGGGCGTACCTGCCCGAGCTTCCACCGCTGGCCGGTGACGACCGTGGCCGGGCAGACGAACCCCCCGAGGCTGGGGCCGTCCGGCCCGAGCAGGATCGGCAGGTCGCCGGTGTAGTCCACGGCGCCCACCGAGTACGGGGTGTCGTGGATGTTCGACGGGTGCAGCCCGGCCTCGCCACCGTCCTTTCGTGCCCAGTCCGGCCGCGGCCCGATCAGCCGCACGCCGGTCCGGGCGGAATTGAAATGCACCCGCCAGGTGGCGGCGTAGAAGGTGTCGATGTCCTCACGCGTGAAGAACTCCGGCGCGGCGTGCGGGCCTTCCAGCGCGCCGATCTCCCAGTGCTGCCCGAACACCGGCCGTGCCGGTTCCGGGACTTCGGCGCTCACCGGGGCCTCCGGCGCCTCGCCCGGCGAAAGCACGTCCCCGGCGGCCAGCGTGCGCCCGCCGTGGCCACCGAACTTGCCGAGCGTGAAGGTGGCCTTGCTCCCCAGGAACGCGGGCACGTCCAGCCCGCCCCGGACCAGCACGTAGGTCCGCAGGCCGAGCGTGCTCGGGCCGATGTCCAGTTCCCCGCCCGCGGGGACGGTCACGGGTGTCCACTGTGGAACTGCCGAGCCGTCGACGGTGACCTCGGCCGGGGCGCCCGTGACACACACGACGGTCTCGTGGCTGAACCGCAGCGCCGGAGCGTCCACAGTGCACTCCAGCCCCGGCGCGCCCTCGTCGTTGCCGAGGGCCAGGTTGCCCAGCCGGAACGACAGGTCGTCCATCGGCCCGCTCGGCGGCACGCCGACATGCCAGTAGCCGGTACGGCCCGGCCACTCCTGCACGGTGGTGGCCGTTCCGGCGCGGAGCACGTCGATGCGGGGGTCCGCGTCCGGGACGGCGTCGAGGGTCGCGGTGTCGTGCCCGCCTTCGCGGAACCGGGGATTTCCGGCGGCCGCGCGGAGCTGGCCCAGGTTGGTGCGGATACCGTCGATCCGGGTGTCCACGAGCGCGGCGCCCAGCCGGTCCAGCGCGCCGGCCCGGTCGGCTCCGGTGACGATCACCTTGGCCAGCAACGGGTCGTAGTGGGTGCCGACCTCCGACCCGGTTTCGACCCAGGTGTCGACCCGCGTTTCGGCCGGGAAGCTCACGCCGGTGAGCAGGCCGGTGCTGGGCCGGTACCCCGCGTTCGGGTCCTCGGCGTAGATCCGTGCCTGGATCGCATGCCCGCGCGGGGTGGGCGGAGTGGTGAACATGTGCTTCTCGCCGCAGGCCAGCCGCAACATCCACGCCACCAGGTCGATCCCGTACACGGCTTCGGTCACCGGATGCTCGACCTGCAGGCGGGTGTTGACCTCGAGGAACGCAGCCCGCCCGCGCACGGGGTCGTAGACGAACTCGACGGTGCCCGCCGAGCGGTACGCCACGGATTCGCACAGTGCCACGGCCGAGGCGATCAGCCGGGCCTCGTCGCGCAGCCCTGGTGCCGGGCATTCCTCGACCACCTTCTGGTTGCGTCGCTGCAAGGTGCAGTCGCGCGTGCCGAGCGCGAGCACGCGGCCTTCGCCGTCGCCGAACACCTGGACCTCGACATGCCTGGCCCGCTGGACAAGCTGTTCGAGGAACACGCCGGAGCCGGCGAAACTCCTGGCCGCGATGTTCCGCACCGGCTCCCAGGCCGCGCGGAGTTCGCCGGGCGAGTGGCAGGCGCGCATGCCGATGCCGCCCCCGCCCCTGGTCGCCTTGAGCATCACCGGGTAGCCGATCTCCCCGGCGGCGGCCAGCGCCTCGTCCAGGCCGCCGAGCAAGCCGGTGCCGGGCAGCAACGGCACCCCGGCCGCGACGGCCCGTTCCCGGGCGGTGTGCTTGCCGCCGAACACTTCCAGGTGTTCCGGTGCGGGACCGACGAAGGCGATGCCGGCCGCCTGTGCCGCGCGGGCGAACCCGGCGTCCTCGGCCAGGAACCCGTATCCGGGGTGGATGGCGTCGGCGCCGGTGTCCCGCGCGGCTTGGATGATCGCGCCCGCGTTCAGGTAGCTTTCCGTGGCCGGGGCAGGCCCGAGGCGCACGGCCTCGCCGGCGAGCCGGACGTGCGGCGCGGTGCGATCGGCGTCGGAATACACCGCGACACAAGGGATCCCGAGGTTCCTCGCGCTGCGCAGAACGCGCACGGCGATCTCGCCTCGGTTGGCGACCAGCAGCTTCACCCGGCACCGCCCGGCTCGGTGACCACCATCCGCACCGGCGTGGGGTCGAACCCGTTGCACGGGTTGTTGATCTGCGGGCAGTTCGAGACCAGCACCAGCACGTCGGTCTCCGCGCGCAGCCGCACTTCGAGGCCGGGCGCGGAGATGCCGTCCACGATGCCGAGCGTGCCGTCGGCCTCGACCGGCACGTTCATGTACCAGTTGACGTTGCTGACCAGATCCCGCTTGCCCAGACCCCACCGAGCGCCCTCCACGAGGAAGTTCTCCACGCAGGCATGCTGGTGACGGGTGTGCTGGCCGTACCGCAGGGTGTTGGATTCCTTGCCGCAGGCGCCGCCGATCGTGTCGTGCCTGCCGCAGGTGTCGGCCACGACGGTCATCAGCGGCTCGCCCTCCCCGGTGCGCAGCACGCTTCCGGTGGTGAGGAAGATGTTGCGCTGGGCGGCGATGGTGGCCGCCGCGCTGTACCGCTTGGCCGTGTCGGCGGCCTGGTAGGCGAGGAAGTCGACGGCCTGGTTGCCGCCGAGGTCGATGATGGCGAGTGTCTGTCCTTTTCCGACGACCGTGGAGAACGGCGCCCGCGCCGGGACCTCGACCTCGGCGATGACTCGTGGTGCGGTCACGGCGGATGTCATGAAATCCCCCTGGCGTTGAGATGGTCGGCGGTGTTCTCGAAGGCCCGCCGCGTCTCCGGCGAAGAAGTCCATTCAGGACTGTCCGGAGTGGACGGAGTCGAGCGCCAGGCGAGCACGCGAACCGGGGTAACGGTGTAGTCCGGGCGTGGATCCAGCGGGTGCGGCACGTTCGCGATCAGCACGATCAGCGGCAGCTCCGCCCGCAGGGTCACCGAGGCGCCCGCACCCGAGGAGCCGGTGAACTCCAGGCCGCCGTCGGTGTTCACCCGGACGCCTTGGAACAGCGAAAGACTGGGCGGCAGGTCTCGCGGGCCCAGCCCGTGCTTGGCCGCGGCGAGGGTGAACAGGCCCAGCCCGGCGGGCGAGGGTCCGTGCGGGCTGCCGTCGCCGTAGCGCTCGGCGTTGCCCGCGATCGTCGAGGTGCCGCACAGCGTGTCGTGACGGCCGGAGTCGTCCGCGACGATCGTCGCGAGCACCCTGGCCTGGTCGGACAGCAGGGCCATCGAGGCGCCGAGGTAGGCGTTCCACTGGACCTTGACCGTGTCGGCCACGTTCAGCCGCTCCCACGGCGCGTCCGCGTGGTACAGCAGGAGATGGGCGCAGGCGTCTCCGCGCAGGTCGGTGAGCTGGAGTTCGCTGCCCCGCGCGAGGACCTTGTGCGTGTACCCGCCGCCGGCCACGGTCTCCGCCCAGGTCAGCCGCCCGGCTTCGACGCCGTCAGGAGGCTCGGGCCATTCGCTGGCCGGAATCGTCGGCATGGTCTCCACGACCGTGCCCGCCTGGGCCCTCGCGTGGTCGCGGGCGCCGTAGGTGGTCGAGGTGTTCACGGGAGCGCTCCTTCCACAGCCTCCTCGACGGTGCCGGCCGGTTCGGTGCCGCGCACGCGGAGCCGGCACAGCCAGCCGATCAGCAGCGCGGCGGCGACGAACTCGACCGGGAACAGCAGCATCGCGAGCGATCCGGTGCCGCCGAGGTCGTAGATCTCCGCGCGTGGCCAGGCGATGTTGACGATCATCACCAGCCCGTAGCCGACCGCGGCGACGTTGACCGGTACCGACCAGCGGCCGAGCGAGAACCAGCCGGGCCGGGCGGCGGGCAGGCTTCCGCGCAGGCGCTTGACCAGCAGCGGAGCGGTCACCAGCAGGTAGGCCAGGTACACCACGACCACCGAGGTCGCGGTGATGGTGGAAAACAGCGTCGGGTTGCCGAGGTTGAGCAACAGCAGCGCGATCGCCAGGACGCCGGAGGCGATGGCCGGGGCGATCGGCGTGCCGGTGCGGGGGTTGACCTTGGCCAGCCGGTGCGAGAACGGCAGCGCGCCGTCGCGGGCCATCGAATAGAACAGCCGGATGGTGCCGGTCTGGATGGTCAGGGTGCAGACCACCACGGCCACCGCGACATCGGCCAGGAAGATCCGGCCGAAGGTCTCGCCGAACACCGAGGTGATCACGTACGGCAGGCCCTGGGTCGCCAGCCGGCCGTCGGTGAGGCTGGGCGCGGCCATCAGCGCGAGCAGCACCACCACCAGCCCGCCGAGGCCGGAGATCAGCAGTGCGCGCAGGACGGCCCGGGGCGCGGCCCGGCGCGCGTTCTTGGTCTCTTCGGAGACGGAGGCGGCCGTGTCGAAGCCGTAGAGCACATAGGCGGCGGCCAGTGCCGACGCGAGCAGTGCCCCGATGCCGGTGCCGGAAGTCCCGTCCGTGGCCGGGATGTCGTGCACGACCACCTGTGGTCCCCGGACCGCGAAGGTGATCAGGCCGCCGATCAGCACCACGACTCCGGTCAGTTCGGCCGCGACGCCGACGTCGTTGATGCGCGCCATCAGCCGGACGCCGAGGGCGTTGACGGCGGTGGTGAGGACCAGCAATATCGCGCCGAGCAGCGCCGCGTTGCTCGCGCCGGTCGCCGACGTGACCGACGGGTCACCGCCGACGAGCTGGAAGCCGCTCCACACCGACGGAAGCACGACCTGCAGCGCGATGGCGGCCGCGGCGAGCGCGACAACACAGCCGAGCAGCATCATCCAGCCCGCGAGCCAGCCGCGAGGGCCCCCGACGAGCTGCTTGGCCCACTGGTAGACCGAACCGGCGAGGGGATAGCGGGAGGCCAGTTCGGCGAAGTTGAGCGCGACCATCAGCTGGCCGGCCAGCACGACCGGCCACGTCCAGAAGAACAGCGTGCCGCCGAACGAGTAGCCGAAGCCGAACAGCTGGAAGACGGTGGTGAGGATCGAGACGAAGGAGAACCCGGCGGCGAAGGCCGAGAAGCCGCCGAGGCTGCGTCGCAGCTCTTGGCGGTAGCCGAACTCGGCGAGGTCCCCGGTTGGTTCCTGGGTGGTGGGTACGGCCATGACGACTCCCGTCCGTGCAGGTCAGGGAATTTCGGTCGGTTGACCGAAATTAGGTCCGGCGTGCGACGGGGCCGTCTCCCGTTCGTAAGCGTGTGGTGAACAGGGCCGGCGCCGTGTTACGGGATGCCGGTGCCGCCCGTAACGTCGGCGGGCTGGCAGGATCGGGGAGTGAGCAGCAGTGCGGGGCGGCCGCGGGCGACCGGAGCCGCGGCGAGCAGCGAGGATGCCAGGCAGGCGGTCCTGGACGCGGCGGCCGAGCTGTTCACCACCACCGGCTACGCGGCGACCAGCACCCGCGCGATCGCCGAACGGGCCGGCCTGCGGCAGGCGTCGCTGTACTACCACTTCCCGGCCAAGGAGGACATCCTCTGCTCGCTCCTGGCCGAGACCGTGCGCCCATCGCTGGAGGTGGCCCGCCACCTCCTCGGCCTGCGGGCCGAGGCCGGCGCGCGGCTGTGGGCGCTGGCCTGTTCCGACATCCGGCTGCTCGGCACGGCCCGCCACAACCTCGGCGCGCTGTACTTGCTGCCCGAGGTCGCTTCGCCCGGCCTGACGGTGTTCCGGACCGAGCGCGCCGAGCTGAAAGACGCCTACCGCGCGCTCATCGGCGGGATTCCGGACCATGCTCCCCTCGGCACCCGCACCGACCTCGTGTTCGGGCTGGTGGAGAGCATCGCCGTGGTGCGCCGGGACGAGCCGGCGCTGGACGTGGAAGCCCACGCCCGCTACGGCGCCGACGGCGTCCTCCGCCTGGCCGGCGCTCCCGCTCCCCACGACGCCTTCCGCACCCGCGCCCTCGCCCTACTGCCCTGGTGACCACGCGAGTCCGGCTTTCGCTCGGGGCGAGTCGGGCTTTCGCGCCACGCGAGTCGGGCTTTCGCGAGGGGTGAGTCGGGCTTTCGCGAGGGGCGAGTCGGGCTTTCGCGCCACGCGAGTCGGGCTTTCGGGAGGGGTGAGTCGGGCTTTCGGGGCCCGGTCGGCCCCGAGGGGCCGGCCACCGTCGGTCGTGCCCGCGCCGGTCAACCGTCCACCTTGGACACTGTGTGCCGTGACCGCCGGGGAGACCGCGGCATGACCGGGCTCGCTTCCCCCACGGCGCCCGCACACCCGTTCAGGCGTGGGTGGAACGCCGACGGTCACGGTCGTCGGGAAGGTGATGGTCGCGCGATCGTCCGGACGGAGGAGTGGTCGTGCGGCCGGATGCGTTCCGTCGCGAGCGCTGTGGACTGCCCGGGGGACGCTGCTCGTCCTTGCCGGGGATTCGGCCGCCGCGGCTCCGGTCAGCGCTGATTTGGTGGCACGATGGTTCTCGTCTCCCTCCGGACCGGGAAACGAATCGCAGTTCGTCAGGCCGGAGGTAGTCATGCGCATCATGTACGACTCGGTCGATCCGGGCGCCATTCCCGCCGACGCGCGTCTGGTCGCGGGCTATGTCAACGGCCGATGGAAATGGCCGGTTACGGGCTGGGCGCGCTTCCCGGACGCGGTGAAGGTCACCATCGCCACCCAGGCCTCGGTCGACGACGGGGTCGTGCTCGACGTGGAACCGGGTGCCGCGAGCCCCGCCGAGGCCTTGGGGTGGGTGCGCAGGCGGCGGGCCGCGGGCGTGGACCCGACCGTCTACTGCAACCTCACCTCGTGGCCCGTCGTGCGGGCCGCGTTCACCTCCGCCGGGGTGGCCCAGCCGCACTACTGGGTGGCCCGCTACGACAACGTGCCCGCGATTCCCGCCGGGGCGGTAGCCAAGCAGTACAGCGACCCGGCCACCTCGGGCGGGCACTTCGACCTTTCGGCCGTGGCCGGCTACTGGCCCGGCGTCGACCCGCCACCGGTCGCCCCGGGAGGGGACCGTGTAAACGACGAGGAGGCCATCATGCTCGTTCCCGCTGGAGTCAACGAACACCTCGTGCTGCCGTGCGCCGGCCGTCCGCTGTTCTTCTACCTTTTCGCCGCGTATGGCAGGAAAATCCGCGTCCACCAGATCGACTACGTCATGGCCACCGGAGACGCCGACCGGTTCGTTCCGGGCGCCGGGTTCGACTCGGGCGACCACGGCACCGGCATCGGTGGCACCCCCTGGATCTGGGACTCGGACAAACCGGGCCCGGTGCCCATCCCCCGTGACTCGGATGGCAACCAGCCGGCGGGCGTGGTGATCCGCTACACCGCCGACCACGCCTTCACCGCCTATTGCGGCTGACCCCTGCACCGGGCCGGGCGGGAGGATCAGGTGCGGCGATCTGCCGCGCAGATCGCACACGATTGCCGGAACATCGCCGGGCTCCAGCGGCCCGATCGCGCCTCGCGGTCGTACTCGCTCGCGGGGACCGATCGGGGGTGCGGCTACATGCACATGGGTGAAACGGTGACGGCAGCTCTGCGAGGATCACTGGTCACGCCAGCGCGCCAGCAGCCGGTCAACGCACCTCGGCCTGCGGAACCGCGGACATCCGCCGGGTGAGCAAAGAACGCATTCCGTGCCGCCCCGGTAATGGAGGTGGGCGCTGCGGTCGTGACCGCACCGGCACAGGTCGCGCCGGGTCAGGTTGGTCATGACAGGAGCCCTTACCAACAGCTTTGCCAACGAGGGTCCAGATCAGACCAGCATAGCGCCCATCCCCTGCGCCGTCCCGGCCCGAATTCAATTCGCGTTTCCCCTCCCGCCGCAGGTCCCACTACCATCGGCAAGGGTGATCGCGCTGGCCCATTCCCGCAGGCGTTCAAGGCTGCTGGGCATCGCCATCGGCACATTGCTCGGTGCACTGGCGACGAGTTCCTGCGCCCTCCCGTCCCCACATACCCCCACCGCTTCCGCCGGGGGGATGACGCTCACCTGGTCCGACGAGTTCGACGGGCCCGCCGGCAGCCCGCCGTCCCCCGACCGCTGGCGCGCGGAGACGGGCGGTGGAGGTTGGGGCAACCGGGAGTTGGAGTACTACACCGGCGGCACCGCGAACGCGGCACTGGACGGCGACGGGCGCTTGATCATCAGCGCGCGCGATGACGACGCGTCCGGCTACCCGTGCTGGTACGGCGCCTGCCGGTACACCTCTGGCCGCCTGACGACCGCGGGCAAGTTCGCCCAGGAATACGGCCGCTTCGAGATCCGCGCCAGGGTTCCGGCCGGGCAGGGGCTGTGGCCCGCGTTGTGGATGCTCGGCGCGGAGGGCGGCAACTACCCGAGAAACGGCGAAATCGATATCGCGGAAGTGATCGGGGGTGGCGAGGACACTCAGCACATGAGCCTGCACGGCCCGGGTGTCGACCTGACCGGCAACTACGCCCTGCCCGCTGGTCAGTCGCTCGCTGACGGGGACCACACCTACGCGATCGACTGGGGGCCGTCGGGGGTCGTCTGGTCGCTCGACGGGAGGGCCGTGCAGAACCTCACCGAATCCGACATCGGTGGCGGCGCCGGTATCTTCGACCACCCGTTCTACGTGATGATCAACCTGGCCGTCGGCGGGAACTGGCCAGGTCCGCCCGGCGCCTCCACCCGGTTCCCCGCGCAACTCCAGGTCGACTACGTGCGTGTGTATCGCGGTCCGCCGGCCAATCTCGCCGGCCGGATCACCGGGGCGGACGGCAGGTGCGTGGATGGTGGCCCGGCGACGGACGGGAAGGGCTCCGTCGAGTTGCGCGACTGTGCCGGGAACAGTGCCCAGACCTGGACGGTCGGCAGCGGCGGCGCCATCAGCGCGCTGGGTGAATGCCTGGACGGCAGCGGTGGGACCGGCGCGACGGTCGGCTTGCGCGCGTGCGGCGGCGTCGACGCCCAGCGGTGGCGCGTGGACTCGTCCGGCCGGCTGGTCAACGCGCGGACCGGCGACTGCCTCACTGGGCCCGAGCCGAACACCGACGTCGCGGCGTTGCTCTGGCTCCGTGCCTGTACGCCGGATGCCACCCAGCGTTGGAAGGTCGTCACGCCCGACTCCTGACGAGGGCGACACGACCCGGTCTCATCGAGGTAACGAACAACCCCTTCGGCTGAGTTCGTCGAACGAAACAGCCGTTGCGTCAGGTGACAGCACGGCAACTGGTCGAAATGAACCGGGCGAACGGTGTTCTCCGTTGGTCACCGGATTGCTACGCGACGAATCCGGGACTGGTGTGCCGCTTCCCGCTCATCGTCCCGAGTGGACGACGGGCGCCACGAAAACGGGGATTTCGATCTTTTCGCGTGATTAATGCCCGAAATCGCCGGTGCTCACCTGAATTCCCGGCGGTGACGATGGAAGATCAATTATTTCCGTAACAAGGGGGAATTGCTCCTCGACACATGGAGCATTGGCTTTCTCCGTCGGGTCGTCCGCCGGTGGCGTGGTGGTGGAAGGCCGGCGACCACTTTGGATGGAGCAGGCGATGAGCCGGTGTGCGAATCCCAAGATCAGTACTGTCATACCCGCTCGCGACGAGGCGCGGAACCTCGAACTGGTGCTACCCGAGTTGTCCGAAGTCGAGCAGATCGTGCTCGTGGCCGGGTGGTCAGTGGACGGCACCAGGAAGGTCGCGCGTAGGGTCCGGCCGTCGACCGGAACCGTGACGCGGAAGTGGATCGGGAAGGGAAACGCACTGGCGCGCGGTTTCGAAGCCGCGCGCGGCGATGTCGTGGTGATGTTCGACGCCGACGGCTCCGCGGACCCGGCCGAGATCCCCGCTTTCGTGCAAGCCCGGGGCGCCGATTTCGCCAAAGGCACCAGATTCCATCCGGACGGCGGCAGTGAGGGCGGCACCGCCCTGCGCCGTACCGGCAACGCGGTCCTGAACCAGCTCACCAACCTGCTGTTCGGCACGGACTTCACCGATCTCCGTTACGGGTACAACGCGTTCTGGCGCGACATCGTGCTCAGGCTGGGGTTGCCGCCCGCGGACATCGGGCCGGGTGCGGACCAGGTCTGGGGCGACGGTTTCGAGATCGAGATCGTGCTCGACTGCCGGGCCGCCGCGGCCGGCCTGGAAATCGTCGAAGTGCCGAGCGTGGAACGACGCCGCGTTTTCGGCGGGACGAACCCGCGAACCTTCGCCGACGGCACCCGTGTCCTGCGGGCCATCCTGATCGAATATGGGCGCCGTAGGGCGCGGCGGCGGCAGCGGCTGTCGCCAGCGGGCGGTGTCACGGCGGGGGGATTGGTCTGATGGTCCGCCACGTCACCGCCACGCCGACTGTTTCGGTGGTCATCTGTGCCTACACCGGACGGCGATGGGGACAGTTGTGCGCCGCCGTGGCATCGGTGGCGGGGCAGACGCGGCCGGCCCGGGAGGTGTTGCTGGTCGTTGACCACAATCCGGGGCTGGCGGAACGGGCCCGTACAGGACTTCCCGGCGTCCGGGTGCTCGCGAGCGATGGCCCGCCCGGCCTGTCCGGCGCCCGGAACACCGGGATCGCGTACAGCATCGGCGAGATCATCGCCTTCCTCGACGATGACGCGACGGCCTCGCCGGACTGGCTGGAACGCCTTCTGGGCCCCTACGCCGATCCCGCGGTGCTCGCCGTCGGCGGTGCTGCCCGTCCACAATGGCCGTCCGGTTCGGACAGGCCCGGATGGCTGCCCGCGTCCGGAGTGCTTGACTGGGTCGTCGGCTGCAGCTACCTCGGACAGCCCACCGAACCGGCGGAAGTACGCAACCTCATGGGCTGCAACATGTCCTTCCGCCGCTCGGTGTTCGACGCGGTCGGGGGTTTTTCCACCGAGGTCGGCCGGCTCGGCGCACTGCCGCTGGGCTGTGAGGAGACGGAACTGTGCATCCGGGCCCGCCGGCGGTTCCCCGGCGGGCGGATCGTGTTCGAGCCCCGCGCCCGGGTCGGCCACGCCGTGAGCCGGGACCGGATCCGCTGGTCCTATCTGCGGCGCCGCGGCTGGGCAGAGGGAGTGTCCAAAGCGGTCGTGACCGGCATGACCGGTGCGCGTGACGCGCTTTCCACCGAACGCCGGTACCTCACGCGCGTCCTGCCCGCCGCGGCCGGGCAGAACCTGCGCCTGGCCGTCACCGGCCGTCCGGAAGGCGTGGCGGGTTTGCTCGGCATCGGTACCGCCGTGCTGAGCTCGGCGGCCGGCTACCTGTACAAGTCGGCGCGGCAGCGGAAGGCGGAACGACCCGCCGGGAACGGGGAATCGGATGCCACCTCCAACGGACTCGGCCGGGTGCCGATCCTCACCGGAGACCTGTACCTGGACCGGCCCCTGCCGGACCTCGATTTCGGCGGCCACTACCGGCATGCCCGCCTGCTCGTCTGGTTGTACGGCCGGCCGATCGGCCAGATCCAGCTTCCCTTGGGCCCTCGGCCATTCCCCGCGGACAGGCTCGCCGAGCACGTGTGGGCACGGCTTGGGGACGTCATAGCGGACCGCTGCGCCGAAACCGGAACGACCCGACCGGGCCACCTACCGGTGGAAAGCCTTCCACCACGGCAGGGCTCCAGGGTGCGGGACGAACCGGCGATCACCGTTGTGGTCGCGACGCGCGACCGCACCGAAAGCCTGCTGCGCTGCCTGGCTTCCCTGCGTCGCGTCGCGTATTCGGCCTTCGACGTCGTGGTCGTCGACAGCGCGCCACGCGACGACGACACCGCGGAGGCGCTGGCCGCTCGCACCTGGCCGTTCCCGCTGCGCTACCTGCGCGCGATCCGGCCGGGGCTGGCACTCGCGCACAACACGGCGCTGTCTTCGGTCACCGGAGAAATCGTCGCGTTCACCGACGACGACGTCGAGGTCCACCCGGACTGGCTGGGCGCGATCGCCGGCGCGTTCCGAAACTTCGACGCGACCTGCGTGACCGGCTTGATCCTGCCCGCCGAACTGGAGACCGAAGCGCAGTGCCTGGTGGAGCAGGCCGGCGGGTTCGCCCGGGGTTTCGACCGCCGCGCGTTCATCCGCGACATGCGGGGCGCCGGCCCGCTGTTCCCGTTCGCCGCGGGCCGGTTCGGATCCGGCGCGAACATGGCGTTCCGTACCGCCTGGCTGGCCGCGCGGGGCGGCTTCGATCCCGCCACGGGCGCGGGCAGCCCCGCCCGCGGCGGCGACGACCTGACCGCGTTCCTGCAGGTGATCATCGGCGGGGGGACGCTGGTCTACGAACCGGCGGCCGTGGTGCGGCATTGGCACCGGCGCGACTACGAAGCGATGCGCCGGCAGTCCCTCGGCTATGGAATGGGACTCGGCGCCTACCTCGCGGCGTCGCTGGCCGCGCGCCCGGCGCTGCTCGGCGCCATGCTCCGCCGGACGGTGCCGGCCGTGCGTCACCTGGTCGATCCGGCCTCGGCGAAGAACGCCCGGCGGGAACCGGGCTTTCCCCGCGAACTGGTTTGGCGCGAACGAGCCGGGCTGCTCGCCGGCCCGCTTGCGTACGCGCTGAGCCGGTGGCGCTGTCGGGATCTGCGCGATGGGGATCTGTCGGCACAACGGTCGGGAGGAACGGCGTGACCGCGGCGGACGCGACGGGTGCTTCCGCACCGGGCTGGCGGCGGCAACTGCTGCTGTGGCGCCAGCCGCTGTACCGCACCGGCCATCTGCTGGTGGTCAACTCGGTCGCCAGCTCGCTGTTCGGCGTGGCCTACTGGCTGCTCGTCGCCCGGCTCAACCCCCCGGACGTGGTCGGGCTCAACTCCGCGGTGGTGTCGGCGATGATGCTGCTCGCCGGCGCGGCCCAGCTGAACCTGATGAGCGCGTTGCTGCGGTTCGTGCCGACCGCCGGTGCCGCGGCCAGCCGGATGATCTTCCTGGCCTACCTGGTCGGCAGCGGGTTCAGTGGCCTGGCCGCGGTCGGGTTCCTGTTCGGCCTGCCCCTGTGGGCGGCCGACCTCGAAAGCCTGTTGTGGACGGGCCCGGCCGCCGCCGGGTTCGTGCTCGCGACCATGTGCTGGTCGCTGTTCGTGATGCAGGACAACGTGCTGGTCGCGGTGGGCCGCCCGGGGGTGGTTCCGGTGGAGAACTCGGCGTTCGCCGCGCTGAAGATCCTGGTCATCATCCCGTTCAGCCTGGCGGCGTTGGCCGGGGGGATCTGGCTGTCGTGGGCAGTGGGGATGGCGATCACGGTGGCCGGCACGACGGCTTACCTGTTCCTGCGCGCCGTGCCCGCCTTTGTGCGGGAAAGCTCGGTCCGCACCTCGCACGTCCCGTCGTTGCGCGAACTCGGCAGGTTCGTCGGGCCGGACTACCTCGGGTCACTCGCCTGGATCGCGGGCACGTCGCTGGCGCCACTGCTGGTCCTCGACCTGACCGACCCCGGTCGGTCGGCGGTGTTCGCGCTGGCGTGGTCGATCTGCATCACGCTGTACCAGGTGCCGATCGCGTTCGGACAGTCGCTTGTGGCGCATGGCGTCCGCAACCCCGGCCGGCTCGACGCCTACCACCGGCAGGCGCTGCGGCACACCATGGAAATCCTGGCGCCCGTGGTGGTGCTCGTCGTGGCCTTCGCGCCTTTCGGGCTGCGGGTGTTCGGTGACTGGTACGCCGACAACGGCACGGGCACGATGCGGCTGCTGGCGCTGTCCGCGGTGCCCAACGCGGTCGTCTCGCTGGTGGTGAGCAGGGCACGCGTGGCGCGCCGCATGACCACGGTCGTCGTCGTGCTGGTCACGCAGAGCGTGCTCGTACTGGGTTTCACCGCGTTGCTGGTGCCGCACATGGGCATCGTCGGCGCCGGCCTGGGGTGGCTGATCGCGCAGACGGCCGTCGCCGCGGCATTGCTGAGCCGGTCCGGCTTCGTCACCGTGTGGCGGCGGGGCCGCAGGTCGATCAGGAAAACCGTGCCCCGCTCGTCCGTGGCCGCGGCGCTCGCCGGCGGCCAGTGGCAGCGCGGCCGGACCCTGCCCACCGTGTCCGACACGGCCGTGATCATGGTGCGAAAGCCCGACGGCGAAGGCGGAGTACTCAAGATAACGACGAGCGAACCGGGTTCGGCCAGCTTGCGGAACGAGCGGGACACGCTCCGCCGCCTGCACTCCGACAGCCGGCTGGGCAGCTGGCGTGAGTTGCTGCCGTCCGTGCTCGGCGCCGGTGAACTCGACCGCGGCGGCTTCCTGCTGACCAGCCGGCTGCCTGGGCGAGACGGCCTGAAACAACCAGGTGGAGCCGCCACCGGCCTGACGGCGGCGGCGATGGACGCCATCGCTCCGCTGCACCGTCTTGGCCGGACTGTCCGGACGGTGGACGCCGAGCTGCTCGGCCGGTCGGTGTACGAACCGGCCGAGCACCTCCGGCGGATCGACGGCACCCGGTGCGCCGTCGACCGGCTGGCCGCCACGCTGCGTGAACAACTCGAGGGCCGGCGCGTCGGGGTCGGCTGGACTCACGGCGACTTCTTTCCGGGAAACGTCTTGGTCGGCACGGACGGCCGGGTGACGGGAATCGTCGACTGGGGCCAGGCACGCGAGCATGACCTGACGCTGCTCGACATCGCGTCGTGGCTGCTGTTCACGCGACGCCGGGCGCTGGGTGCGTCCGTGGCCGGTCGGCTGGGCAAGGGCGACTGCTGGACGCCGGAGGAGATGCGGTTGCTGAGCGCCGGCATGGACTCCGACTCGCTCAGCGGGCGGGCCCTGCTGCTGCTGGCGTGGCTCCGGCACGTGGCCGTCAACCTCGCCAAGTCCGATCGCTACGCCTCAAGCCCGCTGTGGGTGGGCAGCAGCGTCGTTCCCGTGCTGCGGCAGGTGGCCGATGACTGAATACAGCCGGACACTCGCGCGGGCGGGAACCGCTCACGAGCTCTCCGTTTCCGTTGTCGTCTGCTGTCACAGTTCGAAGCGGTGGCAGCGGCTGGTCTCTTCCGTCGCGTCGCTGCGGGAGCAGACCGCACCCGCGGAGATCGTGGTCGTCGTCGATCACTGCGCCCCGCTCGAGGGACGGGCGCGGAGCCTCTTCCCCCAGGACGTGCTGGTGGTCGCCAACTCCGAGCGGCCGGGGCTGTCCGGGGCCCGCAACACCGGGTTGCTGGTTAGCCGCGGGGACGTCGTCGCGTTCCTGGACGACGACGCCGTCGCCGAACCGGGGTGGCTGGCGGAACTGCTGGCGGCCTATGACGACCCGCGGGTGCTGGGCGTGGGCGGCCACGTCGAGCCGTCCTGGCCGGTGAGCCGGCCGTCCTGGTTCCCGCCCGAGTTCGACTGGGTGATCGGGTGCAGCCATCCGGGGCGGCCCGTGCGGCGCGACGAGGTGCGCGATTTCGTGGGTGCGAACATGTCGTTCCGCCGCGAGATCCTGACCGGAGTGGGCGGGTTCCGGACCGAGTTCGGCGGGGTGGGCGACCAGCCGGCCTCTTCGGGCGAAATCGAGCTGTGCGCGAGGCTGGCCCAGCGGTATCCGGACGGCGTCCTGCTCTACCAGCCGGCGGCCGGCGTCCGGCAGCATGTGCCGCCGGAACGGGCCACCTGGGCGTACTTCACGGCTCGCTGCCGTGCGGAGGGGCTGTCGAGGGCAGCAGTGTCCGATTCGGACGGTCACCCGCGCGCGCTCGACACCGAACGCGAGTATGTGCGTCGCGTGCTTCCGGCCGGAATCGCCCACGCGTTGCGTGCCGCGGTTTTCGAACGTGATCTGGCCGGGCTCGCCAGGGCCGGGGCGTCGCTCGGCGGGCTGGCCGCCACCTGCGCCGGTTACGCGGCGGTCCGGGTCCGGCAAGCCCGGACCATCCGGTCGGCGAAAGCGCTGGCCGTGCTGCTCATCGCGCTGACGCTGTGGGCGGTGTCGCTGCGCTCGGCAAATCCGCGGGCGATGAACGACTTCGGTCTCCTGTCGATTCTCCCGCCCACCTACTGGATGGGCTTCGCGCTGATCGTCGGCGGCGCCGTGGTGCTCAACCACCGCGGGAACACGTCCGGGCGTGTGCTGGCCGCGTACCTGACGGCGTTGATCGTCCAGCTGCACGGCACCCCCGCGATCCTCTACGGTTCGCCGCGCTACTCGTGGTCGTGGAAGCACCTGGGCATCGTCGATTTCATCACCAGGCGGAACATGGTCGATCCCGCGATCGGCACCCTGTCCGCCTATCACGGGTGGCCCGGCTTCTTCTCGCTCAACGCGGGCTTCGTCGACGCCGGGGGTCTTACCGGCGCGTTGAACTACGCCGCGTGGGCACCACCGGTGTTCGCGCTACTGGCCTTCCCTCCGCTGCGCCTGCTGTACGGGACTCTCGTGCCGGATCGCCGGCAGGTCTGGTTCGGTCTCCTGTTCTTCTACCTGGCCAACTGGGTCGGCCAGGAGTACTTCTCCCCGCAGGCGTTCGCGTTCGTGCTCTACCTGACGGTCCTCGCGGTGTGCCTGGCCTGGCTTCCCGCGGGCCGACCGGTGCCGCGGTGGGCCCGCTGGCTCGGCGGAGGCGTGCGGGCACGGAAGACCCTGCCGGCGCCGAGCCGCCGAGGAGTGCTCGCCGTCGTCGTCCTGTTGCTGATCGCGGTGGTGAGCTCGCATCAGCTAACGCCGTTCATGCTGCTGTCCGCGCTGACCTGCCTCGTGGTGACCAGGCAGATCAGGCCGGCGTGGCTGCTGCCGCTGCTGGTTGCCTTGATCGCCGCGTGGGACCTCACGGTGGCCGAGCCGTTTCTGAAACAGAACCTGTACTGGATCGTGGAATCCATCGGCCAGCCCACCGCCAACACCCAGAGCAACCTGGTGGACCTGAGCAACACCCCGTACGCCCAGAAGCTCGTCGGCTACGCCGACCGGTCGTTGACCGGCGCGATGTACCTGCTCGCGGGACTCGGCTGGCTGCGCGGCCACTGGACGCGCAGTCCCCGGATGGTCCCGGTGCTGCTGGCACTCAGCCCGTTTCCCCTGCTGGTGGCCAACAACTACGGCGGCGAGATGCTGTTCAGGATCTACCTCTTCGGGCTGCCGGGACTCGCGTTGCTCACCGCGGGACTGGTGTATCCCCAGGCGTCGACCCGGTTGTGGCGGGCTGTGTTCCCGGCGGCCCTGGCGGTCGCGGTGACGATCAGCCTGGCCTTCGCCTACTACGGCAAGGAGCGTGCCAACTACTTCACCTCGGAGGAGATCGAGGCGGAAATGTGGCTGTACGACAACGCGCCACCGAGATCACTCCTGATCGGTGCGACACCCGACTTCCCATGGGCGTTCCGGCACTACGAGCAGTACGACTACACGTTCCTGGAAAACCTCTCGGCCGAAGAGCGCCGTGACATCGCGGCGAAACCCACCGAAGCGATGCTCGACATGGTGGGCGACCATCCCGGCCGCGCCTTCCTCATCCTCACCCGTAGTGAGGACGTGTCGGCCCGCTATACCGGTCTGCTGAGGGCGGATGTGATGCCCCGTCTGCGCGCGCTGGCCGAAACCGGAGTGTTCCAGGTGGTCTACCGCAACCCGGAGGCCGTGATCGTCGAGGTGAAAGGCGCCGCGTCATGACGAGATTCCAGGTCGACCGGCGGCGGGCCACGGTGCTCGCTTGCGGGGCCACCGCGCTGGCTTTCGACCTCCTCGGAGCCGGCCAGCCGTGGCGCGTGCTCGCGGTCGTGGTCTTCATCGTGGTCGCCCCCGGCCTGGCGTTCGTACCGCTCATCCGCGGACTCGACGTCTGGACCCGCGGGGTGCTGATCGTGGCCGTGGGTCTCGCGCTGGGGGCGGCGGTGTCCGAAGCGCTCGCTCTGGCCCACATCTTCTCGGGCACGCTGTTGCTGCTCATGCTCGCCGGGGTGTCCGCGGTGGGCTGTGTGTTCCCGCGAGGTGCCCGATGAGCGACGAGCCGATTCCGGTTCTGCTGTACCACTCCGTGAACCGGGACCCGTCGGGGTGGATCGCGCCGTTCACCGTGGCGCCGGACACCTTCCTCCGCCACCTGGACCTGATCGCCGAGTCCGGCCGTACCGCGCTGACGGTCTCCGCGCTGCGTGCCGCCGTCGAGTCGGGAGCGCGCCCGGACCATCCGGTTGTGATCACCTTCGACGACGGTTTCCGTGACACGCTCGAGTTCGCCGCGCCGCTGCTCGCCAACCGCGGCATACCGGCGACGGTGTTCCTGACGACCGGCTTCCTCGGCCGCCGCAGCCCGGGTGGTGACCGGATGGTCAGCTGGAGCGCGCTGGGGGAGTTCGGCGAATTCGGCCATGCACTCGGCGCTCACTCGGTGACCCACCCGCAACTGGACGCGTTGCCGTCGAAAGCGGCGCGCGAGGAAATCGTGGCGTGCAAGGCCGCGTTGGAAGATCACCTCGGCGCGCCCGTGGAGCACTTCGCCTACCCGCACGGGTACTCCAGCCCGACCGTGCGGCGGCTGGTCGCGGAAGGCGGCTACCTGTCGGCTTGCGCGGTCAAGAACGCCTTCAGCAGCCGGTCCGACCCGCCGTACACGATCGCTCGGCTCACCGTGATGGCCAACACGAGTGACGGGCGACTGCGTGCCTGGCTGTCCGGCAGGGGAGCGCCGCCGGCGCGCAGCCGCGACCGGGTCGCCACCCGCGCCTGGCGAACCTACCGGCGGGCCCGTGCGGTCGTTCGCGGCGGGGATGCCCCATGAAGCCGCTGCTGGCGCCCGACCTGCTGGGCGGCGCGGACGTCCTCGCCGAGCGCCTGGACGACGCCCTGCGCGAGGAGCAATGGCTCGATGCCTTCCTGCTCGCGGCCGGGCTGAACCAGGTGATCGAGGACCGGCTCCATCCGGACCCGCTGTTGCTGCGCCGGACCGCCGGCTACCTGAGCGGATCGTCCTCTCCCGCGGCACGGGTGGCGGCGGGTACGGCCGACTTGCTCGGTGCGGTACTCAACGTCGCCACCGGCCCCACGCGGCGGAAATTGCTGCGAATCCGGCCCGAACTCGACGGGCTGGTCGCACGCCTGGCCACGCAGGTGGTCGCGCCGCGGCCGATCGACGGCCCGACGATGCCGGTACTGCCCACGCTCGACGCGGAGCCGCCGCGGGTGCCGTCCTGCTTCCGCAGTTTCGACCAGCATCCCGACGACGTGACCTGGCTGGTGGACGCGTTTCGCCGCCGCTACCCGGAAACCGGCGTCCCGCTGTGCGTGGTCGGCGTGCGCACCTCCGGCAGCTACCTCGCGCCACTCCACGCGGCCGCGTTACGTGCCGCCGGGACGTCTCACGTCGAGACGCTCACGTACCGGCCAGGCCGGCCCTTCCTGCGCTCCGAGCGCTCCGTGCTGACGGCCACCGCCCGCGCCGGCGGGTTCGTGCTTGTCGTCGACGACCCCCCGGGATCAGGCACCTCCCTGGCCACGACGGCGTCGGCGATCGGTCGGACCGGCGTGCCCGACGGCCGCATTGTCCTGCTCCTGTCGCTCTTCGGCGCGGCCGACGACGTGCCGGCCACGCTGCGCCGATGGCCCGTCGTGATCCAGGAATGGGCCGAGTGGAGCGTGCACCGCAGGCTCGCCGCACACTCGGTGCGCCCGGTGCTGGCCGGAATGGCCGGCGCCGGGGTCGCGCTGGGCGAGGTCCGGCCGCTGGGCTGGCGGGCACCGGCCAACGGGCGCGGGCACGTGCGGCGAAGGTTCGAGGTCCGGTTTTCCGATCGGCGCACCGGGAAGACGGACTGGCGGCAGATCCTCGTCGAGGGAGCCGGCCTTGGCTACTTCGGACGGCAGAGCATCGCGGTCGCCGACGCGCTTCCGGCCCACGTGCCCCGCGTCTACGGGTTCGCGGACGGTTTGCTGTACCGGGACTGGCTTCCGTCGCGCCCTTCGCCCGAGCCCCTGCTGGTCCGCACCGTCGCCGACTACGTCGTCGCAAGGCAGCGGTCGTTGCCGGCGTCTTCGGCGTCCGTGCGCCGCCTCGGCGGCCGGGATCCCGTGTGGGAGGTTGCCGCCACGCTGCTGGCGGCCCAGTACGGCCGGTTGTCCCCGCCGGTGAGGCCGGTGCTGTTCGAACCGATCATGCGGCGACTGCTCGCCAACGACGCTCCGACCGTCGTCGATGGCAAGACCGGCCACCGGCACTGGCTTCCCGACCCGTCCGACGCCGGCAGGCTGCGCAAGGTCGACTTCTACCAGCGGGCGTTCAGCCACCTCGAACTCACCTGCTACGACCCGGTCTTCGACCTGGCCGGAGCCGCCGCCGACCCGCCGGGCGCCGGGTTCGAGTCGCGGCTGCGGGCGGCTTACGCCGATGCCGGCGGGTGTCCGGTCGACGGGGAGCGGTGGCTGCTCTACCGGCTTACCCACCTCTGGCGCCTGGGCCGAGCGGGCGATCTGGATGGCGAGCGCGTGCACCGACGGTCCGCCGCGGCGGTCCACGACTATCTGGCCGAACTGTTCCTGCGTGACCTGCCACCTGCCACCGGACCGCTGTGCGCCCTCGACCTCGATGGCGTACTGGAATGCGACTCGCTGGGTTATCCGGTCACCTCACCGACCGGCATGCGGGCGCTGCGCGCGTTGATCGCCCACGGCTACCGGCCTGTGCCGGTCACCGGCAGATCCCTGCCCGAGGTTCGTGATCGGTGCGCGGCTTTCGGGCTCGCCGGCGGGGTCGCCGAGTACGGAGGCGTGATCCTGGTCGACAACGAGGTGGCCGACCTGCGGCCGCCGGCCGCGCGGGTCCTGCTTGACCGCGTCCGGCGCGAACTGTCCGTCCGCCCCGAGGTCCGGATCGACCCCCGGTACCGGTACTCCGTGCGTGCGCGCACGGCGAAGGGCCCGGTCCCCGCCGAGTGGATCCCGGCGGTCCCCGGCACGGTGGTCGTCCAGGGCCAGGGACAGACCGACATCACGGCCGCCGGAATCGACAAGGGAGCGGGCCTTCGCGTGCTCACCGCGCGGCTCTCCGCACCCGGCTGTGCGCTCGCGGTCGGAGACTCGCCGGCGGACCTTCCGATGCTCGCCGCGGCGTCCCTGGCGCGAGCCCCCCGCAACGCCCGCTTCGGCGACGAGGCCAACCTGACGTTCGGCCCACCCGTCACCCTGGGTCACTCCCGGCCACCCGGAACCAGACTGACCAGCCGCGGTTATCAGGCCGGACTCGTGCAAGCGTGCCGCGCACTGCTCGGCCACCACCCCGGCCGATGCCCGGTCTGCCGTCCGCCCGGCCTTCCTTCCCGCACCAGAACCTTGCTCGCCATCCTCGACCTGCGCGCCAACGGGCTGGCGTCAGTCCCGTGCCGCACCGCCGCGCTCGGCGTCTCGCTCCTGCGGAGGTATTGATGCCGCCCTTCGAAGTCGTCACGCCCGCACCGCGCGCCGCTTGGCACGCGCTGCTGGCCGAAGACCCCACCTCGCTGATCACCCAGACTCCCGAGTGGCTCGACTGCATCACCGCGATCAGCCCCTACCACGACACGAGCAGGCTGTACCGGTTCGACGACGGGCGGCAGGTGCTGTTACCCATGGTCGGCCGCCTGCCGGGACCGGTCTCGATCGAGGCGTCCTGGCCGTTCGACTGGGGCATCGGCGGGCCGGTGGTCGACGGCACGATCGGCGCGCGCCACACCGAGGCGATATACGCCGATCTCGTCGCCCAGCATGCCTTGCGTCTCACCTTCCGGCCGGGGCCGTTCGCGGATCCGGCCTGGCGGGCCGTGCCATCGCCGTTCCGGGCCACCGAGCACACGACACAGATCGTCGATCTCGACGGCGGTTTCGCGCAGGCGTGGTCGCACCGCTTCAGCGGTAACGTGCGGCGTGCCGTGCGTAAGGCCGAGCGCGCGGACCTCGAGGTGGAAGTCGCGCAAGGGAACCGGCTGATCGACGTGTTCCACGACCTCTACCTGCATTCGATCCGGCGCTGGGCGCGGCAGCGACACGAACCGCACGTGCTTGCTCTCCTGCGTGCGCATCATGCGAATCCTCGGCGGAAGTTCCACGCGGTAGCCCGCCGGCTCGGCGAACGCTGTGCGGTCTGGGTCGCGACGACCGCCGGGGAACCCGCGGCGGCGATCATCGTGCTGCGCCACGGCCGGCACGCCAAGTACTGGCGCGGTGCGATGAACGTCGAGTTGGCCAACCCGGCCAGGGCCAATGACCTGCTGCACCGCCTGGCGATCGAAGACGCGTGCGCGGCGGGCTGCCGCTACTACCACATGGGGGACAGCCGCCCGGCTTCCGGACTGGCCCGGTTCAAGGCCGGATTCGGCGCGCGGGCGTATCGGACCGACGCCTATCGGTATGAGCGGCTCCCGTTCACCGAACTCGAAACCCGGCTGCGCTCGACGGTCAAGCGATGCCTGCGGTTCCGCGATCGGTAGACGGGCTAGGGAGGAACCATGACCTGGTTGATCACCGGCGGCGCCGGCTACATCGGTGCCCATGTCGTCCGGGAGCTACGGCGCGCCGGGCGCGAGGTCGCCGTCCTCGACGACCTGTCCACAGGCGACATCGTGCGGCTGCCGGACGACGTGCCGCTCTACCGCGGGTCCGTTTTGGACACCAATCTGCTGGCCAGCGTGCTGCTCGCGCACCGGGCCACCGGGGTGGTCCACCTGGCCGGGCACAAGGCGGTGGCCGACTCGGTCGCCCATCCCCTCGACTACTACCAGCACAACGTTCTCGGCATGCACAGCCTGCTTTCCGCGCTCGTCCGCGCTGACGTGCCGCGTGTCGTTTTTTCGTCGACGGCCGCGGTTTACGGGATCACCTCCGAAGGCATCGCGAACGAGCGATCCCGGACCCAGCCGCTGTCACCCTACGGGCGCAGCAAACTGATGTGTGAATACATGCTGCGTGACGCCGCGACCGCTTACGGGCTGGCCTGGGTGTCGTTGCGGTACTTCAATGTCGGCGGGGCCGCGTACCCGTCGCTTGCCGACCACGGTGCCGACAATCTGATCCCGCGCGCGTTCAACGCCGTCGACAGCGGCCGGCCGTTGCCGGTGTTCGGGCTGGGGTATCCGACTCCGGACGGGACCTGCGTGCGTGATTACGTGCACGTCCTCGACCTGGCCGACGCTCATGCGACCGTCGTGCGGCGCCTGGAAGAATCGATGCCGCGCGAGGTGTACAACGTCGGCCGCGGCGAGGGCGCCAGCGTGCTCGAGGTCATCCGCGCGGTCGAACGTGCCACCGGAAGTCCTTGCCCCTGCCAGCCCGCGCCGCCACGCCCCGGAGACCCGGCAACGGTCGTGGCGGACACGGCGAAGATCGAAACCGAGCTTCGCTGGCATGCCCGATACGCCCTCGACGACATCGTCGGCAGCGCTTGGCGGGCATGGTCCGTCCACGCGGCCGCCCCGCTCCCGGGTGGACCTTGACCAGGGCTCGTACCACGCGAGCGGGGAACTCGGGCGTCGTGAATGGGCAACAGCCGCGTCACGAAAGCCGGACTCGCGCGTGTTCGGGAGGGGACTCGCGGGTTACGAGGAAGGGCGGGTGCGGAGGCCGAGGCGGGCCAGTTCCCAGCGGGCGAGTCTGGCGAGGACGGCCGGGTCGCGGTCACGCCAGCCGGCGGTGACATCGCCGGCGCCGGCCAGGCGGGACAGCCGTTGCGTCGTCAGGGCGCGCAGGGCGAGCAGGTCCTGGCCCGCTTCGCCCAGGTCCCGCAGCCTGACCGCGGCTGTCGCCCTGCTCACGAAGCGCCACCGCAACGGCAGCCAGGTCACCAGCAGGAACATCACCGGGACGGCGATGAGGACGACGGCGATCCACAACGCGAGGTTCTCCACCGCCTCGATCTGCCACCGTCCGGCGTCGGCGAGCTGGGTCCCGGCGGTGGACCCGCTGTGCAGCGCACCGGCCAGCGCGCCGCCGATCAGGGGAAGGTCGTCCGCGTGGTCCGCGGCGGCGTCGAAGGTGTTCCGCAGCCCCGATCCGGCGTTCACGAGCCCATCGCCGGGCGCGCGCAACTGCACCACCTGGTCGTGCACGGTAAGGCCCAGCCACACCGTACCGGCGATGACCATGATCGCGAAAAGATCGCTGACGATCTGGGCCGTGTAGCGGGCCGGGCGGTCGGCGTAGAGCTTCATGCGATTGTCCCCTTCGGCTGGCGCATGCTCGGCGAGCAAGGAAAACCTACCGCCCCCCGTGCCCGGGCGCCGTGCACCGCGGCCGGTCACCGGAGCCGCCGCGCCCGCCCCCCGCGGTCGTGAAAAGAAAACAGCTTTTCGAAACGCGGCCGGACCGAATACCCGGGAAAGCTGCGAAATCCGCGGTAAGAATCCGGAACTGGGTACCCCGGACCGTTGGCGAGATGGCAAGGACGTGGAAGACCTCAGTGACCCTTGGTCACCTCACAGGAGTTTCGCGGCAACCGGGGAGTCCGTGCAATGCCTGAAAGCGCATTCTCACTGCGCACCGTGGTCGTGGAAAAGGCGCCCACGTTCGGTGGTTCCGCGGCCCGATCGGGTGCCGGTACCTGGATCCCGTGCGGCGAGGTGATTCTCGCCGCCGGAGTTCCCGACACCCCGCGGAAGGCCGCCGCCTGTCTCTCGGCCGTCGTCGGCAACACCGTCCCGGCCGCCCGGCGGCAGGCGTTTCCGGCCGTTTCCTTCGTCATGCGGCACAGCTCGCTGCGATTCCGCTGGATGGAGGGCTGCGACTACTACCCCGAACTGCCCGGGGGATGTCGTGCCTGGCGCGCGGGACCGCGGCCGCACTGGCCGGCCAGAAGCCGCTTACCATGGGCCCGTCGCCGGCCGCCGGGTTGCGCGCCGGACTGCTCTCCACCGGTGTCCCGGTGTGGCCGAAGACGCCACTGCCCGACCTGAACATCGAAAACGGGCCCGCGGGACACCGTCACCAGGTTCAACGGTTTCGCGCTGGGCGTCGACGACGTCGACTTCCACCGCGGCGACAGCGTTTACGACCACTGCTACACCGGCCCGGCCATCCTGCCCGACTCGTGCCCGGCGGCGCTGTGGAAGCCGCCGTTCTACCCGTCCAATGCCCGGTGACCTGGGCACAAGGGTGGCATGGTCACCGATGCCCGCGCCAGGGTGCTCCGGGCCGACGGCTCGGGCATCCGTGGGCGGTATGCGGCGGCGCGGCCGTCATGGGAGCACGGCTACGCCATGACCTTCGGGTACATCGCCGGGACGACATCTGAGGAAAGGAACGATTCGCCCGATCCGTGGTCATGAATCCGAATAACCCGGCGGCGACCTGGGTAGCACTCGCGTAACGGGCGACGAACAGCGGGGGAGTGTTTTCCGGTGAAAGGTTCGACCCAGGTCGACGTGAGACAGACCGAGCGAGCGGGATGTCTCGTCCTGAGGTTGACCGGGCGCCTCGACTCGGTCAGCTACCTCGAAGTGCGGGATCTGCTCGTCAAGCTGGCGCTGGAGCAACCGCGCGCGGTGGTGGTGGACATCGACGAGCTCGAGGTGGCCGCCGAGCACGCCTTGACGGTGTTCTCCGCGGCGCGGGCGAAGGTCAGTGACTGGCCCGAGGTGCCGATCGTGGTGCTCGCCGCGGACGGGGCGCGGCACGCGTGGCTGACCCGGTGTGCGTTCAGCCGGTTCGTGCCGGTCTTCGCCACCGTCGACGAAGCCGTCCGCTCGGTCCGGACCCTGGCGCCGCGTCGCCGCGCCACCGCCGACTTCCCGCCTGCGGCGGGGAGTTCCGCGCCGGCGCGCCGGTTCGCCCGGCGGGTCTGTGCCGAATGGCGGGTCGGCCTGCCGATCGAGGAAATCCTCTGTGTCGTCTCGGAACTGGTCGAGAACGTGCTCAAGCACGCGGGCACGCCACTGCAGCTGAAACTCGAACTCCGCAACGGGCTGCTGACGGTGGCAGTCCGTGACGGCAGCCCCAGGCAGGCCATGCTCTGTCAAGGCCCGTCGGGGACGCCCGTGGGATACGGGTTGCGGCTCGTCGCCGAGTTCGCCCGCGCCTGGGGTTGTTCGCCGGATCTGCGGGGCGGGAAGGTCGTGTGGGCGGTGCTCACGGCCGGCCCGGAGTGGTTCCGGAAGTTCCCGCCATGGCGGCCCCGTCAGAAGGTGCTTTGAAACGCGGGCTAACGGCGTCCGGCGGTTTCGATCACCGCGTCGTGGATGCGCAGCGTCTCGTCCAGGCCGGTCAGCCTGAGCAGGCGGCACACGTGGGCGCCGGCGACCAGCCGCAGGGAGACATCCCGCTGCCCGGCCCGGTGTGCGATCTCCACCAGCGTGTCCAGTCCCGCGGCGCCGAAGAAGTCCACCTCGGAAACGTCGACCACCAGCAGGGTCGCCGCGTGGAGCTGCTCGGTCAGCACCGCGAGCAGCCGGGGCGCGGTGAGCAGGTCGACCTCCCCGTGCACGGACACCGTGGTGTCCGGACCGTCTCGCCGGACCCGCAGCCGCAGCAGCGCCTCGACAATCGAGACCGGCACCGGTCGCTCGGGCACCACGTTCGCCTCCATCCCGCCTGGAAGACGATGGGCGAGGCACCCGGCAGTGCGCGTGGGCGCCTCACGTCACGCTTACAGCCTACTGCCAACCGGCCCGTCCGTAACCAGGTCGAATGTCAGGTGACGTAGACGGGAGTGAACTCCACCGGGAGTGACGTCAGCCCGCGCGTCCACATCGACGGCCGCCACACCAGCGCCTCCGGCGGCACCGCCAGGTCGACGTCCGGCAGGCGGTCGAGCAGCACCTCGATGCCACCCTGGGCGATGGTCGCGGCCACGTCCTGGGCCGGGCGCGGGCAGCCGTGCTCCCCGTGGCTGAACGACATGTACGCCTGGTTGCCCGCCGAGCCGGCAGCCGTGTCGGCGGTGTCCGGGCTGGAGACCGGCCGCACCAGCGGGTCGGTGTTGGCCGCGGCCAGGCCGAGTACCAGCATGTCCCCGGCCTGGATGCGCCGGCCGGCGAGCTGGGTGTCCTGGGTGGCCCACCGGCCCACGAAGTTCTGGACCGGCGTCTCTTCCCACAGCACCTCGTTCAGCGTCTGGCCCACGCTGCGGCGCCCGCCCGACAGGCTGACCGCGAACCGCTCGTCGACCAGCATCAGCCGCAGCGCGTTGCCCATCCAGTCCGAGGTGGCCCGCTGGGCCGCGCTCATGGTGATGCACAGGTCGGTGGCGACCGTCTCGTCGGACGGCACCTCCGGGTGGGCCGGCATGCGCGACGACATGTCGGGGCCCGGTCGCTCCTTCTTCTCCGCGACCAGCCGCTGCGTCCTGGACATGATCCGTTCGTTCGCCCGAACCGCCTCGGGGCCTTCGGCGGCGGAGATGGCCAGGTCACGGACCAGGTCGGGAGCCTCGGTGTCGGGCAGCCCGAACAGCTTGGCCAGTACCAGCAGGGGGATTCGGTGGGTGTACTGCGCGATCAGGTCGGCCTTACCGCGTCCGGCGAAGGAGTCGATCAGGCTGTCGGCGATCCGCTCCACGTGCGCGCGCAGTTCGAACTGGTCGATGGCGGCGATGGCGGTGATGACGGTGATGGCGGTGATGGCATCGTGCACGGCCGCGGACTTCTGCCGGTACTGGTCCCCTTCGCTGTGGGTCGAGGAGCTCGCCGCGACCCCGTAGGGCCGCAACGACCAGTCCTCGGAGGCCAGGTGCCAGCTGTGCCGGCGGCCGAACAGGTGCGGGTTGCCGGTGACGTACTGGGCCTCGCGGTAGCCGAGCACCAGCCACGCGGGCACGTCGCCTTCGAGCAGCACCGGTGCCACCGGGCCGTACTCCTCGCGCATGTCGTGGTACACCTGCGCCGGGTTGTTCTCCAAGCGCGGGCCGTACAGCGCCGGCGGCTTCCGCCGGGCGATCCGCGCCGTGGTCTCGGACCCGTGGCGAGGGCTGGTCATGAGCGGGTTTCCCGGGCGGAGGACAGGGCGTGGAGGTGGTCGACGAGGGCGATCAGAACCTGCTTCGACGACTCGCGATCGCGTGCGTCACAGTCGACGAGCGGGACGTCCTCGGACAGGGTGAGCGCGTCGCGCACGGCGCCCAGGCTGTGGACCGGGCCCGGAAAGTTGTTCCGCGCCACGACGAACGGTGTGCCGTGGTGCTCGAGGCGGTCGATCGCGTACCACGAGTCGACCACGCGCCGGGTGTCCATCAGCACGACCGCGCCGAGCGCGCCGGCGAACAACCGGTCCCACAGGAACCAGAACCGCTCCTGACCGGGCGCGCCGAACAGATACAGCACGAGTTCGCCGCTGAGCGAGATCCGGCCGAAGTCGAAGGCGACGGTGGTGGTGGTCTTGCCGGCCACACCGCTGGTGTTGTCGATGCCGATCCCGGCCTGGGTCATGGTCTCTTCGGTGGACAGCGGCCGGATCTCGCTGACCGAGGAGACCATGGTGGTCTTGCCGACGCCGAACCCGCCCACGATGACGATCTTCACCGCGTCCGTCGCGGTGCCCGGGAGCGGCGTGCGGTCCTGCCCCGCCGGGATTTCAGAGATTCTGGAGTCCAACGAGCACCTTCTTCAGGAATGTGGCGTCGGGCCGGCCGGTCGCCTGGCCGGAGGCCCGCCGCGGGCCTCCGCCACGGGCCGAAGACGGGTGCCGCGCGCTGATCCGGTCCTGGCCGAGCAGGTCGCACAGCAGGATCTTCACCACGCTCACGGGCAGGCCCAGATACGACGAGATCTCGACCACCGCCATCGGCCGCCGGCACATCCGCAGGATCTCGACATGCTCGGACTGCATGCCCGGCGCCGGCTCGGACCGGCTCACGATCAGCGTGACCAGGTCCAGCGTGTCCTCGCTGGGCCTGCTCCGCCCGCCGGTCACGGTGTAGAGCCGGTCCGGCCGCTCGTCGTCCAAGCTTTTCCGCGTCATGCTGTTTCCTCCGCGAATTCGCGCGCGTTGCCTTGATCGCCGCGACGTGACATGGAGCTGCTCACGCCAGAGATGCCGGCTGGCGCGGCGCGGCGGTCAGGTAGTCGCCGAGCTGTTCGACCAGTTCGTTCATGGTGTGGCCGATGAGCCCCACGTCGGCGTCGTCGTCGGCGACGACGGCCAGGTGGGCGCCTTCGCCCGCGGCCACGATGAACAGCAGGCCGCCGTGGAACTCGGTCATGCTCTGGCGCACCCCGCCGGTCCCGTCGCCGAACTCCATGGAGGCGCCGTAGGACAGGCTCTGGATGCCCGAGGCGATGGCGGCCAGCTGGTCGGCCTTGTCCGGCGTCAGGCTCGAGGTGTGGCAGAGCTTGAGGCCGTCCCTCGACAGCACCAGGGCGTGCCGGGTTTGCGGCGTCCTGGTGAGCAGGTTCTCCAGCAGCCACTGGAGATCGTGGTTCATGGCGTTCATTCCGATCGCGGGATCCGCCCGGCGCCCGGGCAGGTCCTTGCCTCCAATCCGTCGTGTCAGGCGTCGTGGTCCGGGGGAGCGGTGTCCGGCCCGGCCGGCCTGCCGGGAGGCGCCGAACCGGGTACCGGGGCCAGGGCGGGGGGTCTGTCCGGCGGCCGCGCGCATCCGCCCGCTCCGGCTGATCTCGTGCGCCAGGGTCTCCATGACGTACCGGTACCCGCCGTCGGCAGGCCCGGGGGCCAGTGCGGCCTCCGCCGGCGCGCCTTCGCGCAGGCGGTTCGCCAGCGCGGGCAGCAGCTTGTCGATGTCCGTGGTCGGCGCGTTGAGGCGGGCCCGTGCCCGGCGTGCGACACCGTGGTGTGGACCGCGACCGCCAGCAGGACCACCGCGACCCCGCCGAACCAGGCCAGCGAGATCCGGCCCGCGTCCGGCCTGGGTGAGCGGCGAGCGGCCGGGCGGACCGGGGCTGGTTGCGGGTACTGACATTGGTAGGTCCTCGTCGAGGTCGGTGGCCTGGTCGTGCGGAGCCGAATGATCCTGCTCTGTTCCCGCTCCTTGCCTCCATCCGGAAGCCGGCGCCGCCGGCGGAAAGGTGATCCTAGCCGCGACCTCCGGCCGCCGTCAGGAGGAAGTTGCGAAATGCGCGACCAATCGTGCCACTGCAACAAAGTCTTTCATGTTCTGCCTCCGGTGCCGGGCGGACCTTTCGCGAACAGGTTCTACCAGGTGCGACAAGGCCGCGGAACGGTCGGGCGGGTCAACGCGTTGGGCCATCCGGCCGAACGGGAGTACCGCCGGGGTGGGCAGTTACGCCGGAGGTGCGTTTCGCCGGTGGGCGCCGGGGAACTCCGCCCCCGGTAAGGGGACGAGTCACCTGGAGGTGTCCAATGTCCACTAGTGCGATCATCGTCGTCCTTGTGGCGGTCGTGGTGATCGGCGTGGCCGCGGCCGTGCTGGCCATGCAGGTGCGCAGGCGGCGGCTCCGCAACCGGTTCGGGCCGGAATACGACCGCGTGCTCCACACCACCGACGACCGGCGTGCCGCCGAGCGCGAACTGCTCGAGCGCGAACGCCGCCACGCCGACCTGGAAATCCGGCCACTGTCGGAGGATTCGCGTGTGGTCTACACCGAACGTTGGTCACGGGTGCAGGAACAGTTCGTCGACGCGCCCGCCGAGGCCGTCGCCGAGGCGGATCGCCTCGTCACCGACCTGCTGGCCGAGGTCGGCTACCCCAGGCGGGAGTTCGAGCAGCAGGCGGCGGACCTGTCGGTGGACCATCCGGACGCGGCGGAACCGTACCGCCGGGCGCACAGAGTGCTGGCCGACGGGGACAGTGGCGACGGCCAGGTGGCCGAGTCCGCGGACGAAACCGACGAACTTCGCCGCGCGCTGCTCGACTACCGGGTCGTCTTCGACGCGGTGTCGGGCCACAAGGCCGGCTCGATGTCCGGCGCCCGCTCCTGACCACTCGCATCCAAAGGGGATATCGTCATGACCAGTATCGAATCCGACGCTCAGCGGAACCTGCGGCACGACGACACGACTTCCGAGGAGACAGCCGGGCGCACGCCAGAACTGCCGCCCGGCGACGAAACGCCGCACCAGGGCACGGAGTCCGATACCGAGTCCGGCATCGAATCCGGCGCCGACTCGGGGGCCGAGCCCGGCGTAGAGTCCGGCGGCGAGTCCAAAAAGGATATCGAACTGCTCGCCTCGGACGACGTCGAACGGTACGAGAACGAGTGGCGCGCGGTTCAGGCCGGGTTCGTCGACGATCCGGAAGGCGCGGTGCGCGAGGCCGACGCACTGATCGACCGCGTGGTCGAGACGTTGACCAGCAAGATCACTCAGCGGCAGGCGGCGCTCACCGACCGCCTGAACGGCGACGGCTCGCAGACCGAGCAACTGAGGCTGGCGTTGCGGGAATACCGCTCGCTGTTTTCCGAGCTGGTCCCCGGCGCGCAAGTCGAATTGCGCGGACAAAACCGATCCACCGCTACCGGAGCGGGCGGTGCCGCGGATGGTCGGTGACGGCCCAGTGCCAGGCCACCTGCTCGTCCTGGTAGCGGACGACGCCCATCACCGCCCATCACCCGGAACTCGACCTGGTTTCCGGATGGGGAACGTCGAACCACGGACAGGTGTGCTGCCGCGGAACTTCTTGTGGCGGCCACGAAATCTCCGTCCCCGGCACAGCGCAGGAGTTGCCCCACCGAGTGTGAGCTGGCGGTGCTGACGCGCCCACCGACTGGCCGCGTGCCCACCGACTGGCCGCGCGCGCATGAGTGCGCCTGACCGGTTCGACCGGCCAACTCCTTCGACGTGGGACCGTGGAGCCGCCAGGCGGCGGGCCGATCACCAGCGATACCGGGCAGGTGCCGAGTTGATCGCCCACGGCCGCATGATCGCCGTGTTGTTCGGGTCGGTCGCCGCCGGTCACTTCGGCCATGGCTTGGTCGCCATCCCCGTCGACGGTCGCAAGAAGACCCCGCTCGCTGTCTGTCGCCGATTCATCTCACACCGCATCTCCCCAATCAACGACAGCAAAACCTCGGCACGCGAGGAAGTGGGGGCGGACGGGACATCGTCGGGCTGCTCTTCGGCGGACGATTCAGTCATTCCTTCATAATTCCGAACAAAGAGAGGAAACGTGAATTTTTGCGATCGAACATACCGTTCGCCCGGCTGGTCCACATTGGAACTCTGGATTCGCGTGAAATTGTCGTTGTTGCTCATACAGTACGTGGATTCCATGGAGGTGTGGAGGTCGGTCGAAGTCTCGTGCGCGCGGGCGGGGCTGGTGATCCCGAGAGCGGCGACAACCCGGTGTTTCCCGGTGGTGGTGTGGTCGCCGGAGTGCTCGATCAGGAAAGCGCGTGCGGGCGCAGAAAATTGATTTCGTCGCCGATCGGCTCGAGGTGGACGGCTCGCACCCGACCAGGGCCGAGGTTTGCCCATGAGTGCGGGCCGCAAAGGGGCCGGGGCAGTGTGTCCAGGTGGGCGAACAGCGTGGGCTGGTTTTCCGTCACGGTCAGCACGTAGCCGGTTCGGCGCTGTTCGACCAGGCGACCAACCTGCTCGCGCTTCGGTGTGCGGAGTGTATCGCGCGACTTCTCACCACCCTCGGTGACCCAGGCAGCCGGGACAGGGCAGTGGTCATCCCCAACTAACGAAGCAACAGCAGGCGCAGCTCTCCGCGAGATCACGGGCTTCCACAACCACCACATGATCAACACGTGCCCGCCCTTCACCGGTCTTGACCAGACGCAACCGACTTCGCACTGGAACGGCGGGCTCGGACGCGCGAGAGCGTGGTGTGGCCGAGATAGCGGTGCGGCGAAGGGGTTTCCAGAAAGATCGTTGATGTCCAAAGTGGATGACCCGTTCCGGGGTCGCCCGAACGGTCGGATGTCCGGTGAGGGCAAAGCCGGCCGGGCGGGGGTGATCTAGCGTCGGGAAATATGACGGTCTTGCGGCAGGTCCTCGTGGTGATCGTATTGGTGACCAGCTCGGTTTTCGGTGTGCTGCCCAGCGCCGAAGCCTCGCCGGTCGTCGCCGGCTTCGACATCAGTTACTGGCAGGGAATTCCGGACTTCGCCGCCGCCAGGGCGCGGGGCGCACGGTTCGTGTTCGTCCAGGACACGGGTGGCGTCGGCTACGTGAACCCGAGATTCCTTCAGCAGTTCCGTGCCGTGAAGACCGCCGGTTTGCTGCGTGGTGCCTACCATTTCGCGCGGCCGGACAAGTCCGGCGGTGCGGCTCAGGCGGCATTTTTGCATTCGCACAACGGCAAATGGTTCGCCGACGGCATGACCCTGCCGCCCACTCTCGATCTCGAGGACGCCCGTGGCGCCGCGCCCTGCTACGGGCTCTCCGTGCCCGCCATGGTGGACTGGATCAGCGACTTCAGCACCGAGCTCAAGCGCCGCACCGGGCACCGGCCGATCATCTACACGTCCACCCGGTGGTGGAAGGCCTGCACCGGCAACAGCGGGGCGTTCGCGGCGAACCACGTGCTCTGGCTGGCCAGGTACAACGCGCGGATCGGGGACATCCCCGGTGGCTGGACCGCTTCCTTCTGGCAGTCGGGCGTCACCGGTCCGCTGCCGGGCGACCAGAACTCGTTCTTCGGCAGCTTCGCGCAACTGAAGCGGCTGACCGTGTCCTGACCCGGCGGTTCCCACCTGGCGGGATGTTTTGGCGATCCGCCGCTTAGGGTGGAGGGTATGCGCACTTGGTCATCGGTCACCCTGCCCCGCGTGCCCGGCACGCCGCCCCCGCTGCGCCTGTACGACACCGCCACCGGACGGCTCCGCCCCACCGCACCTGGCCGGACCGCGCGGATGTACGTCTGCGGCATCACACCCTACGACGCCACCCATCTGGGCCACGCGGCGACTTACCTGGCGTTCGACCTGGTGCACCGCGCGTGGCTGGATGCCGGGATCGACGTGCACTACGTGCAGAACGTGACCGACATCGACGAGCCGCTGCTGGAGCGCGCCGAGCGGGACCAGGACGACTGGATCGTGCTGGGCCTGCGGGAGACGGCGCTGTTCCGCGAGGACATGGAGGCGCTGCGGGTACTGCCGCCGCGGCACTTCGTCGGCGCCGTGGAGAGCATTCCGGAGATCGTCGAGGTGATCGCGAAACTCCTGGCCGACGGCGCCGCGTACCGGGCGGAGGACCCCGAGTACGCGGACATCTACTTCGATCACACCGTGACGGGCAAGTTCGGCTACGAGTCGAACTACGACCACGAGACCATGGCCCGGCTCTTCGCCGAGCGGGGTGGTGATCCGGACCGGCCCGGCAAGCACGACCCGCTGGACGCGCTGCTGTGGCGGTGCGCCCGGCCGGGGGAACCGTCCTGGGAATCCGAACTCGGCCCGGGCCGCCCCGGCTGGCACATCGAGTGCAGCGCGATCGCGGTCAACCGACTGGGCATGACCTTCGACGTGCAGGGCGGCGGGTCGGACCTGATCTTCCCGCACCACGAGTTCAGCGCGGCCCACGCGGAGGCACAGACCGGAGTCCACCCGTTCGCGCGGCACTACGTGCACGCCGGGATGATCGGGCTCGACGGCGAAAAGATGTCGAAGTCGCGCGGCAACCTGGTGTTCGTGTCCCGGCTTCGGGCCGACGGCGTCGACCCCAGCACGATCCGGCTCGCCCTGTTCTCCGGGCACTACCGCACGGACCGTGCCTGGACGGCCGCCCTGCTGAGCGAGGCCGAGGCGCGGCTTTCCCGCTGGCAGGAGGCGGCGTCACTGCCGGCCGGTCCCGCGGCGGAGCCGACCGTGGTGCGCCTCCGTGAACACCTGGCCGACGACCTCGACACCCCCCGGGCACTCGCCGCGCTGGACGCCTGGGTGGCCGACGCGCTCCGCCGGGACGGCACCGATCCCGCCGCGCCCGCCCTCATCCGCTCGGCCGTCGACGCCCTGCTCGGTATCGTCCTTCAGTAATGTATAACGAGCTATATGGCTCGGCCCTGGTCGAGACACAGGGTCTCACCCTGCCATTCCCGGCGAAGCCAGCGATCGTGTGAGGCCACGACGACCGCGCCCGGGGCCGTGTTCAGGGCGTCGAAGAGTTCTTCGGCGAGGCTGAGGGACAGGTGGTTGGTGGGCTCGTCCAGCAGCAGCACCTGCGGTGGCCGCGCGACGAGGATCGCCAGTGCGAGCCGCCTGCGCTGGCCGGCCGAGAGCCGGCCGGCCGGGCGGTCCAGATCACGCGCGGGAAGCAGGCCGAGTTGGGGGAGGGGCACCGAATCGGGGCCGGCGGCCTCGGCGTAGAGCCGACGCGGCGATTTGTCCTCCTCGGCCAGGGTCACGTCCTGCTCGAGCAGGCCGACCCGAACGCCGCGACGCCGGCGCACCACGCCGTCCGTCGGTTCGAGCCGCCCGGCCAGCACGGTGAGCAAAGTGGACTTCCCGGCGCCGTTGCCGCCCGCGACCAGAAGCCGCGTAGAAGGGTTCACGTCGAGCTGTCCAATGTGGAGCCTTCCGGGTACGTCGATGTCCCGGGCGGACAACGCGGGGCCGTCCTCGACGGCCGGGGCGGTCAGCTCGCCGGCGAACCGCAGCGGCGCGGGCGGTTTGGGCACCTGGTCCCGGGTCAGCTCGTCGAGCCGTTGCCGCGCGTCACGGACACGCCGTGCGATCTGCTTCTGCACGCGCGCGCCCTTGAAGCTGTAGATGAACTTGTCGTTGTCCCGGGCCGCCCGGTCGTGCGCGACGCTGCGGGCGGTCACCGCAACGGATTCCCGCAGCCGTTTGAGCTCGGCCTGTTCCTCGTTGAAGCGCTGCTCCCAGCGTGCCCGCTCGGCGCGTTTCTCCGCCAGATAGGCGGTGTAGGCGCCGCCGTAGCGGGTCGGGCCACCGAGTGCTGGATCGAGGTCGACGACGTCGGTGCAGACCACGTCGAGGAACACCCGGTCGTGGGAGGACAGCACCACGATCCCGCGCCAGGACGACAGGTGTTTCTCCAGAAACTCCATGGCCGCGTCGTCGAGATGGTTGGTCGGCTCGTCGAGCAGCAGCGTCCGCGGTCGCCGGATCAGCAGCGCCGCGAGGCCCAGCCGGGAGCGCTGCCCACCGGAAAGCGTGTCGAGCGTCCGGCTGGACGCGATCCCGCCCAGCCCTAGGCCGTCACACACCAACCGGGCGCGACGGTCGGCGTCCCACAGTTCGTGCGCTTGCGCCCATTCCAGGGCGTGCCCGTACTCGGCCAGCGCATCGGGATCTTCGGCGAGCCGCTCCGCGAGCCGGTCAAGCCGCTCGGCGGTCGCGCGGATCTCGGCGAGCGCGTCGTCGATCACTTGCTGGAAGCGTGCCGTGCCGGGGTACGGCAGTTCCTGGTCCAGGAAACCGACTTCGGGTCCACTGTGGACCGTGTCCCGGCCCGTGGTTGCGCCAGTCCGGCGAGCAACCGCAGCAGGGTGGACTTTCCGGCGCCGTTCTCGCCGACGAGCCCGAGCCGCTGACCGTGCCCGGCCGTCAGTGAGAGCCCGTCGAAGACGACCCGGTCGCCGTAAGAGAAGACGACATCCTGTGCGCGCAAGGAAGACATGAACATCCCCGAAGAGAAAGGGAGCCCGCCGGGCGCAAGCCTCGGGCGCGGGCGGGACGGGATGTCAGTTCTTCATGATGCGGCCACCCTACCCGACTGCCGTGCGCGGCCGTCAAATCCTTTTCCCTTGACAGCCACCCAGAGCCTCGAAGAGTTCTTTCGAACGGGTTCTTTCGGACTTGGGGGTGAGGACATGGCCGAGCTGCCGCCGCGGAGGCGCGTCCGGGACACCGAGCTGATGCGCGCGCCGGCGCATCCGGTGCGGTCACCGGATCGGCGGCATCCACGGCGGTGACCGTGGTCGCCGGGTCGCGGCGATCATCTGGAACGCCGTGTACGTCACGACGTCGTTCGGGGCGTATCTCGTGCTGTTCGTCGTGATCGGCGCGCCCGCCGCGATCCTCAGTGCGGGCCTGATGTCCGTGGTCCAGCTCGCCACCCCGCCGGAGAAGACCGGGCGAGCGCTGGCGAGCCTGTTCGCCGGAAACCACGTTGTTCCAGGTCGCCGGCACGCTGGGGGCCGGTGCGCTGGCGGCCCTGACCGGCCCGGCCGTGCTCCTGAACGTCCAGGCGGCCTTCGCCGTGATCGCGGGACTGATCGTGCTGTTCGGGCTGCCGCGGCCAGTGGCTACGGTGGAGGAGTGCCCAGTCTCTTCGCCACCAGCGACCTCCATGTGACCCACGAAGGCAATGCCCCGATCGTGGAGACGATCAGGCCGGAGTCCCCGGACGACTGGCTGCTGGTCGCCGGGGACGTCGCCGAGCGGGCCCAGGCGATCGTCGACACGCTGGCCATGTTGGGGGAGCGGTTCGCCAAGGTGGTGTGGGTGCCCGGCAACCACGACCTGTGGACGACGAGCCGGGACGAGGTCCAGTTGCGCGGTGAGGCCCGCTACCGCCATCTGGTCGAGCGGTGCCGGGAGATCGGCGTACTCACGCCCGAGGACGAGTTCCCGGTCTGGGAGCACGGTGACCGCCCGCTCACGATCGCGCCGATGTTCCTGCTCTACGACTACAGCTGGCGCACGCCGCAGGCCGAGTACGTCTCGCTGGAGGAGGCGCTGGGGCAGGCACGCGAGGCGGGCGTGGTGTGCACCGACGAGTACTTCCTGCACCCGGACCCGTATCCGAGCCGGCAGGAATGGTGCGCGCGGCGGCTGAAGGTCACCGGGGAACGGCTCGACGCGATCCCGGAGGACCACGGCACCATCCTGCTGTCGCACTGGCCTCTGCACCGGCACCCGACAGCGCCGCTGTACTGGCCGGAGTTCGCGCTGTGGTGCGGCACCACACAGACCGCCGACTGGCACGTGCGCTACCGCGCGGAGGCGGCGGTGTTCGGGCACCTGCACATCCCGCGCACGACCCAGGCCGACGGCGTCCGCTTCGAGGAGGTCTCGCTGGGCTACCCCCGCGAGTGGGGCAAGCGCGCCCGCGGCCCGGTGCCGGCGCGCAAGATCCTCTGACTCAGCTCGGTCCCTCCTGACCGGGCCGGCGGCGCCGGAGGTAACGCTCGAACTCGGCGGCGATCTTGTCCCCGCTGGATTCCTCGAGCGAGATCTGGACCTCGGCGTCCCCGCGCTCTTCGAGGGACCGCACGTACTCGCTGATCTCCTCGTCCTCCTCCGCCATCTCGCTGACGGTGCGCTGCCACTCCTCGGCCTGCTCGGGCAGCGCGCCCAGCGGGATCTCGACGTCGAGCACGTCCTCGAGCTTGTGCAACAGCGCCAGCGTGGCCTTGGGTGACGGCGGGTGGGAGACGTAGTGCGGCACCGCGGCCCAGACGGAGATCGCCGGGATGCCGGCCTGCACGCAGAAGTCCTGCAGGATCCCGACGATCCCGGTCGGCCCCTGGTACCGGCTGCGTTCCAGGCCGAACCGCGCGGCGGCCTCGGCGTCATAGGCCGTCCCGGTCACCGGCACCGGCCGCGTGTGCGCCGTGTCGGCCAGCAGCGCACCGAGCGTGACGACGGTGGACACCTCGAACTGCTCCATGTGCTCGATCAACTCCTGGCAGAAGGCCCGCCACCGCATGTTCGGTTCCGGGCCCTGCACCAGTACGACGTCCCGGTCGTAGCCGGGCGGGCGGCACACGGACAGCCGCGTGGTCGGCCACTCGACCCGCCGGGTCACCCCGTCCACCAGGCGGACGGTCGGACGGCTCACCTGGAAGTCGTAGTAGTCGTCGGGGGCCAGTTCGGCCAGTGGTTTCGCATCCCAGCTCAACTGAAGGTGCTCAACCGCCGTACTGGCCGCGTCACCTGCGTCGTTCCATCCCTCGAAGGCCACCACCATGACCGGGCGGGTGTCATCGGGCAGCTGCGTCGCGTCGGCTGGGTCGCTCACTCGACCAGCCTACGACCCGAACCCGGGTACCGAGACCGTAGCCTGGGTGACATGCCGGAACAGCTCTCTTCGCCGCTGCTGGACGCGCTTGGTTCTCGCGTGGTCATCGCTGATGGGGCGATGGGTACCGCGTTGCAGGCGCATGACCTGTCGTTGGATGATTTTTGCGGCCTGGAGGGGTGCAACGAGATCCTGAACGTGACCCGGCCGGATGTGGTGCGCGGGATTCACCGGGCGTATCTGGCCGCCGGGGCGGACGCGGTGGAGACCAATTCGTTTGGTGCGAACCTGGCGAATCTGGCGGAGTACGGGATCGAGGACCGGATCTTCGAGCTCGCGGAGGCGGCGGCGCGACTGGCGCGGGAGTCGGCCGACGAGTTCGCCACCCGGGAGCGGCCCCGGTTCGTGCTGGGTTCGGTCGGTCCGGGCACCAAGCTGCCCACGCTGGGGCACGCGCCCTACGCCGCCCTGCGGGACGCCTATCTCCGCCAGGTGCGTGGTCTGCTGGCCGGCGGGGTCGACGCGGTCGTCGTCGAGACCGCGCAGGACATCCTGCAGGCGAAGGCGGCGATCGTGGCGGCGCACCTGGCGATGGCGGCCGAAGGCAGGCGGGTGCCGGTGATCGCGTCGATCACGGTGGAGACCACCGGCACGATGCTGCTGGGCACGGAGGTGGGTGCCGCGCTGGTGGCGCTGGAACCCCTCGGCATCGACGTGATCGGGTTGAACTGCGCGACGGGCCCGGCGGAGATGCGCGAACACCTGCGCACGTTGTCGCGGTCGGCGCGGGTGCCGTTGTCGGTGATGCCCAACGCCGGGCTGCCCGAACTGGGTCCGGACGGGGCGGTGTATCCGCTGTCCCCGGAGGGGCTGGCGGAGGCGCTGTCGGGTTTCGTGGCCGAGTTCGGGGTCGGGCTGGTGGGTGGGTGTTGCGGCACCACGGGGGAGCACATCCGCCAGTTGGCCGCGGCGGTGGCCGGGGTGGCGCGGCCCCCGCGCGAGCCACGCCTGGAGGCGGGGGTGTCGTCGTTGTATCAGGCGGTGCCGTTCCGGCAGGACGCCAGCGTGTTGATGGTGGGTGAGCGCACCAACGCCAACGGGTCGAAGAAGTTCCGCGAGGCCATGGTGGCGGGCCGGTACGAGGACTGCGTGGAGATCGCGCGGGAGCAGACCCGCGACGGCGCGCATCTGCTCGACCTGTGCGTGGACTACGTGGGCCGGGACGGCGCGGCGGACATGGCCGAGTTGGCGGGCCGGCTCGCGACGGCGTCGACGCTGCCGATCATGCTGGACTCCACCGAGCCCGCGGTGGTGCAGGCGGGGCTGGAGCGGTTGGGCGGCCGGTGCGTGGTCAACAGCGTGAACTACGAGGACGGTGATGGCCCCGATTCCCGCTTCCAGAAGGTGATGCGGCTGGTGGCCGAGCACGGCGCGGCGGTCGTGGCGCTGTGTATCGACGAGCAGGGCCAGGCTCGTACCGCGGAGTGGAAGGTGCGGGTCGCCACGCGGTTGATCGAGGACCTCACCGGCAACTGGGGCATGCGGGTGGGGGACATCATCGTGGACTGCCTGACGTTCCCGATCAGCACCGGGCAGGAGGAAACCCGCCGCGACGGCCTGGAAACCATCGACGCCATCCGCGAGTTGAAGCGCTGCTACCCGGAGGTGCAGACCACTCTCGGCGTCTCCAACGTGTCCTTCGGGCTGAACGCCGCCGCGCGGCAGGTGCTCAACAGCGTGTTCCTGCACGAGTGTGTGCAGGCGGGGCTGGACACCGCGATCGTGCATGCCTCGAAGATCCTGCCGATGGCGCGGATCCCCGACGAGCAGCGACAGGTCGCCCTCGACCTGATCTACGACCGCCGCGGGGAGGGCTACGACCCGCTGCAGCGGTTGATGCAACTGTTCGAGGGCGTCTCGGCGGCGTCGCGGCGGGAGTCGCGGGCGGAGGAGCTGGCCGCGTTACCGCTGTTCGAGCGGCTGGAGCGGCGGATCGTGGACGGCGAACGCGCCGGCCTGGAGGCCGACCTGGACGAGGCCATGCGGTCCAGGCCCCCGTTGGAGATCATCAACGACACCCTGCTGTCCGGGATGAAGACCGTGGGGGAGTTGTTCGGGTCCGGGCAGATGCAGTTGCCGTTCGTGCTGCAGTCGGCGGAGGTGATGAAGGCCGCGGTGGCCTACCTGGAGCCGCACATCGAAGAGGACAGCCAAGGACGTCCGCAGCACAAGGGGCGGATCGTGCTGGCCACGGTGAAGGGGGATGTGCACGACATCGGCAAGAACCTGGTCGACATCATCCTGTCGAACAACGGGTACGAGGTGGTCAACCTCGGCATCAAACAGCCCATCACCGCGATCCTGGACGCCGCCGAGGAGCATCGGGCCGACGCCATCGGCATGTCCGGACTGCTGGTGAAATCCACCGTGATCATGAAGGAGAACCTGGAGGAGATGAACTCCCGCGGGGTCGCCGGCCGCTGGCCGGTGCTGCTCGGCGGGGCGGCGTTGACCCGGACCTACGTGGAGAACGACCTCACCGAGATCTACCACGGCCAGGTCCGCTACGCCCGGGACGCCTTCGAGGGCCTGCGCCTCATGGACGGCATCATGGCCGTCAACCGCGGCCACGCCCCCGCCGCCGATCCCGCCGAGGAGGCCAAGCGTGCGGAGCGGAAAGCCCGCCGTGAACGGTCCCTGCGGATCGCCGCGGCCCGTGAGGCCGCCCGGGAACCCGAGGTGATCCCGGCCCGCTCGGATGTGGCCACCGACGTGCCGCTGCCCACCCCGCCGTTCTGGGGAACCCGCGTGGTCAAGGGCATCCCGGTCGCCGACTACGCCGCCTACCTCGACGAACGCGCCACCTTCCTCGGTCAGTGGGGCCTGCGCGGCAGCAAGGGAGGCCAGGGACCCACCTACGAAGAACTCGTCGAGACCGAGGGCCGCCCCCGGCTGCGCTACTGGCTGGACAAACTGGCCACCGACGGGATCCTCGCCCATGCCGCGGTCGTCTACGGCTACTTCCCCGCCGTGGCCGAGGGCGACGACCTCGTGGTGCTCACCGAGCCCCGCCCGGACGCGCCGGAACGTTGCCGGTTCACCTTCCCCCGCCAGCACCGCGACCGGCACCTGTGCCTGGCCGACTTCTACCGCCCCCGGGAGGCGGGCGAGGTGGACGTGCTCCCGCTCACGTTGGTCACCATGGGCGAGCCCATCGCCGAATACGCGAACGAGCTGTTCGCCGCCGACGCCTACCGCGACTACCTCGAGGTCCACGGCCTCGGCGTCCAGCTCACCGAGGCACTCGCCGAATACTGGCACCGCCGTGTCCGCCAGGAACTCCACTTCGCCACCGGCACCGCGGTCGCCGACGAGGACCCGGCCGCCATCGAGGAGTTCTTCAAACTCGGCTACCGCGGCGCCCGCTTCTCCCTCGGCTACGGCGCCTGCCCCAACCTCGAAGACCGCGCCAAGATCGTCGACCTGCTCGAACCCGAACGCATCGGCGTCAAGCTCTCCGAGGAGTTCCAGCTCCACCCCGAACAGTCCACCGACGCCATCGTCTGCCACCACCCCGAAGCCAAATACTTCAACACCTGACCAACCCACCCGGGTGCGGGTGTCCCGCAGAGCACCGGGTGCGGGTGTCCCGCATGACATGGAGGGGCGCGTGATCGACAATGGCGGAGCCCTGATCGTGCGGCCCGACCGGGTGCGGGTGTCCCGCACAACACAGAGGAGACACGTTGACTGAACCGTCCGTCAGGGCCGGCTCGGGCGTTCCCGCCGCCGTGCTCTGGGACATGGACGGCACGCTGGTCGACTCGGAGAAGCTGTGGGACATAGCGCTCTACGAGGCGGCCGAATGGCTCGGGGGCACGCTCACCGAACAGCAGCGGCTGACACTGGTCGGATCCAACATGACGGCCACCGCGCGGTATCTCCTCGGCGTGGCGGGCCGGACGCCGTCACCGGGAGCGATCGCGGACACGGGGGAGTGGATCCGGAACCGCACGGCCACGCTGTTCGGCGACGCGCTGCCCTGGCGTCCCGGCGCCCGGGAGGCCCTCGCGGCCGTGCGCGCGAGCGGGCTTCCGTCGGCGCTCGTCACCTCGACCGAGAGGGCGCTCACGGAGCTCGCGCTCGACACCATCGGGCGGGAGTTCTTCGACGCGACGGTGTGCGGTGACGAGGTGGACGGGCTGAACAAGCCGCATCCGGAGCCCTACCTGCGCGCCGCTCGGCTGCTCGGCGCGGACGCGGCACGGTGCGTCGCCGTGGAGGACTCGAAACCGGGCACCGAGTCGGCCGTGGCGGCGGGCTGCACGGTGCTCGTCATCCCCAACGACGTCCCGGTCGATCCCGGCGAGCGCCGATTCTTCCGCGTGTCGCTGGTCGGCGTCGACGTCGAAACGCTCGCGGAACTCTTCGCGGGCGACTGAGCCTTGTGGTGAGGCTCATAGCCCGCGCCAGGCGGTCCGGGGCGGATCCTCGCGCCCGCCGGGCGGATGCGAGGATCTACAGATCGTGAAGACCTTCGACGAGCTGTTCGCCGAGCTGACCGAGCGAGCGCGGACCCGGCCCACCGGGTCGGGCACCGTCGCCGCACTCGAAGCCGGCGTGCACGCGCAGGGCAAGAAGGTGCTCGAAGAAGCGGGCGAGGTGTGGATCGCGGCCGAGCACGAGTCGGACGAGCGCCTGGCCGAAGAGATCTCTCAGCTGCTCTACCGGGTGCAGGTACTCATGCTCGGCCGCGGGCTGACCACAGAGGACATCTATCGCTATCTCTAGCGGATCAGGGAACGGAGTGAAGGCGGATGCTGCGGGTCGCGGTGCCGAACAAGGGAGCGCTGGCGGAGCCGGCGGCGGAGATGCTCGGTGAAGCGGGCTACCGGGGGCGCCATGACCGCGACCTGACCGTATTCGATCATGTCAACGACGTGGAGTTCTTCTTCCTGCGGCCCAAGGACATCCCGATCTATGTCGGATCGGGCGAACTCGACCTCGGCATCACCGGCCGCGACCTGGCGGTCGACTCGGGCGCGGCCGTCGAGGAGACCCTCCCGCTGGGCTTCGGCGCCTCCACCTTCCGGTACGCGGCGCCGGCCGGCCAGGACTGGAAGCCCGCCGACCTGCAGGGCAAGCGGGTCGCCACGTCGTTTCCGAACCTGGTCCGGGAAAACCTCGCCGGGCACGGGGTGGAGGCCGAGGTCATCCGGCTCGACGGGGCGGTGGAGATCTCCGTCCAGCTCGGCGTCGCCGACGCCATCGCCGACGTGGTCGAGACCGGCCGGTCGCTGCGGCAGCACAACCTCGTCCCGTTCGGCGACCCGATCTGCGTGTCGGAGGCGGTGCTCGTAAAGGGGGCGGGAAGCGCCCCGTCGAAGGCGAAGTCGCAGCTCACCGCCCGTCTTCAGGGTGTGGTGTTCGCACAGCAGTACATGATGCTCGACTACGACTGCCCGCGCGGCCTGCTCGACAAGGCCGTCGCGATCACCCCTGGCGTCGAGTCGCCGACGGTGGCCCCGCTGGCCGATCCGGACTGGGTGGCCGTGCGCGCCATGGTGCCGCGCAAGGACGTCAACCGCATCATGGACGAGCTGGCCGAGGCCGGTGCGAAGGCCGTGCTCGCCTCCGACATCCGGTCCTGCCGCCTGTGACTCCCTGACCGGCGTCGTCTCCGCGTCCTGCTACGCCAACGCGGGGAACCTCGGCCGTCCGGTGGCCGGCGGGTGCTCGGCAACTCGCGCTTCACGGCACTGCTGGTGGTCCAGGCCGGCTCGTGGTCGCTTCCCAGGGCCGCGTCCCGATGACGACGGTGGCTTCCGGCTCGTCGCAACGGGCCACCCGGGGCACGAGCCCCGCCACCGCGAAGATGTCGACGATCCGCGGTGCCTGCCGTTCACCGGTCTCGACCAGCAGGTGCCCGCCGGAGGCCAGCCACCGAGGAGCCTCGGCGGCGACCCGTCGCAACACCTCGAGACCGTCCGAGCCCCCATCGAGGGCCACGCGCGGTTCATGCTCGCGGGCCTCGGGAGGCATCAGCGCGACCTTTCCGGAGGGTACGTACGGCGCGTTGGCGAGCAGGAGGTCGACACGCCCGAGGAGTGTGGTGGGCAACGACTGGTACACATCACCGACATAGGCCCGCCCGCCCACGGCGGCGATGTTGCGGACGGCGCACCGCACCGCGACCGGGTCGATGTCGGTGGCGTGCAACTCGACCTCGCCCAGCGCCGACGCCACGGCGAGGCCGAGCGCGCCCGAGCCGCAGCACAGGTCGAGCACGACGACTCCCGGGCTCGCCAGGGAAACCGCTTGACGGACAAGGAACTCGGTGCGGCGGCGGGGTACGAAGACCCCCGGATCCACCGCGATCCGCAGGCCGCAGAACTCGGCCCAGCCCAGCACGTGTTCCAGGGGCAGCCCGGCGACCCGCATCGCCACCATGGCGTCGAGTTCGGCCGGCGTGCGTGCCCCCGCGACGAGCAGCCGGGCTTCGTCCTCGGCGAAGACACAACCGACGGCACGGAGCCGGGTCACGAGCGGGTCGAGGGAAGGGGAAACAGACATGGGAAGCGCCTTTCGAGAGATGCCCACGGGGCTCTCCCCGGCGTTTCCTACGCGCGGGCTCGAGGTGAGAGCACCCGGCCTGACCTGGCGTGAATGGGTCTCACCTCCTTCGTTCGCGTACGGACCGCGCCAACTTTATCGCATTCAGCCGCGCGGCCGCTTGGGCAGGAGATCATAAAGCCCTTTGCGGGCGCCGCTGTCGTTGGCGCTGCGGGTGCGGGCGACCTCGGTGATGAAGTCCTCGAAGACGAACTCGTCCGCGACCGGCAACGGGTTCGGGGCGGGCTGCTCCCGGCGGTAGGTGTCGAGGATCTCGGCGATCTTCCGGAAGGCCGCCGCCTGTGTGGTCTCCGGCGCGAACGTGGTCACCGGCACGCCGTGCGCGGCGGCCTCGTTCATCACCACGCCCAGCGGAATGTGCGACAGCAGCGGATAGCCGAACCCCTGCAGCTCGTTGAGCGCCGAGGACGCGTAGGTGGACATCGGCCTGCGGTAGAGGCCGGGCACGACCCCGTAGTAGGGGATCGGCGAGCGGTTGACCGCCTCCTGCACGTAGACGAGCTGGTCGTTGAGCAGCCGCAGCGCCCGGATGCTGGTCCGGTCCGGCTGGACCGGCACGAGAATGCCGTGCGTGGCGGCCAGCGCGTTGTTGGTGAGCACGTCGAGCGCGGGCGGGCAGTCGATGATCACGTGGTCGTAGTTGGCGAACTGGATCACCCGGGCCAGCTGCCAGCCCGGCACCCGGAACGTGTCCAGGCGGCGGATCAGGTCGAACATGCCGGGCGAGGTGGGGATGACGTCGAAGGCGCCGTCAGGCCCGATGTTGCTGCGCGTGTGCGGCACCACCAGGTCCTCGACCGGGCCCTTCCACAGCTTGGTGAGGGCGCGGGCCAGGTTGGGCGCCTGCGGCGACGCCTCGGGGAGCCCGAGCATCTCGGTCGTGGCATGTCCCTGCGGGTCGAGGTCGATGAGCAGCACCCGGCATCCACGTTCCGCGAGCGCGGCGGCAGCGCCGACACTCAGCGCGGTCTTGCCGACGCCGCCTTTCTGGTTGACCACCGAGGTGATCTGCACTCAAGCGCTCCCAGGATCGTCGTTGGGGAAAGGTTAGTGGATTCGGGCCACGAAAGTGGGAGGCAGTGGGTGTGTCCGGGTGTGTCCGCTCATGTCGTTCGCCCGTTGTCAATTCCCTGGTTGGTGGGCACGGACGGGTACGGACGAGTAATGCCTGCGTACCGAGGGCGACCGGACCGCGGAGGTCGCGAAGTGTGCCGCGGGCGACCCCACGCCGGGCGGGCCGATGATGGTGTCCGCCTCGAGGCCGATCCACTCGCCCGCGGGCGAGTGGAGGAGGTCCCGACCGGCCCGGCCGTTCGCCCTTCGCGTACACCGACATTTCGGCGACCGGGGCCGGGCCGAGGATTTCGACGGTCATCCTGGCCAGCCGGGTCTCCCGCTCCGACGGCAGCTCCTCCAGCGGGCGGACCAGCAAGGCCGACGGCGGGCCGAAATGCTGCGCGTCCGGGCGCCACGGCCTGGCGGTGTGCGGGGTGGCGAGAAACCGGCCTTCGCCTCGCGGCAGATAGAAAGCGCTTTCACCCATCGTCAGGGCCTCTCGGTCCGCGAGTCCGCGTGCGACCGCGATCGTGTCGCCAGGGCGCTGCTCGAGCGGGAGGCACGGGGTCCGCCACCTGGCCGCCTCGATCGCGGGTCTGACCGTTCGGGGCGCGCGCCCTGGTTGGTATCGGAGCCGTGATGCCACGAGGCTTCGCATCAGTCCGCCCGGTCCAGCGCCGTCTCCTCGCCCGGATCGGGCTCGGGCCAGCCAGGGTAGTCCGGCGGCGTGCCACCGAACGACGGGCACAGCGCCTGATGCGCGCACCAGTCGCACAACCGGCTCGGGCTGGGCCGGAAGTCGCCGCTCTTGGCGGCCCGCAGGATCGCCTCCCAGATGGCCTCCAGGGTCCGCTCGAACCGGCGCAGCTCCGGCTCGTCCGGCGCGTAGGCCAGTGACTGCCCGTCGGTGAGGTACATGAGCTTGAGCTGCCGGGGCACGATGCCGCGCAGCCGCCACAGCACAACGGCGTAGAACTTCATCTGGAACATGGCCTTCGCCTCGCCGATCTCCCTCGGCGCGGTGCCGGTCTTGTAGTCCACCACCCGCAACTCCCCGGTGGGTGCCACGTCCAGCCGGTCCACATAGCCGCGCAGCAGCACCCCGGAGTCCAGCTCGATCTCCACGTGCAGCTCGCAGGCCTCCGGTTGCAGCCGCCGTGGATCCTCGAGCTCGAAATAGCCGTCCAAAAGCTTTTCCGCGCCGGTGAGCCAGGTGGTGACCGAGCCGGGCTCTTCGCCGTCGAACAACGCCAGCCAGTCCGGGCGGTCGGCCGCCAGCCGCGTCCACGCCGGTTCGAGCAGTTCCTTGGCACGGTCCGGCAGCCGCTCCGGCTGCGGCAGGGTGAACAGCCGCTCCAGCACCGAGTGCACGAGCGTGCCGCGCAACTGCGCCTTCGTCGGCGTCTCGGGCAACCGGTCCACCGCGCGGAAGCGGTAGAGCAACGGGCACTGCTTGAAGTCGCTCGCCCGCGACGGGGACAGCGCGGGGCGACGCATGCCGGGCTGCGGATCCGCGGTTGCCATCTGTGTCATGGCCCGCACTCTAAGGCAGCACACCGACAGCTTTGTTCAAAGCACGTGCGCGGGCAGCCAGGCCGCGGTACTGATCGCCGGTTTCCGGGCGAGCATGGTGAAGGAACTGGGGGCCGAGCCGTCCCGGGCACTGCAGGAGCTGCACCATGCGCTCCTGGTCTCCGACCTCGAGTTCGACCAGCTCTCGGCCCCGGCGTCGTGCACGGCCGGCCACCCGCGGCGCTTCCGGCTTGTCGTTCGACCCGAGTTGGCGTCGAACCCCGGTTCGTGCTCCCTGGTCTCAGCGAAGTGGCGCTCGACCTCGGAGCCGTGCGGGAAAACCGGTTGAAAAGGCGAGTCAGGTGTGGACGGGGCGGGCGGCCGTGCCGAGCCGGGGCAGCACGTGCTCGGCGAACAGGCCCAGGCCGCAGGATGGCGGCCTGCCTCCCCGCTCCCGTACGCCGTTGTTCTCGACCACCAGGTGCCTGGTCGCGGGTTTTGCCTGGCGTGCCCGGCAGCATGGTTCAGAGCACGTGCGCGGGCAGCCAGGCCGCGACGAACTGCCGCGACAGGCGTCACCGCGCTCCCACAGGCAGGGCTCTAGGCTGTCCGGCATGGCCACGACCAGCCAGCACCGGCCGCGGCGGGGGTTCACTACCGCCGACGGTGGCCTGCTGCTGTTCCGGGTCCAGGAGGTGCCGGTACTGCTGGCCCCCTCGTGGTGGATCGGTTCGCTGATCGTGATCGTGCTGTACGAGCCGATGGTGGCCCGGCTTCTGCCCGGCGTGAGCCTGACCACGTCCTGGATTCTGGCCGTCGCCTCGGCGCTGCTGCTCGGGGTTTCGGTGCTGGCACACGAACTCGGCCACTGCGTGGTCGCGTTGCGGCTGGGCATTCCCGTGCGCAGGCTCCGGCTGTTCCTGCTCGGCGGCCTGTCCGAGGTCGCGCGGGCGCCGCGCGAACCCCGGCAGGAGGGCCTGGTGGCCGCGGCGGGACCGGTCGTCTCGATGTTCCTGGCGGCGTTCTGCGGGCTGCTGCTGCTCGCCGTGCCGCCCGACGGGGTCGCCTGGCTCCTGGTCGTCGAATGCGCCATCGCCAACCTCGCGGTCGGCGCCTTCAACCTGTTGCCCGGGCTTCCGCTGGACGGCGGTCGGCTGCTGCGCGCCGGGGTGTGGGCACTGACCGGTGCCCGGATCCGCGGCACCAGGGCGGCCGTGGTGGGCGGTGGCGTCGTCGCCGCAGGCCTGCTGGTATGGGCGGTCGTGGGCCTGGCGTCCGGCACCGAGGACCGCTGGCTGCGGCTCGGCGTCTGCGTGATCACCGCGTGGTTCGTGGCGGCGGGCGCGAGCGGTGAGCTCTCCGCGGACAGCGGCCGGAGCTGGCCCGAGGGTGTGGTGATCACCGACCTGGTCCGGCCGGTCCTCCAACTCCCGGCGGAGAGCCCGGTCTCCGACGCGCTCGCCGCGTCGGCCGGCCGCGGGGTCGTGCTGGTGCGGGCCGACGGGGTCGCGGCGGGTCTGCTGGACGAGACCGAGGCGCAGCGGCTGGCCGAAACCTCCCCGCAGGCGCCAGCCGAACTCGCCGCCGAGCCGATCCGCGCCGAGACGGTCCTGCTTGCTTCCGAGCCGGGGGAGGACATCGCCGAACGCGTCCGGGAAACCCCCGCCTGGCAGTTCCTGGTGGTGGACGACGAGGGGCGCCCGGCCGGGGTGCTGCGCCGCGAGGATCTGCGCGCCGCCCAGTCCCACCGGCCACGCTGAGGCTCCGCGAGCGCCGTGAGCCACGGAAAGTAACCTTGCCGGGGCCACCTGGGTGCGAGTCCCCCAGGGCAGAGCCGCGTTCGCCGTCACGGAGGGTGTCAGTTGTCAGGAAGCGGGCCGTTTCGCGCGGGTGACCGGGTGCGGTTGACCGATCCGAAGGGCCGGAACTACACGGTGGTCCTGCACGAGGGGGAGGAGTACCACACGCACCGCGGCGCACTGCGGCACGACGACCTGATCGGTCTGCCCGAAGGCAGCGTGGTCACCTCCGCCGCGGGCACCTCGTACCTCGCGATGCGCCCGCGGCTGGCCGACTACGTGCTCTCCATGCCGCGAGGCGCGCAGGTGATCTACCCGAAGGACGCCGCGCAGATCATGATGTGGGGCGACATCTTCCCGGGCGCCCGGGTGCTCGAAGCGGGCGCGGGCTCCGGCGCACTGACCTGCTCCCTGCTACGTGCGGTGGGCCGGGAAGGCAGCGTGATCTCCTACGAGGTGCGCGAGGACCACGCCGAGCACGCGGTGCGCAACGTCGAACGGTTCTTCCAGGGCCGGCCGGAGAACTGGACCCTGCGGGTCGCCGACCTGGCCACCCACTCCGGGGAGGTCGACCGGGTGGTGCTGGACATGCTGGCCCCGTGGGAGGTGCTGCCGACCGTTCACGCCAACCTCGTCCCCGGCGGGGTGCTGGTCGTGTACGTGGCGACCGTGACGCAGCTGTCGACCGTGACCGAGGCGCTGCGGGAGCAGCAGTGCTGGACCGAGCCGGAATCGTGGGAGACGCTGATGCGGCCGTGGCACGTGGTCGGCCTGGCGGTGCGCCCGGAGCACCGGATGGTCGCGCACACCGCGTTCCTGCTCACCACCCGCAGGCTGGCCGACGGCGTCACCCCGCCCCGGCCGCAGCGCCGCCCCACCAGGGCGCGGTGAGTTTCGCGGTCAGCTGGTGACGTCGCTGACGCACCAGCGGCCGGACTCCTTGTCTTCGACGAGCTTGCCGGAATCGACCTTCCCGTCCTGGGTGACGTCGACGGACACGGTCGCCTTGCCACCGTTGACCGTGACTTCCCTGATCTTGAAGGTCGCGCCGGGGATCGGCTGGACGAGCGCGTCGTTGATCGGCCTGGAGGGGCAGGCGTGCTGCTTCAGTTCGGTGGCATCGCCTTTGATCAGGGCGGTCATGAACTTCGACGCGATGTCCTTGACGGTCGCCGTGTCCCCCGTCCCGCCGGCCGGGCTGGTGCGCGTCTTCGTGCTGCTCGGGGCGGAGTTGGGGGCACCACCCAGCGCCGGCGGGGCGCTGCCGCCCGGCGCGGTGGCGTTCGCCTTGTCGTCGTTCCCGGTGAACAGGATCAGCGCGGTGACACCGCCACCGATGAGCAGCACGGCGGCTATCACGGCGCCGACGATCAGCCCGGTCTTCTTCTTCGGCGGTTCTTCACCCTGGTAACCCGGGTAGCCGACCGGCTGCCGGTCCCATGCGTCAGGCTGCGCGAACTGCCGCGCCGCGCCGGGCTGGGGTCCGGTCTGTGGGGAGCCGCCGCCGGGGTAACCGGGCTGCGGACAGCCGGGCCTGCTGCCCCACCGGCCCTCGTTTCCGTGGGGATCCTGCGGTCCGTACGGCCCGGGCTGCTGGGGTGGGTAGGTCATGAAGCTGCCTCTCCGGTGTGGGTCAGGAGGAGATGTCGGCGCACCAGCCGGACCCCTGTTGCCTGAGATCCAGTTCGGGCGTGAGGGATTCTCCGTGATAGCTCAGCGCCACGGTCACGGTGGCCCTCGTGCCGGTGACCTTCGGCTCCCCGGTGAGGCTCGCGTGCAGCGACTTGTCGCTCTCCCAGTCCGACTTCAGCTCGTCCAGCACGCTCTGGCCGGGCGTGGTGCACAGCAGGTTCGCGTACTGGCCGATGTTCTTCGCGTTGATCGACGCGACGAGGGCCCTGGCGACCGAGGCCGGGTCCCCACCCGAAGACCCGGATGAGTCGTTGCTCGGCGGGCCACCGCGGCTGGACGGCCCGGCACCGTCCGGGGTGACCGATCCCACACCCGCCGATGCCGTGGTCCTGTCATTACCACCGGTCAGCGCGATCAGCGCGGTGACGCCGCCGCCGACGAGCACCACGGCACCGAGCACACCGGCGATCACGCCGGTCTTCCGCTTGGCCGCCGGAGGTCCCTCCAAGCCATCGGTGAGGGAACCGGCCTGGGAGGGCCACTGATTTCGCCCGCCCCACTCGGCTGGTGGCGGACTCCACCCACCCCTCGGACCCCTCGGACCCCTCGGACCCCTCGGACCCCTCGGACCCCACTGTCCGGGTGGCGGGTTCCCGGGCCTCGGCGGCGCGACCGGACGCGATCCGGCGGGGTAGCCGGGCGGCCGCTGGGGGCCACGTGGAGGAAGGCCGTTTCCCTGGTAGGGCACGGGTTCTGGCCGGCCCTGCGGTGGGTACGTCATCAGTGGTTGTTTCCCGTTCGGTTGCTGTCGAACGCGGTGGATGTTAGCGCCGGGGGAACCTCCGGTGTGGCGAAGTGCGGTGAACTCGGCAGGGTTTGAACGCGTGGAGTAGGGGAAGTAGCTGTTATGAACGTCCTGTAAAGCCTTGGTTCGGTGGTGGTGACGTGGGTGAACTGGTAACTGCCCGGTCGGCCGCGCTCTGTCGCTGGGGCTCTACTCTCTGTAGTTCCGATGGCCGATCACCCTGCACCGTGACGGGTGCTTGCGTTACGAATTCGTTCCTGCTTTCGGTGCGACGCGCCGATCCTGTGATGCGGATAGGCCTTTTTTTGTCGGTGATCGCCGGTACCGTGGATGAAAAGCACTCCGAGGAGGTGCCGACATGCAACACGACCTTCCCGGAGGTCGGCATGAAGAAGCCGACCCGACTGAGACGACTGGAGCTGGAACGACGCCGGACGAGCAGGCGCGGCAGCTGCGTTTCCTGGAAGAGGAAGTCGCGCTGCTGCGAAGGAAACTGACCGATTCACCCCGCCAGAACCGAGTGCTGGAGCAGCGCCTCGCCGAAGCCTCCGAGCGGGTCGCCCAGCTGACCGAGCGGAACAGCAAGCTGGTCGAAACCTTGCGGGAGGCGCGCGGGCAGTTGCTCGCGCTCCGTGAGGAGGTCGACCGGCTCGCGCAGCCGCCGAGCGGATACGGCGTCTTCGTGGGTTCCTACGAGGACGGCACGGTCGACGTGTTCACGGCCGGGCGGAAGATGCGGGTGTCCGTGTCGCCCGCGGTCGAAATCGAGTCGCTGCAGCGCGGCCAGGCACTGCGCCTCAACGAGGCGCTGACGGTCGTCGAGGGCGGCGACTTCGAGCGCACCGGCGAGGTGTGCGCGCTGCGTGAGGTGCTCACGCCGGCCACCGACGGCGGAAGCGCGCGGGCGCTCGTCGTGGGGCACGCCGACGAGGAGCGGGTGGTCTGGCTGTCGGATCCCCTCGCCGAGGAGCCGCTCAAGCCGGGTGACTCGCTGCTGGTGGACTCCAAGGCCGGCTACGCCTACGAACGGGTGCCGAAGGCCGAGGTCGAGGACCTCGTGCTGGAGGAGGTCCCGGACGTGCGCTACGAGGACATCGGTGGTCTGGGCAGGCAGATCGAGCAGATCCGCGACGCGGTCGAGCTGCCGTTCCTGCACGCCGACCTCTACCGCGAGTACCAGCTCCGCCCGCCGAAGGGTGTGCTGCTCTACGGGCCGCCCGGCTGCGGTAAGACGCTGATCGCCAAGGCGGTGGCCAACTCGCTGGCGAAGAAGGTCGCCGAGGCCAGGGGCCACAAGGACGACGCCACCGGAGCACTGGAAGCCAAGTCGTACTTCCTCAACATCAAGGGTCCCGAGCTGCTGAACAAGTTCGTCGGGGAGACCGAGCGGCACATCCGCCTGATCTTCCAGCGGGCACGGGAGAAGGCCTCCGACGGCACCCCGGTGATCGTGTTCTTCGACGAGATGGAGTCCATCTTCCGCACCCGTGGCAGCGGGGTGTCCTCCGACGTGGAGACCACCATCGTGCCGCAGCTGCTGTCGGAGATCGACGGTGTCGAGGGGCTGGAGAACGTCATCGTGATCGGCGCCTCCAACCGTGAGGACATGATCGACCCGGCGATCCTGCGGCCGGGCCGGCTGGATGTGAAGATCAAGATCGAACGGCCGGACGCCGAGGGCGCGAAGGACATCTTCTCCAAGTACCTCATTCCGGGCCTGCCGATCCACGCCGACGATCTCGCCGAGTTCGGCGGCGACGCGAAGGCGACGATCGACGCGATGATCCAGCACACCGTCGAGCGGATGTACGAGGAGACCGACGAGAACAGGTTCCTGGAGGTCACCTACGCCAACGGTGACAAGGAAGTCCTGTACTTCCGCGACTTCAACTCGGGCGCGATGATCCAGAACATCGTGGACCGGGCGAAGAAGTCGGCGATCAAGTCGGTGCTGGAGACCAAGCAGCCCGGCCTGCGCGTGCAGCACCTGCTGGACGCGATCGTCGACGAGTTCGCGGAGAACGAGGACCTGCCCAACACCACCAACCCGGACGACTGGGCCCGGATCTCCGGGAAGAAGGGCGAGCGGATCGTCTACATCCGCACGCTGGTCACCGGCAAGAACCAGGACTCGGGCCGGGTCATCGACACGGCCACCAACACGGGTCAGTACCTGTAGCACGGCAAAACGAAGTGCCCTTCCTCGCCCAGGCGAGGGAGGGCACTTTTGTGATGTCCGCAACTCCCGGCCGAGTGGCCGCGAGTCGGGCTTTCGTGCTGGGTGAGTCGGGCTTTCGTGTCGGTCGAGTCCGGCTCGCGCGCAGCGCGTGTCCGGTTTGGTGGCACGCGTGTTCAATGTTCGCGACGTGCGAGTTCTCCGTAGGGACCCGCTCGGCGAGTGGCCCGCGGTCCGGCCAGGCCGCTCACGTCGACAGCGTGTGCCGGAGGGTCAACGCGTTCGTATAACGCTCTATACTTCGGGTATGACAGAGCCGGATTTGGTGCGTCCTCGGGCGCCGATCACCGAAGCGGACGTGCTCGCCTGGCTGGAGGAGACCGCGGAATCGGTCCGGGCGGGCGCGGTCAGCGCCGAAGACCTGATCACGGTGCTGGGGGAGTTGAGGCGCGCGTCGGCGGCGTGTGCCGACGCGTCCGACTGGGTGCTCTTGGCGGCTCGCGAGGAGGGCGCGAGCCTGCGTCAGATCGCCCCGGTGTTCGGCAAGGGGTATGTGCGCGCCCCGGCCGCGCGGCTGGAGAAGCTGCACCGCCAGGCGTTGAACTCCGCCCAGTGGCTGGAAATCCTTCGCACCCGGGCTGATGTATAACGACCTATACAGCGTTGCTTTACGGCTTCGGGCTCGTTCCACTCCGGTGAAAGGCTCGTGAGGAAGGGAGATCCCCTGCGCATCGGACTTGGCCTGGCGGCGCTGGGCAGGCCCGCCTACATCAACCTGGGCAGGGTGGAAGCGCTTCCCGAAGACCGCGGCGTGGCGTCCATGCGGCAGGCGGCCGGCGCCGTGCTGGACGCCGCCTACCAGGCCGGCGTCCGCTGGGTGGACGTGGCCCGTTCGTACGGCCTGGCCGAGGAGTTCCTGGCGGGCTGGCTGGCCGAACGCGGGCACACCGACGTCACGGTGTCGAGCAAGTGGGGCTACACCTACGTCGGCGGGTGGCGGCTCGACGCCACGATGCACGAGGTCAAGGAGCACTCCGCGGGCCAGTTTTCCCGCCAGTGGAGCGAAAGCCGCGCGCTGCTCGGTTCGGCCATCAACCTCTACCAGGTGCATTCGCTCACCTTGGACAGTCCATTGTTCACCGACGAGCCGCTGCTGCGTGCGCTCGCAGCGCTGACCGACGACGGGGTGCGTGTCGGATTTTCCACGTCCGGTCCACAACAGAGCGCGGTGATCCGCCGTGCCTTCGAGCTCCAGGTCGCCGGACGTCCCGTCTTCACCGCCGTGCAATCCACCTGGAACCTCCTGGAACCCTCCGCGGGGCGTGCGCTCGCCGAGGCGCACGATGCCGGGAACCTGGTGCTGGTGAAGGAAACACTGGCCAACGGCAGGCTGGTGGCCGATCCGCCAGGAACCGTGACGCGCATCGCGCAACGGCACCGGGTCGGTCCGGACGCCGTCGCGCTGGCCGCGGTGCTCGCGCGGCCGTGGGCCGACGTCGTGCTGGTGGGGCCGTCGAGTGCGGCTCAGCTCGCCGCCAACCTCGCCGCGACCAGGCTCAGCCTGACCGCCGCGGAGTTGCATTCGCTGGCCTCCCTGGCCGAACAGCCCGGCCAGTACTGGGCACGACGGTCCTCTTTGCATTGGCAGTGATCGCTTGCATTAGTCTCGGCGCCCACAGTCTCCAGCGGAGGGATCGATCAGGTGCGGCAAGCGCGGGTGACAGTCCTGGCCGCGGTTGTGCTGACCGGATTGACCGGTTGCGCGAACCGTCCGAACAACCTCGAGACCTACTACGACCAGCCGGGCGGCCAGCCCACGTCCGTGGTCACGTCGCCGCCCGCCACGACCTCCGGCGCCGCGCCGAACCAGGCGGTCGCCACCACCGGCGCCGCGAACCTCGTGGCGGACCAGGTGACCGCGGCCGTGTTGACCGCCGCCGATCTCCCCCGCGAGGGCGTGCACGTGGCGGCGACCCGGCCCGCCAACGGTGCCTGCTTCGACCAGGTCCCCGCCGGTGACCCGCGCGGCGCGAGCTGGCTCTACAACAGTGGCTCCACCTTCGTCCAGCAGGTGACCGGTTATCTGGACAAGTCGGCCGGTGACGTGCTGAACCAGATCCAGTGCGACGGCCAGAAGCTCACCGTGTCGGTGCCGTCGGCGACGGACGGGGTGCGTGGCTGGTGCCTGGGCACGACCTGCACGGTGCTGCTCGCTCGGGGACACGTCCTGTCCGGCCTGCAGGTCACCGCGAACACGACGGCTCGCGCGTCCGACGCCATCAGGAACCTCGCTTCGCTCGCGGCGGGCAAGCTGCCGCAGTCCTGAGCCCTCCCCGCCCGTCTCCCGCCGCCTCCCTAGGAACGGAGACGCTCCGCGCCACTGTCCCCGAAGCGGCGGAACCATTCCCGGATGCCGAGACGGCCGTCCGGGATCAGTGGCCCCTCCGGGTCGTCGGCCCACTTCTTCAGCTCCGGCAGCGGCATCCACGTCCCGGTTACGATCTCCTCGGGCTGGTGCTCGATGGGGCCGTCCCACCGGACCTCGAACGCGAAGTTGTGGCAGCGGATCGGCGGCTCGCAGTACACGTGCGTGAACAGGGGCGTCAGGCGCACGCCACGGATGCCGAGCTCCTCGTCCAGTTCTCGCCGGGCGCACTCGGCGGGCGTCTCGCCCGCGGCGACAATGCCCCCGGCCCAGCAGTCGTAGGTGCTGGGGAAGACATCCTTGTCCGGGGAACGAAGGTGGACGTAAGCGCTTTCTCCGCCCGGGGACCGCACCAGCACGACCCCCGCCGCGTGCCAGAGCCCCTTCGCCCGTACGTCGCCCCTAATCGCGGTGCCGACCACCGCGCCGTCGGCGTCGTAGACCGCGATCAGCTCCCCGGAGTCCCGCATGGCCCCACCCTATGACCCCGTGACGTCACTTCGGGGGGTTTACCCGGTCGCAACCCGTGGGCCACTCAACGTCGTCGGCCGGTACCCGTAGGCTTGAGACATGCGGCGGATCATGGGAACCGAGGTCGAGTACGGCATCGCGGTGCCGGGCGACGCGACCGCGAACCCGGTGTTGACCTCGACACAGGTGGTACTGGCGTACGCGGCGGCGGCCGACATACCGCGCGCGCGGCGCGCACGCTGGGACTACGAGGTGGAGTCACCGCTGCGTGACGCCCGTGGCTTCGACCTGGCAGGCCCCGGTGGGCCCGGGCACGACCCGGACGTGGAAGACCTCGGCGCGGCCAACGTCATCCTCACCAACGGCGCGCGGCTCTACGTCGACCACGCGCACCCCGAGTACTCCGCGCCCGAGGTCACGAACGCGCGGGACGCGGTCATCTGGGACAAGGCGGGGGAGCGGGTGATGGAGGAGGCCGCGCTGAAGGCGGCCACCGTGCCCGGTCAGCCGCCGCTGCAGTTGTACAAGAACAACGTGGACGGCAAGGGCGCCAGCTACGGCACGCACGAGAACTACCTGATGTCGCGGTCCACCCCGTTCACCTCGGTGATCGCCGGGCTGACCCCGTTCTTCGTGTCACGGCAGGTGGTGACCGGGTCCGGCCGGGTCGGGATCGGCCCGCAGGGCGAGGAGGCGGGCTTCCAGCTGTCCCAGCGGGCCGACTACATCGAGGTCGAGGTGGGGCTGGAGACCACGCTCAAGCGGGGCATCATCAACACCCGAGACGAGCCGCACGCCGACGCGGACAAGTACCGCAGGCTGCACGTCATCATCGGCGACGCCAACCTCGCCGAGTACTCCACGTTTCTCAAGCTCGGCGCCACGGCGCTCGTGCTGGACATGATCGAGGCCGGTGAGCGGTTCGACGAGCTCAAGCTGGACGAGCCGGTGCGTGCGGTGCACCAGATCAGCCACGACCCCGCACTGAAGACCAAGGTTTCGCTGGCCAACGGGCGCAAGTACACCGGCCTGGACATCCAGTTCGCCTACCACGAGATGGCCGCCGCGCACCTGGAGCGCACGGGCGGTGACGCGCAGTCGAAGGAGGTCCTGCGGGTCTGGGGAGAGGTCCTCGACGCGCTGGCACGCGACCCCGCGGAGTGCGCCGACCGGCTCGACTGGCCCGCGAAGCTGCGCCTGCTGGAGGGCTACCGGGCGCGGGACAACCTCGGCTGGGCCGCGCCGCGGCTGCACCTGGTCGACCTGCAGTACTCGGATGTCCGCCTGGACAAGGGCCTGTACAACCGGTTGGTGACGCGTGGCTCGATGAAACGGCTGGTCAGCGAGGAGGAGGTGCAGGCAGCGATCACCCAGCCCCCGCTGGACACCCGCGCCTACTTCCGCGGCCGGGCGCTGGAGAAGTACGCCACCTCGATCGCCGCGGCCTCGTGGGACTCGGTCATCTTCGACGTCGGCAAGGAGTCGCTGGTGCGGATACCCACGCTGGAGCCGTTGCGCGGCACGAAGGCCCACGTGGGCAAGCTGCTGGACGAATCGGCGACGGCGGAGGAGCTGGTCGAAGCGCTGACCGGTTCCGATTGACCGGCGAACGAGCCGCGGGGACGACGGCCAGGTGACCACGTCGCAACGAATGCGCTAGCGCGAATTGTCGGATCAACTGGGTAGGCTAAGGGCAACAGCTCACCGGGAGGCGAGATGGCTCAGGAAAAGATCGAGAAGCACGGCGGCGGCGACTCCGACGAGGAGCTCGAGGGCGCCGCACCAGCCGGGCAGGAGCGCCGGGAGAAGCTCGGCGAGGATGTGGACACCATCCTCGACGAGATCGACGACGTGCTCGAGGAGAACGCCGAGGACTTCGTTCGCGCATACGTGCAAAAGGGCGGCGAGTAGCGGCTGTCGGCAAGCGGTGGTGCCGGCCGAGCTGACCATCGCACGCGTGCCGGTCGTGCCGGTTGTGCCGGTCCACGGCGGGGGCGCCGAACAGCAAAACTGGAGACGTTAACCTGGGCACGCCCTGGCGGGGAGGCGCGTTCGCGCGCACTCCTCGCCTGCCAAGCACCGCCCTTCGTTGATGGGACTTACGAGCACGTATGGAAAACACGCCGGGGTCGTCGGGTTCTTCGCTGCCCGCAGCCTTCTTTTCGACTACGACGTCGTCCTTCGCCGAGTTCCTGCGGGTACAGGCGCCCGATCTGTTGCCAGGCCGCCGGCTGGCCGCCGGTGCCTCCGCGGGCGAGCTGAACGCGCCCCACGGCACCACGATCGTCGCCGTCGCCTTCGCCGGTGGGGTGCTGATCGCCGGTGACCGCAGAGCGACGTCCGGGAACCTCATCGCGACGCGGGACATGGAGAAGGTCTACGTGACCGACGAGTACTCGGCGGTCGGCATCGCGGGTACCGCGGGCATCGCGCTGGAGCTGGTCCGGCTCTACGCCGTGGAGCTCGGGCACTACGAGAAGATCGAAGGCGTTTCGCTGTCGCTGGACGGCAAGACGAACAAGCTCGCCGCCATGGTCAAGGGAAACCTGGAGCTGGCGATGGGCGGGCTGGCGGTGCTCCCGCTGTTCGTCGGTTACGACATCGAGGCGGACGACCCGAAGCGGGCGGGCCGGATCGTGTCCTTCGACGTGGCGGGCGGTCGCTACGAGGAGCGAGCCGGCTACCACGCGATCGGTTCGGGCTCGCTGTTCGCCAAGTCCGCGCTGAAGAAGCTCTACGACCCGGACGCCGACGAGGAGTCCGCCATGCGGACCGCGGTCGAGGCGCTCTACGACGCCGCGGACGACGACACGGCCACCGGCGGTCCGGACGTGGTTCGCCGGATCTTCCCGACCGTGGTGACGATCACCGCGGAGCGCGGCGCCGAGCTGCTGCCCGGCGATCAGACGGCGGCGGTGGCCGAAGCCGTGGTCAGCGGCCGCGCCGAGCGGGTCGCGCAGGGCCGGAGCTGAGCATTCCCATGTCCCCCCGAGCATTTTTGGAGCACACGCCGTGACCATGCCGCTGTACGCCTCTCCGGAGCAGTTGATGCGCGAGCGCTCGGAGCTCGCCCGGAAAGGCATCGCGCGCGGGCGCAGCGTGGTCGGGCTGAAGTACCGCAACGGTGTGCTGTTCGTCGCCGAGAACCCGTCCACCACGCTGCGCAAGTTCTCCGAGATCTACGACCGGATCGCCTTCGCCGGTGTCGGCCGCTACAGCGAGTACGAGAACCTGCGGGTGGCGGGGATCCGCCACGCCGACCTCAAGGGCTACCAGTACGACCGGCGTGACGTCAGCGCGCGGGCGCTGGCCAACGCCTACGCCGCCACGCTCGGCAGCATCTTCACCGAGCAGCTCAAGCCGTACGAGGTGGAGATCTGCGTCGCCGAAGTCGGCACGGGCCCGGCCGAGGACCAGCTGTTCCGGCTCACCTACGACGGGTCGATCTTCGATGAGCCGCAGTTCGTGGTGATGGGCGGGCAGACCGAGCCGGTCGCCAACAAGCTCAAGGAGAGCTTCGAGGAGGGCTTCGAGCTGCAGCGGGCGCTGACGGTGGCGGTGGAGGCGCTGCGCGGCGGCTCGTCCGCCAACGGCGACAGCGAGCCGGTCAAGCTCGAGGTCGCGGCCCTGGACCGGGAGCGGCCGCGGCGCGCCTTCCGCCGGATCACCGGTGCGGCCTTGGACGCGCTGCTGCCGTCGCCGGCGGCCGCCGGCGACGGCGAGGCCCCGTCCGACGGCGCCGAGAAGTCCGAAAACGACGGCTGATCGTCCAGTCGAAGGCCGGTAGCCGCCGGCGGTGAAGCTGTGGCGGCTACCGTGCCCGCATCGTCGTCAGTGGTTCGTGGCGGCGACCAGGTGGTTGGATGCGGCGCGGAAGTGCTGGTCGGCGAAGACCAGGAGGTAGGGCAGGGTCGCGCGGGCCGTGTGCCAGGTGTGGTTGAAGCCGGGTTCGCTATGCACCACGGCTTCCTGCCCGCGTGATTCGAACGCGCTGGCGATGCGCTTGGCGGTGGCGACGTCGGTCGGGGCACCGGTGCCCACGGCCAGGATGACCGCGACCGGATCGCTGAACGTCATCGTGGGCAGATAGTCCCTGGGCGTGTTCGCCTCGATCAACTGCCGGTCGCCACCGAGCAGGTCGGCATCCTCGCCGAGCGTGTCGTAGGGCAGCGAGATCAGCAGGCCGCCGAACTCGTCGACGTGGTGCAAACCGATGTTGAGCGCCCCGTAACCGCCGCCCGACATCCCTCCGAGCGCGCGGCCGTCGCGGTCGGCGACGGTGCGGTAACGCTGGTCGATCTCCGGTACCACGGCGCGGGTCAGATAGGTCTCCAGTTGCGGGCCGCCCGGCACGTCGAGGCACTCCCAGTCCTTGCTCGGCCGCCCGGCCGTCAGGTCGACGCTGACCACGATCATCGGCGAGATGGCGTGGTCGGCGAGCAGCATCTGGATCGTGCTGGGGGCGTCGCCCGCGGTGAGCCAGTCCTGGGGACCGCCGTAGGGGTAGCCGTGGATCAGGTAGACCACCGGGTACCGCTGCGCGGTGTTGGCCGGGTCCCCGTAGCCGGGCGGCAGGATGACGTAACTCTTCCCGGACGGGACACCGTGGGCGGGGTCCGTGATGTCGACCTGCTCGATCCGCATGCCCGGCGGCCCTGGTTTCAGTTCGCGCTCCCCGTAGGGGGTTCGCTGGGGTGCGGAGCCGTCGGGGGCGTTCTCGCCGTCGTCGAGCAGCCTGCCGAGGGCGTTGAGCGGGCCGTTCGTCCGCTGCATCAGCCTGCCGAGATCGTTGGGCGTGCGGACGTAGCCGACGTAGCCGTTCACCGCGGTGACGGCGGCGAGCAGGAAGCAGCACAACGCCGCCATGCCGGCCCGCCGCCGGGCCACCTTGCGGTGCCGCGACCACACCATGACCGCCACCAGCGCGACCGTGGCGGCGGTGAAGGTCCCCCAGATCAGGGGCGACTCCAGCGGGCCGAGTTCGCGGACGTGCCGCGCCACGTCGTCGGGAATGGTGAGGTCGGTAGTGCGGTTCACGGTCTGCCCACCGTTACGGCCACCCAGGCGGGGGTCGGGGCGATGAGCCGGTTCCGGCGGGCCGGGAAACCGGATCGAAGCGCCTGCGTGGTCACAATGGACAGGACGCCACCAGCCGCCCCTCGGTTGCGCTGGTCCGCGATCAAGTCCGTGAGCAGGCAAAACGCCCACCTGGTCCGGGTTGTCATGACACCTCCGGGGTGTATCAAACACGACCAAAACCGGTTCATGGATTCGTCAAGAACCCTTTGACCACGGTGACCACGGACGGTGCGGCGTGCCGCCGCCCGATCGGCTCACCGCACGAGGGCCGAAAGCGCATAGCATTGAGTAATGCAGCGGCGGATTTTTGGCATCGAGACCGAGTTCGGCGTCACCTGCACCTTCCACGGGCAGCGGCGACTCTCGCCGGATGAGGTGGCGAGGTACCTGTTCCGGCGGGTCGTGTCGTGGGGACGTTCTTCCAACGTTTTCCTGTCCAACGGTTCCCGGCTCTACCTCGACGTGGGCTCCCACCCCGAGTACGCGACGGCCGAGTGCGACGATCTGATCCAGCTGGTCACGCACGACAAGGCGGGCGAGCGGATTCTCGAGGACCTGCTGGTCGACGCGGAGCGGAGGCTGGCCGACGAGGGTATCGGCGGCGACATCTTCCTGTTCAAGAACAACACCGACTCCGCGGGCAACTCCTATGGCTGTCACGAGAACTACCTCGTCACGCGCGCCGGGGAGTTCTCCCGGATCGCCGACGTGCTGCTGCCGTTCCTGGTCACCCGCCAGCTGATCTGCGGTGCCGGCAAGGTGCTGCAGACACCGCGAGGCGCGGTGTACTGCCTGTCCCAGCGGGCGGAACACATCTGGGAGGGTGTGTCGAGTGCCACAACCCGGTCCCGGCCGATCATCAACACCCGCGACGAGCCACACGCCGACGCCGAGCGGTACCGGCGACTGCACGTCATCGTCGGCGACTCGAACATGGCCGAGCCGACCACGCTGCTCAAGATCGGTACCGCCAACCTGGTGCTGGAGATGATCGAGCAGGGCGTGCAGTTCCGGGACTTCACGCTGGACAACCCGATCCGGGCGATCCGCGAGATCAGCCACGACCTGAGCGGGCGCAGGCCGGTGCGGCTGGCGGGCGGGCGCGAGGCCTCGGCGCTCGACATCCAGCGCGAGTACCACGGCCGCGCCGTGCAGCACGTCAAGGCCAATGACTCCGGGCCGACCGCGCGGCGCGTGATCGAGCTGTGGGGCCGGGCGCTCGACGCGGTCGAGCAACAGGACTTCAGCAAGATCGACACCGAGATCGACTGGGCGATCAAGCACCGGCTGGTCGAGCGTTACCGCGCCAAGCACAACCTGGACCTGTCCAGCCCGCGGGTGGCCCAGCTCGACCTGGCCTACCACGACATCCGCCGGGGCCGCGGCATCTTCGACCTGCTGCAGCGGAAGGGCCTGGTGCGCCGGATCACCGATGACGGGGAGATCGAGCTCGCCAAGGACACCCCGCCGCAGACGACCCGGGCGAAACTGCGCGGCGACTTCATCGCGGCCGCGCAGGCGGCCGGTCGGGACTTCACCGTGGACTGGGTGCACCTGAAGCTGAACGACCAGGCCCAGCGGACCGTCCTGTGCAAGGACCCGTTCCGGGCGGTCGACGAGCGTGTCGACCGGCTGATCAGCTCGCTGTAGGGGCGCCGTGACGACGGCCGAGGAGGACCGGCCGGCGGCGGACTGGTTGTGACGACCTACGCGGCCGACCGCGGCCTGGTGGTCGGCGAACCGGATGCCGGGTCGTGCTCGACTTCGACCGCGCGGGGAGCCCCGTGCGCGTTAATCGACTTCGTCACGTGTCCGCCGCCGCCAAGAAATCCACCTCCTGCTCGCTGTCGAAGCGGTCGAGCGGATGTCAAAGGGTCCTGGGGGCGTGCCCCCAGCCGGGGTTCCGGGCTTTGTTCCCCGGAGGGCACGGCACGCGCCGGGAACCGGTGAGCAGGCAAGACGGCGGTATCTTGTCCTCGCCGGGCCCTATCGGCGGGGCGAGATCGGTCAGGGGTTCGAATTTACGGCGTGTAATGGCCGGATCTCCGCGCCGGTGCGGCGTGGGCGAGCTAGGGTGGTCGCGTGTCCACCGCACGTGCCGAGCGTCTGGTCAACCTGGTGCTCGCCCTGCTCTCCACCCGGCAGTACCTCACGGCTGACCGGATTCGCGGGATCGTGCCCGGATACGCCGAGGCGGCCAGCGACGAAGCGTTCTCGCGGATGTTCGAACGGGACAAGACCGAGCTGCGGGAGCTCGGGATTCCGCTGGAGATCGGGCGCAACTCGGTGTTCGACGGCGTCGACGGCTACCGCATCGCCCGGCGTGACTACGAGCTGGGCGAGATCGAACTGGCCCCGGACGAGGCCGCCGCGGTCGGGCTCGCGGTCCGGCTGTGGGACTCTCCCGAGCTCAACGACCAGGCGCACGGCGCGCTGGTGAAGCTGCGGGCCGCGGGGGTCGAGGTCGACCACGGGGCGCCGCCGCTCGTGGAGTCCCGGGTGCGCACCGAACCCGCGTTCTCGCCGCTGCTGGCGGCCGTGCAGAACCGCCAGGCGGTGTGTTTCGACTACCGACGTTCCGGGTCCGCCGAGCGGCTCACCCGCACCCTCGAACCGTGGGGTGTGGTGTCGTGGCGCGCCCGTTGGTACGTCGTGGGCCACGACCGCCACCGGCAGGCGACCCGGTGCTTCAAACTGTCCCGCATCCTCGGCGAGGTCCGCACGGTCGGCCCGCCGGGCCTGGTCGAGCGGCCGGAGAACGTGAACCTCCTGGAGTTCGTCGCGGGCAGCGACCGGTCGGAACAACCCACCCCGGTGGCCACCGCCCGGCTGTGGATCGCCGACCGCCGCGCGGCGCGGATCCGGCGGCACGCCACGATCACCGGGCGGCTGACCGTCGACGGGGTCGGCGGCGACCTTGCCGAGATCGAGCTCTACCACCCGGAGAACGCCGCGGACTGGATCGCCGGGCACGGCCCCGACGTGCTGGTGCTCGAGCCGGACGTGCTGGCGAAGGCCGTCCGCGAGCGGCTCCACGCGATCGCGCGCCCGGGGAGCGTTCGGCCATGAGGACGGCCGCCACCGACCGGATGCCCCGGCTGCTCGCCCTGGTGCCCTACCTGCTCGCCCGGCCCGGGATCAGGATCGACGAGGCCGCCCGGGACTTCGGTGTCAGCGCCCGGCAACTCCGCCGGGACCTCGAGCTGCTGTGGATGTGCGGCCTGCCCGGCTACGGCCCCGGAGACCTGATCGACCTGTCCTTCGACGGCGACACCGTCACGGTCACCTTCGATGCCGGCATGAACCGGCCCCTGCGGCTGACCGGCGGAGAGGCCACCGCGCTGCTGGTGGCGCTGCGCGCGCTCGCCGAGACGCCGGGCGTGCTCGACACCGAGGCCGTGCGCCGGGCCATCGCCAAGATCGAGGCCGCCGCCGGGCAGGCCCAGCCTTCGGGAGTGGTGGTCGGGCTCGGCGTCCGGGAGGGCGAGCGGACCGCCCGCACCCGGGGCGTGGTGCAGGAGGCGTTGCACGCCCGGCGCGCGCTCCGGATCCGCTACTACACCGCCTCGCGGGACGAGATCACCGAGCGCACCGTCGACCCGATGCGGTTGCTGATCGTGCAGGCGGTCGGCTACCTCGAAGCCTGGTGCCGCCGGGTGGAGGGCGTGCGCCTGTTCCGGCTCGACCGGATCGACGGCGTGGTGATCCTCGACGAGCCCGCCCTGCCGCCGCCGGATGCCAAACCCTCGGACATCACCGGCTCCGGCGTCTTCCAGGCGCGGCCGGACCAGCCCGAGGCCGAGTTGGTGCTCGAACCGGACGCGCGGTGGGTGGCCGAGTACTACCCGTGCCAGGAGCTGGACGAGCTCGAGGGCGGCCGGCTGCGGGTCCGCATGCGCTACGGGGACGAGTCGTGGATGGTCCGGCTGGTGCTCGGTCTCGGGGGCGACGCGCGGGTCGAGCGGCCCGCCAGGCTCGCGGAGGCCGTCCGTCGCCGGGCCGCCGACGCACTGACACGGGCAGCTCACCTTTTGTCAACACTGGATCAGTAGGGTGGTGGCGTGTCGTATCTGCCGAGCATCGCGCTCGCCGTGCTGGGGTTGGGAGTGCTGGGGGTGCTGGCCGTCCGGATGGCCCGGGGCTTGCGCCGTTTCCGGTCGACCTTGAGCATGGTGGTGACGAACACGAACGACCGCACCGGACTGATCCGGGCCCGCGCGGCGGGCGTGCGTGTCGCCATCGACCAGCGACGGCGAAAGCCGGCGAACCAGTAGCATTGGCGTGAACGAGATGGGAGGCCACTCATGCTGAACGGATTGCAGCCGTGGCACTTGATCATTGTGTTGGTGGTCCTGGTTCTGCTGTTCGGCGCCAAGCGGCTGCCCGATGCCGCGCGCTCGATCGGTAAGTCCATGAAGATCTTCAAGGCCGAGACCAAGTCGATGCAGGACTCCGACGAGCCGGCCACCGAGCCGGAGGCCAGGCAGCTGCCGCGGGCCACCGCTCAGCCGAAGACCACCGATCAGCAGGTCACCGATCTGCAGCGTCAGCTGGACGAGCTGAAGAAGCAGCAGGGCTCTTCGGCCGACCAGCCGCAGAAGCACGTCGGCTGACCCAGGGACGGGACCTCACTTCCGTGGCCGACCACGAGAGCCGCCGAACCAAGCGGCGCCGGCGCAGCCGCCGGCACAACCCTGACGGCACGATGCCGCTCATCGAGCACATCTACGAATTCCGCCGCAGGCTGGGCTGGGCGCTCGTGGCGGTCGTGATCGGTGGCATCTTCGGCTTCATCTGGTTCGACACCAAGCTCGGGCCGATCCCGTCGCTGGGCGAGATCGTCAACGCGCCCTACTGCGCGATTCCTCCCGAACGCAGGCTCGGGGCCGCCGACGGCGCGTGCCGGCTGTTGCAGACAGTGCCGTTCGAAGCGTTCATGATGCAGCTCAAGGTCGGCGTCGCGGCGGGCGCGGTGCTGACCTCGCCGTGGTGGCTGTACCAGATCTGGGCCTTCATCGCGCCCGGGCTGTACTCGAAGGAACGCAAGTACGCGATGGTCTTCGTCGGCTGCGCCAGCCTGCTGTTCACCGGTGGCGCGGTGCTCGCGTACTGGTTGCTGCCGCACGCGTTGCAGCTGTTGATGAACTTCGGCAGCGACTTCTTCGTCACCGGTCTGACCGCCGACAAGTACATCAGTTTCGTGCTGTCCCTGCTGGTGATCTTCGGGGTCAGCTTCGAACTGCCGTTGCTGGTGGTGATGCTCAACTTCGTCGGGGTGGTCAAGTACTCGAAGCTGCGGAAGTGGCGCCGCGGCATCATCTTCCTCCTGTTCGTCTTCGCCGCGTTCGTCACCCCGGGCCAGGACCCGTTCTCCATGATCGGCCTGGCCGGCGCGCTGACCGTGCTGTTCGAGATCGCGATCCAGATCGCCCGCGTGCACGACAGGCGCAAGGATCGGGAGCGTCAGGACGAGGGCTGGGACAAGCTCGCCGACGACGAGGCCGCCCCGTTCGACTACCGGACGAGCACGCTCGACGACAAGCCTGTCACGCCCCCGGCGAAGGCCAGTACTGACGACGTGACCTGAGCGGGGCGGCGGTGCACGCGGTGCCGGCCGTGCGTCCCGGTGCCGGCCGGCCCTGCGCTGACCTGCGCCGGCACGCCGCGTTCCCGGCGCCCTGAACGTGCTGATTGAACGAAGACGTGCCGTGGTTGTGATGCCCCATACGCGCATCGGCAGCGGTATGACAACCTGGTGACGTGGCCCCTCGCCCTGTTTCCTCCCCGGCCGAGGCCTATCAGGCTTCGAAGCGACGCGGGAGACACCCTCAGCTGACCCGGTTCGCGGCCGAGGTGTCGTTCGAGTTCGACGACTTCCAGGTCCGTGGCTGCCAGGCCCTGGAAGACGGGCACGGCGTGCTGGTGTGCGCGCCGACCGGCGCCGGCAAGACCGTGGTCGGCGAGTTCGCCGTGCATCTCGCGCTCGCCGAGGGCCGGAAGTGCTTCTACACCACGCCGATCAAGGCGCTGTCCAACCAGAAGTACAACGACCTCGTCGACCGTTACGGTACCGCCGCGGTCGGCCTGCTCACCGGCGACACCGCGATCAACGGCAGCGCGCAGATCGTCGTGATGACCACCGAAGTGCTGCGCAACATGCTCTACGCCGGCTCTCCGGCACTGAACGAGCTGTCCTACGTGGTGATGGACGAGATCCACTACCTGGCCGACCGGTTCCGCGGCGCGGTCTGGGAAGAGGTGATCCTGCACCTGCCCGAGCACGTCCGGCTGGTCGGCCTGTCCGCGACGGTGAGCAACGCCGAGGAGTTCGGCGAATGGCTGGTCACCGTGCGCGGGGACACCACCGTCGTGGTCGAGGAGCACCGCCCGGTCCCGCTGTGGCAGCACATGATGGTCGGCAACCGGCTGCTGGACCTGTTCGCCGACGACGGCGAAAAGCGGATGAACCCCTCGCTGCTCAGGCGGGTCGAAGAGGTCGGCAGGATGCACGCCCCGGCGGCGCTGCGCGGGCCACGCAACCGCGGACGGCAGCAGTTTCGCGGCCCGCGGTTCCGCCCGCCGTCCCGGGTCGACGTGGTGAACCGGCTGGACGCGGCGGGCCTGCTCCCGGCGATCGTGTTCATCTTCTCCCGGGCCGGCTGCGACGCCGCCGTCGGCCAGGTGACGCGGGCGGGGCTGCAGCTGAACACCCCCGACGAGATGGCGGAGGTCCGGCGCGTGGTCGCCGACCGCACCGGCGACCTGCCCGACGGCGACCTCGGCGTGCTCGGCTACTGGGAATGGCGGGACGCGCTGGAAAACGGGGTCGCGGCGCACCACGCGGGGCTGCTGCCCGCGTTCAAGGAAACCGTCGAGGAGTTGTTCGTCCGCGGTCTGGTAAAGGTCGTCTTCGCCACCGAGACCCTGGCGCTGGGCATCAACATGCCGGCCAGGACGGTGGTGCTGGAACGGCTGGTGAAGTACAACGGCGAAGCGCACGTGGACCTGACGCCGGGGGAGTACACCCAGCTCACCGGGCGTGCGGGACGCCGCGGCATCGACGTCGAGGGTCACGGGGTGGTCGTCTGGCAGCCCGGCATCGACCCGAAGCAGGTGGCGGGCCTGGCCTCCACCCGGACCTACCCGCTGCGCTCGTCGTTCCGGCCTGGCTACAACATGGCGATCAACCTGGTCAGCCAGCTCGGGCACGAGCAGGCGCGGGAGCTGCTGGAGCAGTCCTTCGCGCAGTTCCAGGCGGACCGGTCGGTCGTCGGGCTCGCGCGCCGGATCGAGCGGAACCGTGAGGGGCTGCGCGGCTACACCGAGGCGATCACCGCCGACTTCCAGGAGATGCTCGAGTACGTCGAGCTCCGCAAGAAGATCTCCGACCGGGAAAAGGCGCTGGCCAAGCAGAACACCGCCGCGCGGCGGGCCAGCACCGCCGAGTCGCTGGAGAAGCTGCGCAAGGGGGACGTGATCGCCGTGCCCGCCGGGCGCCGCGCCGGGCTCGCGGTCGTGGTGGATCCCGGCCTCGACCCGATCCGGGAGCCACGCCCGGTTGTCGTCACCGAGGACCGGTGGTCCGGACCGCTGTCGCTGGCGGACTTTCCCGGTCCGGTGGAGCCGCTGGGCCACATCCGCCTGCCCAAGCACGTCGAGCTGCGTTCGCCGAAGACCCGGCGGGACATCGCGTCCAGCCTGCGCAGCGCGGGGATTTCCCTGCCGTCCCGGCAGAAACGCCGGTCCGGGGCGAACGAGGACGGCGAACTGGCCGCACTGCGGCGGGCCCTGCGCGCGCACCCGTGCCATGGACTCGCCGAGCGCGAGGCCAACCTGCGGTGGATCGAGCGCTACCAGCGCCTGGCGGCGGAGACCGAGCAGCTGGAACGCCGGGTCGCGGCCACGACACACTCGCTCGCCCGCGCCTTCGACCGGATCTGCGCGCTGCTCCGTGAGCGCGGTTACCTGGGCGAAGGTGAGGACCGTGTGACCGAGCACGGCGTCCGGCTCGCGCGGCTGTACAGCGAGTCCGACCTGCTCGCCGCGGAATGCATCCGGCATGGCGTGTGGAGCGGTCTGGACCATGCCGAGCTCGCCGCGGTCGTCTCGACCCTGGTGTTCGAGGCGCGCCGGGACTCCGCGGGTGAGCCGCGGTTGCCCTCCGGCGCGGTACCGCGGGCCTGGCAGGACACCGCGCGGCTGTGGCAGGAACTGTCCGAGGACGAGCGACGCCACCGGCTGGACCGCACCCGGGAACCCGACGCCGGGTTCGCCTGGCCGGTGTACCGGTGGGCGCGGGGCGAGTCGCTGGAGAAGGTGCTGACCTCGGCGGAGGCCAACGGGCAGGAACTGTCCGCCGGTGACTTCGTGCGGTGGTCCCGGCAGGTGATCGACCTGCTCGACCAGATCCGCACGGTGCTCGGCAAGGCGGATCCCGTCGGGGACACCGCCTCGCGGGCGGTCAAGGCGCTGCGCCGGGGCGTGGTCGCCGCCGGTGCGCAGTAAGACTCCGGCCGCGGTGTACCGCGGGGGTGTTCTTCCGGGCAACGATCGTGGCCCTGACCGGTGAGAGGGTTTCCGGCGCAGGTGATCCTGTGGTTGGATCGCGCTCAGCGAGGCAGGCGCGGATTGGAGTTTGGATGAGCACGCCCTACGGGGGCAACGACCCGCAGCAGTGGGGGCAGGGGGGCAATCCGCAGTCCGGTGGGTTTCCCGTGCAGGGTTACCCGCAGCAGCCGGGAAATTCGCAACCCCAGTACGGCCAGCCGTATCCCCAGTACGGCCAGCAGCCCGGGTACGGCCAGCCCCAGTACGGCCAGCCCCAGTACGGCTCCGGATATCCGCAGCAGGGCTATGGGACCCAGCAGCAGTACGGGCAGGCCGGCCAGTTCGGGCAGCCGTTCGCGCCGCCGCCCGAGGGCCGCAAGGGCGGGAAGGTCCTCTGGATCGTCATCGCGGCGGTCATCGTGGTGGCCGCCGCCGTGGGCGTGACGGGCTTCTGGAAGCCCGGTTTCTTCGTCACGACCGTGCTCGACCAGTCCGCGGTGCAGAACGGGGTGAAGACCGTCCTGACCGATCAGCCGCCGAAGGGGTACGGGCTCACCGTGAGCGCCGTGTCCTGCGCGGCCGACCAGGAGGTCGCCGCGGGCAGGACCTTCGACTGCTCGGCCACGGTCGACGGCCAGCGGAAGACGGTCACGGTCACGGTGAAGGACGCGGACGGCAACTACGAGGTGGGCCAGCCGAAATAGGTACGCGCCGTCCGAAGGTGGCGTGTGCGGGAAAAATCGTTGGCCGGTGGGTGGGTTCGTCCGCGACGATCGCTGCGTGAGCGACTACACCGTGCGAGTGCTGCGGCCCGACGAACATCGGGCGGCCGCCCAGTTGTTCCGCGCCACGCTGCACGTGTCCGGGCTGACCGACGAGGAATGGGGGTACGTCGAGCATGCCTTCCAACCCGGCCGGACGTTGGGAGCCTATGCCGTCGCCGGGAGGTCCAGCCCCCAGACCGCTCTGCCTTCCGAAGGTTCGACCCCCGGACTCCGACTTGGGGGCAGGCCCCCGGAACGCTCTGCTTTCCGGGGGTTCGACCCCCGGACCCCGACTGGGGGCAAGCCCCCAGACCCCCTTG
>NZ_DATELF010000064.1:0-88548 GCF_035276945.1 Amycolatopsis sp. | reverse complement strand
TGTGGTGCACCACCTCGTAGTGGCCGTCCAGCTGCGGGTACTCCCGGCCGAGGGTGTTCAGGCAGTGCGGGCAGGTGGTGACGATCTTGCGGGTGCCCGGCTCGCGGCCCTCGAACACCGCGTTGAGCACCTCGACGTTCTGCTGCGCCAGCATCTGGAACAGGAACTCGTTGCCCGAGCGCCGCGCCGGGTCACCGGTGCAGGTCTCCTCCGGGCCCATCACCACGTACTTGACGCCCGCCCGGTGCAGCAGCTCGGCGGTGGCCTGCACGGTGCGCTTCTGGCCGTCGTCGAACGCGCCGGCGCAGCCGATCCAGAACAGGTACTCCACCTCGGCGGCCAGCTCGCCGTCGAACACCTGCACCTCGAAGTCCAGCTTCTTGGTCCAGTCCAGGCGGTCGCGGGCGTTCTGGCCCCACGGGTTGCCCTTGTTCTCCAGGTTCTTGAACATCCCGTTCAGCTCGCTGGGGAAGCTCGACTCGATCATCACCTGGTAGCGCCGCATGTCGACGATGTGGTCGACGTGCTCGATGTCCACCGGGCACTGTTCGACGCACGCCCCGCAGGTGGTGCAGGACCACAGCACGTCCGGGTCGATGACACCCAGCTCGTCGGGACCGCCGATCAGCGGCCGCTCGGCCTCCGCCAGCGCCAGCACGTCGATCCCCGAATGGCCCGCCCGTCGCCCACCACCACTCTCACCGGAGGCGGCAGGCGCCATTGTCTCTTCACTCAGACCGATCTCATCGCCTGCCATGTCCTTCTTGCCACCGGCCAGCAGATAAGGCGCCTTCGCGTAGGCGTGGTCGCGCAGCTGGGTGATGACCAGCTTCGGCGACAGCGGCTTGCCGGTGTTCCACGCGGGGCACTGCGACTGGCAGCGCCCGCATTCGGTGCAGGTGGTGAAGTCCAGCCAGCCCTTCCAGCTGAAGTCCTCGATCCGGCCGGCGCCGAAGACGTCCTTCTCCGGGTCGGCCTCCTCGAAGTCGAGCGGCTTGCCCGCGCTCATCATCGGCTTCAGCGCGCCCAGCGCGACACCACCGTCGGCCTCGCGCTTGAAGTAGATGTTGAAGAAGGCGCTGAACCGGTGCCAGGCCACGCCCATGGTCAGCTTCCGGCTCACCACGCACAGCCAGACCATCCCGGAGAGCAGCTTGACCAGGGCGGTGATGGTCACCGCGGCGGTGCCGGCGGGCAGCAGCTCCGCGAGCGGCTTGGTGACGAAGCTGCTCCACAGCGCCGGGTCCTCGATCCCGCTGGAGATCTTGAACGCCTTCACACCCAGGATGCCGAGGCCTTCGATGATCACGACGGCCTCGACGAAGTAGGCCTGGCGGAAGTTCGAGCCCGCGAACCTGGACAGGCGGTCGGCGCGGCGCGGGTGGTTGCGCTGCCGGATGATCGCCAGCGCCACGCCACCGGCCACGGTGCCGAGGCCGAGCAGTTCGGTGAGCAGCAGCCACGGCTCCCATGCGCCGATGATCGGCCAGTGGAAGTGGGGGTCGAAGGTCTCGCCGTAGGCCTCGAACCAGGCGAGCGAGCCGATCAGGAAGCCCCACATCACCAGCCAGTGCCATGGGCCGACGTGCCGGAACTTGTTCATCCGGGTGTGCGCGGCGAACTCCTTGACCAGCGTGGCCAGGCGAGACCGGAACGGGCCGTTGCGCGTGGCGTCCGGCTGGCCGAGCCGGATGATGCGCACCATGCGCCAGACACCCGCGGCGAACATGACCCAGGCGACGATGCTGGCGGCGACGCCGACCACCCCAAGCGTGATCTGCAGAGCACCCATGATCCGGGGACCTTTCGTGGTGTTCCGTGGCGGTTCGACGGAGCCGCCCAACCGTTCTTACCGATGAGTAGCCCATGGGCGGCCGAAAAGTCCCACCGATGTGGCGTACAACTCTCTTTGTTATGGGACGATCGTTCAGGTACTTTGACGGGATGCCTTACCTGCTCCTGGCGATCGCCATCGCCGCCGAGGTGAGCGCGACGATTTCGCTGAAGCTGTCCGACGGCTTCTCGAAGCTCGTTCCGTCGATCGTGGTGATCGCCGGCTACGTGCTGTCCTTCGTGATGCTCTCCGCCGTGCTCAAGATGGGTTTACCGGTCGGCGTGGTCTACGCGGTGTGGGCCGCGATCGGCGTCGCGGCGGTCGCGCTGATCGGCATGCTGTTCCTGAACGAGCCGGTCAACCCGCTCGTGCTCGGCGGGCTGGTGCTCGTGATCGCCGGGGTCACACTGATCGAACTGGGGGCCGCCAAATGAAGGCGCAGCGAGACGGGCGCAAGATGCGCGGCGACAGGCGGCGCCAGGAGATCATCGAGGCGACGCTGCGGGTGATCGAACGAGACGGGGTCGCCGGAGTCACGCATCGCACCGTCGCGGCGGAAGCCGGCGTGCCGACGACATCGACGACGTATCACTTCGCCAGCCTGAACGACCTGTTGATCGCGACGCTGATCTCGTGCGCCAAGGACATGGCGACCGAGGTGTACTGGATGATCGACCGGGCGCGCTCACGCGGCAGCCGGGGCGCGAACGAAGTGGCCGGCCTGCTCGCCGAAGCGCTGGGCCCCCGCCGCGGCCGGACCATGGCCGAGTACGAGCTGTACCTGCTGGCCGCCCGGCGCCCGGAACTGCGGCCGGCCGCGCGGCGCTGGCTGGACGTGCTGACCTCGATGGTCCGGCCGGACGACCTGGTGGCGCTGCGGGCGTTCCTGGCCGGGATAGACGGCCTCATGATCCAGGGGTTGATCGACGACGAGCCGCCGAGTGCCGAGGAACTGCGGCCCGTTGTCGACCATCTGCTCCAGCCCCGCTGATCAGCCCTTGTTCTCGTAGATCCCGGTGAGCAGCGCGCGGCCGACGGCGGTGCCCAGCAGGTTGAAGCCGAGGAACGCGGGCGTGGCGGTCTCGGGGACCTCCAGTTCGGGCACGTTCACGGCGTGCACCGCGAAGATGTAGCGGTGCGGGCCGTGGCCGGCAGGCGGGGCGGAGCCGACGTAGCGCTTGAGACCACCGTCGTTCGCCAGCGTGATCGCGCCCTCGGGCAGCCCCGAGCCGCTCTCGTCACCGGCGCCGGAGGGTAGTTCGGTCACCGAAGCAGGGATGTTGAACACGGCCCAGTGCCAGAAGCCGCTCCCGGTCGGCGCGTCCGGGTCGTAGCAGGTGACGGCGAAGCTGCGCGTTTCGGCCGGGAAACCCTCCCAGGCCAGATGCGGCGAACGGTCCTCACCGCCGGGAACCCCGAACAGCCCGCTCAGGTGCGGGGCGGCCAGCGTCTCACCCTCGGCGAAATCGTTGCTGCGCAGGGTAAATCCGGGCAAAGCGGGCAAAAAGTCGTACGGGTTGGGTGGCTGAGGCATCGATCCTCCTCGTCAGGGGCCTGGGGGCTTGTCCGAGGCGGGGGCCTGGGACAAGCCCCCAGACGACACAGAATCCGATCGGTCCCGAGCCTAACCAGTGGCTGGCGACCATCCGGCAGGGCGCCCTCGCACCAGGGATAACCCCGGGAAGAACCCGGGCTGTCCCTGATGTCCGCCCACCTGTGCACTGCTTAGCGTTTCCGGTACGGAAAACCTGACCGGGGAGGCAGCAATGGGCAGACCTGTGCTGGCGATCGGCGGCATAGCCCTGATCGGCACCGGGATCGCCATCGGACTCGGCTGGGGATGGCCGTCGACGGCGGAAGCGAACACGCGGATCACCCAGCAGATCCACACCGTGCGGTTCGACGTGGACTCCTCGGACGTGACGGTCCGGACCGAAGACGTCAGCGCGACCGTCGTCCGCCAGCGGCTCAGCTACCACCTGCGGTCCCGGCCCGACGACGCCTTCCAGGTCGACGGTGACCAGCTCGTGCTGACGGAGTGCGGGCACAACTGCAGCGCCCAGTTCGAGGTGGTGGTGCCGCGCGGTACCGCGGTGACGGGTGCGGTGACCTCCGGCAAGATCGAGCTCGAGGCGCCCGGAACGGTGGACGTGCGGGCGACCTCGGGCGAAATCGACATCACGCTCGAAGCACCTCAGGACGTGCGCGCCACCGCGACCAGTGGCGAGATCAACCTGACCGTGCCGAACGACCGTTACCGCGTGGCCGGCGATACGGGCAGTGGCGACCGCCGGATCGACGTGGCCACCGATCCCGCCGCCCCACATCTGCTCGACCTGAACAGCACGAGCGGGGACGTCACCGTTCGCCCGAGTTGAGAGGGCGGCCCCGGGAACAAGGCGCCGGAGGCCGTCGTTACTCTTGGCAGAAAGGTTGAGCGAGCCGGGCTCAAGTCTGGTTTGACTCGATCGGGAAGCCCGGGATAGAACTTGAGTGAGTCCCGCTCAAGGCGGGCATGAGAAAGCAAGCTCAGGAGGGAACACACTATGGCGCGAGCGGTCGGCATCGACCTCGGTACGACCAACTCGGTCGTCGCCGTCCTGGAGGGCGGCGAGCCGACGGTCATCGCCAACTCGGAAGGCTCCCGTACCACCCCGTCGATCGTCGCCTTCGCCAAGAACGGCGAAGTGCTGACCGGGCAGCCGGCGAAGAACCAGGCCGTGACCAACGTCGACCGGACGATCCGGTCGGTCAAGCGGCACATGGGTACGAACTGGAACCAGGAGATCGACGGCAAGTCCTACACACCGCAGGAGATCAGCGCGCGCGTGCTGATGAAGCTGAAGCGGGACGCCGAGTCCTACCTCGGTGAGGAGATCACCGACGCGGTCATCACCGTGCCCGCCTACTTCGAGGACGCGCAGCGGCAGGCCACCAAGGAGGCCGGGCAGATCGCCGGCCTGAACGTGCTCCGGATCGTCAACGAGCCCACCGCGGCGGCGCTGGCCTACGGCCTGGACAAGGGCGAGAAGGAACAGACCATCCTCGTCTTCGACCTCGGTGGCGGTACCTTCGACGTCTCGCTGCTGGAGATCGGCGACGGCGTGGTCGAGGTCCGCGCGACCAGTGGTGACAACCACCTCGGTGGTGACGACTGGGACCAGCGCGTCGTCGACTGGCTGGTGGACAAGTTCAAGGCATCCCACGGCATCGACCTGACCAAGGACCGGATGGCGCTGCAGCGCATCAAGGAGGCCGCGGAGAAGGCCAAGATCGAGCTGTCCAGCTCTTCCAGCGCGAACATCAACCTGCCCTACATCACGGTCGACGCGGACAAGAACCCACTGTTCCTCGACGAGACCCTGTCGCGGGCGGAGTTCCAGCGGATCACCTCCGACCTGCTGGACCGCACCAAGGCGCCGTTCAACAACGTCATCCGCGACGCCAGCATCTCCGTCAGCCAGATCGACCACGTGGTGCTGGTGGGTGGCTCCACCCGGATGCCCGCGGTGTCCGACCTGGTCAAGGAGCTGACCGGCGGCAAGGAGCCGAACAAGGGCGTGAACCCGGACGAGGTCGTCGCGGTCGGCGCGGCGCTGCAGGCCGGTGTGCTCAAGGGTGAGGTCAAGGACGTCCTGCTGCTCGACGTGACCCCGCTGTCACTGGGCATCGAGACCAAGGGCGGCGTGTTCACCAAGCTCATCGAGCGCAACACGACCATCCCGACCAAGCGCAGCGAGATCTTCTCCACCGCGGACGACAACCAGCCGTCGGTGCAGATCCAGGTGTTCCAGGGTGAGCGTGAGATCGCGGCGCACAACAAGAAGCTCGGCATGTTCGAGCTGACCGGCCTCCCGCCGGCCCCGCGCGGCGTCCCGCAGATCGAGGTCACCTTCGACATCGACGCCAACGGCATCGTGCACGTGACCGCGAAGGACCTGGGCACCAACAAGGAACAGTCGATGACCATCACCGGTGGCTCCGCGCTGCCGAAGGAGGACATCGACCGCATGGTCAAGGACGCCGAGTCGCACGCCGAGGAGGACCGCAAGCGGCGCGAGGAGGCGGAGACCCGCAACCAGGCCGAGACGCTGGTCTACCAGACCGAGAAGTTCGTCAAGGACAACGAAGACAAGCTGCCCGAGGAACTCAAGGGCAAGGTCAAGACCGCGATCGACGAGGCCAACGAGGCGCTCAAGGGCACCGACACGGCCAAGATCAAGGAAGCGATCGAGAAGCTGAACTCGGCCTCGCAGGAGCTGGGCACCGCGCTGTACGCCAACGCCCAGCAAGCCGCGGGTGGTGACGGTGCCGGTGCCTCCGCCGGGGCGAGCGGTGCCGACGGTTCCCAGGCCAAGGCCGACGACGTGGTGGACGCCGAAATCGTCGACGAGGACGAGAAGAAGTGACTGGAAAGCACCATCAGCAGACCGAAGAGCGCGAGTTCGAAGAGCCGGTCGTGGTGCGGGATCGCCGCAAGATCGACCCGGACACCGGCCAGGTCCGCGAGCAGGCTCCCGAGGAGAACGGGGCGCCCGGCCCCGCCCTCGATGAGTCCATTGTGGACGAATCCGTCACGGTGGCGTCGGACGTGGAGAAGGAGCTCGCCGAGCGCACCGCGGACCTGCAGCGGCTGCAGGCGGAGTACGCCAACTACCGCAAGCGGGTCGAGCGGGACCGGGAGGCCGTGGTCGTCACGGCCAAGGCCTCGGTGGTCGGCGAGCTGCTGCCCCTGCTCGACGACCTGGAGCGGGCCGAGCAGCACGGGGACCTCACCGGCGCGTTCAAGGCCGTCGCCGACAAGCTCGTGGCCGGGCTGCAGCGGGCCGGTCTCGAACCGTTCGGCGCCGAGGGCGAGACCTTCGACCCGAGCGTGCACGAGGCCGTGCAGCACAGCACCTCTCCGGAGGTCTCCGGCCCGACGGTGACCACGGTGCTGCGGCGCGGCTACCGGTTCGGCGACCGGGTCCTGCGCGCGGCGCTGGTCGGCGTGACCGACCACGAGCCCGCGCCCGCGCCCGCCGAGCCTGCGGTCGACGCGCCGGTCGAAGGTGAACTGCCGATCGACAGCAATGAGAACGCGGGCTAAGAGTGAGAAGAGGAAGGAGGAGACGTCCGGATGAGTGCACGGGAGTGGATCGGTAAGGACTTCTACCGTGAACTGGGCGTCTCCTCCGACGCCTCCGCGGACGAGATCAAGAAGGCCTACCGCAAACTGGCCAGGGAGAACCACCCGGACGCCAATCCGGGGAACAGCTCGGCCGAGCAGAAGTTCAAGGCCGTGTCGGAGGCCTACGGGGTGCTCTCCGACCCGGTCAAGCGCAAGGAGTACGACGAGGCACGCCGGCTGTTCGGCAGCGGCGGCGCGGGCGGCTTCGGCTTCCCCGGCGCCGGTGGCACCGGCGGCTTCGACATGAGCGACATCTTCAGCCAGACGGCGGGTGGCGCATCTGGTGGCTTGGGCGGTCTCGGCGACATCTTGGGCGGTCTGTTCGGCCGCCGGGGCTCGACGGCCTCGGGCGCGAGCCGGCCCCAGCGCGGCGCCGACGTGGAGACCGACGTCCGGATCGACTTCGCCGAGGCGGTCAAGGGCGCGACCCTGCCGTTGCGGCTGTCCAGCCCGGCCACCTGTGGCACCTGCCACGGCAACGGCGCCAAGCCCGGCACCCAGCCGCGGGTCTGCCCGATCTGCGGCGGCTCCGGCCTGGTCAACCGCAGCCAGGGAGCGTTCGCGTTCTCCGAGCCGTGCCGGGACTGCCGGGGGCGCGGGAAGATCATCGACGACCCGTGCCCGGAGTGCAACGGAGAGGGCATCAGCACCCGGACCAGGACGCTCACCGTCCGCGTGCCGCCGGGCGTCGACGACAACCAGCGCATCCGGCTGGCCGGCCAGGGTGAGCCCGGGCGCGGCGGTGCGGCCGCGGGCGACCTGTACGTGCGGGTGCACGTCACCCCGCACCCGGTCTTCGGCCGCTCGGGCAACGACCTGACGATCACCGTGCCGGTGAGCTTCACCGAGCTCGCGCTCGGCGCCACGATCACCGTGCCGACGCTGGACGCCAAGATCACGCTCCGGGTGCCGCCGGGGACCGCGAGCGGCCGGGTGCTACGGGCGCGCGGCAAGGGCATCCGCAAGCGTGACGGCTCGCAGGGCGATCTGCTGGTCACTTTGCAGGTGGCCGTTCCGGCGAAGCTGGACACCGCCGAGCAGAAGGCGTTGGAGGCGTTCGCCGAAGCGGCGGCGAAGCACGATCCGAGGCCCGAGATCACCAGGTTGCTCCGGCAGTCGGGCAAGTAGAACAGGGAGCGGTGATGGCGTTTGGCGTCCCCCACGGGGCCGATGAGGACACCCCGGTCTTCGTGATTTCGGTGGCGGCCCAGCTGTCCGGACTGCACGCCCAGACGTTGCGGTCCTACGACCGGCTGGGCCTGGTTTCGCCCGGTCGTACCGCGGGCGGCGGGCGGCGCTACTCGATGCGGGACATCGCGCTGCTCCGTGAGGTGCAGCGGCTGTCCCAGGAGGACGGGGTGAACCTGGCCGGGATCAAGCGGATCATCGAGCTGGAGAACCAGGTCGAGGCGCTACGGTCCCGGCTCGCCGAGCTCACCGAGGAACTGGCGGCCGCCTATGCCGCCGCGGAGCAGGCCGCGGCGGCCGTACACGCCTCCTACCGCAAGGACCTCGTCCCGGTCCGGGAGCAAACCGCGCTCGTGGTGTGGAGGCCCGGCAAGCGCTAGCCCCGTTCTCCGCACATGGACACGTTCCGGCTGGTCAGCGGGCTGCACCAAGATGATCTCCTGGGTATCACCGGAGGTCGGCGGCTCAGGTGCGGATACCCGGCTAGCCCAAACATCCCCTCTCCGCGTCCGGACCGCCCGGTCTGCCTTCGCGCGCGGCCAACCGCCGATATTCGCGCCTCGGCCACCCCAGAACCACCGTTATTCAGCGCCCTCCTGAGCGCAGGTGTTCTGAAAAGAAGGCGAAGACCCGGCGCCAGGAGTCCTCGGCGGACTCGCGGTGGTAGTTGAGGTGAGCGATCTTGGCCAGCACGTTCAGCGGCCCGAGGTGGAACTGGTTGGCGAAGGCGTGCCCGACCGCCGGGTACTCCTTCACGTCGTGCGGGACGCCGCGCTTGGTCAGCTCGGTCTCGAGCTTGGCGGCGGCGCCCTTGAGCGGCCGGTCCAACTTGCCGAAACTCGCGACGATCGGGCACGCACCGTCTAAAATGGACAAATCTTTGGGGAGCTGGCCGTAGTAGGGCGCGGCCGCGTCGAACCCGCGCGTGGCACCGACCAGCGCGAAGCCCCCACCCATGCAGAACCCGACCACGCCGATCTTGCCGGTGCAGTCCGGCCGTTCGGCCAGCGCCGTCCGGGCGGCCTCGATGTCCTGGAACGTCTGGCCCTCCGCCGTGGCCAGATCCCGGAACACGGTCTTGATGCAGCGGAAGAACCCGCCACGTGCGTAGAGGTTCGGGGTGAACGCGAGATATCCCGCGGTCGCGATCCGGTCAGTGATGTTGCGCGTGCCCTCGCCGACTCCGACGATGTCGTGGATCACGACCACGCCGGGCCACGGAGGATCACCGGCGACTTCTCGTTGGGGGACGGCCAGATAACCGTCGATGGAACCGTTCGCCACGGGGATCTCCATGACGAAAGGTTACTGCGTGATTCCCCTCACGGCGTGGAGTCAGTCGATGGTGAACGGGTCGTACTTGACCTGGTCCAGCGCGGTGCCGGCGACCAGCATCCGAGAAACGGTCGCGCGGATCATCGCCGGGGAGCCGGAGACCAGCACGTCGTGGCCGGGCCACGCGCCGTGGCGGGTGACCACGTCGGCGAGCGTGCCCTGCTCGAAACCGGACAGGCCGTTGCCGCGTTCGACCACCGGGTGCACGGTCAGCCACGGGTTGCACGAGGCCATCATCCGCAGCCCGTCCAGGGCATAGAGGTCTTCGCGGGTGCGGCCGCCGTAGAACAGGTGCACCTTCGGGTTCTCGCCCCATTGCGCCAGCTCGTCGAGCAGGGACTGCAAGGGCGCGAGACCGGTGCCGCCGGCGATCATGAGCACGCCACGGCCGTTCTCACGGTCCACGGTCAACCGGCCCAGCGGCGGGCCGAACCGCCACACGTCACCGGCCTGAGTGTGGCTCACGATCGCCCTGGACACCCAGCCGCCGTCCACCGCGCGGACATGGAACTCGAGCGAGCCGTCCTCGCGAGGTGCGTTGGCCGGCGACAGGTACCGCCACAGCCGGGGCCGCTGCGGGACTTCGACGCTGAGGTACTGCCCGGCCCGGAACGGGATCGGCCGCTCGGGCTCGAGCCGGACCATCGCCAGATCCCAGCTGACCCGGCGATGCTCGGCGACCGCCGCCGACCAGTTCGGCGGGTTGTCGTCGGCCGCGGCGGCCTCCTGCATCTGCCGCGCGATGATCGTGAACGCCTCCGCCCAGGCCCGCTCGACGTCCGGGGTCCAGTCGCGCCCCAACTGGGTCCTCATCGCGGCGAGCAGCGCGGTCCCGATCGCCTCGTAGTGCTTGGGCTCAACGCCGAACTTGCGGTGGTCGCGACCAAGATGGCGCAGGTAGGGCAGCAGGTCGTCGGGCTGGTCGACCATCTGCACGACCTGGACGAGCGCGCGCACCATCCGGTTGCGCTGGACGTCCATGTTGATCGGAAAGAAGTCACGGGTCGCCGGCGCCAGGGTGAACAGCATTCCGTAGAAGAACTGGGTGACTTCGGGCAGGTAGGACTCCGCCTTCACCCAGGAACCCCGAATCAGCCGCACCATCGCCGTGACGGCGGGCGGCGCCTCCCGGTGAACCGACCGGGGAAGGGGGCTGACGGGATCGGCGGTCATGTTTTCCGAACTGGTGCTGGGTGCTTGCTCATGCTCGAAGTTGATTATTCATGAAGGGGCAAGAGTGCGGCACCGAAGCGGAGGCCCAAGCCGGGCTAGCAGTCACTGAGTGAAGGGATCACAAATAATCCACCCCGATCGGTCATTTAATTACCCGGACGTTGCTATCTACTCCGTCGCAGAGTAGCCGCCGGAAGCCCAATTGCCGCCACAGTTGCTCCGTCCGAGTGGTGCGCAAACCTTTACCACCGGGTGCGCGACCTCACTTATAGGCGACCTATGCAACCATGAAAGATATGTTGTATGGCACAACTAATTTGGCGGTAGAAATGGGGCCCAGCGACGAGGCCGGCCTGGAGCTCATGCAGCAGCTGCGCACGTCGGGCCAGTTGCAGAACGCGTGGATCAACCAGCTTTGGCAGAAGGAGCGCGCACTGCCGCACCCCGCGGCCGCGCCGCTGTTGGTCGACCTCGCGAAACACGGCGAAAGCCGCCTGTCGGAACTGGCCAGGCGGCGGATGGTCGACGACTCCGTGATCAGCAGGCAGATCGCGGAGCTGACCGCCGCCGGACTGGTTGACCGGCGGCCGGCACCCGAGGACGGCCGGGCCGCCCTCCTGAGCGTGTCCGAACAGGGTTACGTCGAGCTCGAACGGATGCGCCAGGCGAACGCCGAGTTCATCCGCAGCGCGCTGAGCAACTGGGACGAGGACGAGGTCACCGTCCTGACCGCCAGGCTCGCCTCGATGAACGACGCCCTCCGCAACCTGCTGGACACGCACGACGCGACCCTCTGCGAACGGCCCATGCCGTCCCACCGAAGCCCTTCCGAGGCCTGCCGGGTGTGAGCTGGGCAATTTAGGGATGCCTACCCTATGTTTCTGGCTCCTGCTGTGCTTAAAGTAAGGCTAACCAAGGCAGACCCGGGGTTGGCAAGAGGAGTTTGACGTGTGGGCCGACGCTGTCCCTAACCTACTCATCGGTCTGCGAGAGGGATTGGAAGCCGGCCTCGTCGTCAGCATCCTCCTCGCCGCGCTTCGACGGACCGGCGCCAAGTTCTCGTCGGCGCCCATCTGGCTGGGCGTGCTGGCCGCGGCCGTGCTGTCGATCAGCTTCGGCGCCGTCCTGACCTTCTCGCGCTCCGAGTTGTCCTCCAGCGCGCAGGAAATCTTCGGCGGCACGCTCAGCCTGATCGCGGTCTGCCTGGTCACCGCGATGGTGTTCTGGATGCGCCGGACCGCGCGCGGCCTCTCCGGCGAACTGTCGGCGAAAGTCAGCGGCGCCGTGCAGATCGGTGCCGCCGCACTCGCGCTGACCGCGTTCCTCGCCGTCGGCCGGGAGGGCCTGGAGACCGCGCTGTTCCTCTGGACCACCGTGCAGGCTGCCGGCGAGTCCACCGCACCACTGATCGGCGCCGCCGTGGGAATCGCGGTCGCGGCCCTGCTGTGCTGGCTGCTCTACCGCAGCGCGATCAAGCTCAACCTGAGCAAGTTCTTCACGCGCACCGCGGTGTTCCTCGTCGTCATCGCGGCCGGCGTACTCGCCTACGGCCTCGGCGACCTGCAGGAAGCCGGGGTGCTGCCGGGTCACACCTGGCTCGCCTTCGACCTGACCTCGGCCGTTTCGCCGGACGCCTGGTGGGTGATCATCATCCGCGGCGTCACGAACCTCACGCCCAGCATGACGTGGCTGCAGGTGATCGCCTACGTGGCGTACCTCGCCGTCGTCCTGATCGCGTTCTTCCGCAAGCCGGCGGCGAAGCCCGCGCGGGAGGAACGCCCCGCCGAGGAGCCCTCGCCGCCACGCGTCCGCAAGCGGTGGGTCACCGTGGCCGCCGCGATCGCCGTGCCACTGCTCGCCGCCGGGGTGTTCGCGCTGGTCGTCCCGTCGTCCGAGGCCGGCTCGCGACAGCTCACCATCACCGCGTCGGCCTGCGCACCCGACTTCGCCGCACTCAAGGCAGGGCAACAGCAGTTCACCATCGTCAACAAGTCGGGTCGCTCCGGGGAGATCTACCTGGTCCGGCCCACCGACGGTGGGGTCATCGGCGAGATCGAGGGCATCGGCCCGGGCACCCAGCGCACGCTACCGGTGGACCTGCCCGCCGGTGAGTACGCCTGGCGGTGCCAGATGTCGGGAGTGCCGGAGCAGATGTCGGCCACGGTCGCGGCCAGCGGCACCGGCGGCACCGCACCCGCCGCCGTGCTGCCGGTGTCCGGCCAGGACCTCGACGGGCCGGTGCGGCAGTACCAGGACTACGTGACGCCGCAACTGTCCACTTTGTCCACTCAGGTGGACGCGCTGCGCGGCGCGCTTTCCGGCGGTGACCTCGCGGCCGCCAAGGCCGACTGGCTGCGGGCCCAGCTCACCTGGGAGCGGGTCGGCGCGGCCTACGGCCGGTTCGGTGACCTGACCAACGCCATCGACGGCCGCCCGAACGGTCTTCCGGACGGCGTCGACGACAAGGACTTCACGGGCCTGCGGCGGCTCGAATACGGGCTGTGGCACGGGCAGGACACCGCCGCCCTCACCCCGATCGCCGACAAGCTGACCGAGGACGTGGCCGCGCTGCGACAGCAGTTGCCGACGCTCACCGCCGATCCCGCCGACCTGCCGCTCCGCGCGCACGAGATCCTCGAGGACGCCCTGCGCGACAAGCTGACCGGTGCTTCGGACCTGGGCGCGGGTTCCGGCTACCAGGAGACGCTGGCCGACGTCGACGGCACCCGGGTCGTGCTGGACGAACTCGCCCCGCTGATCGACGCCAGGAAGCCCCAGCTCGTGGCCACGATCAAGACCCAGCTGGACACGCTCGAGCAGGCCCTCAAGGCCACCACATCCGGCCCGATGACCGCGCCCCAGGCCGAGCGTCAACGGGTGAACGCGGCAATCGGACAGGTGCTGGAGACCCTGTCGGTCATCCCCACTCTGCTGGAAATCAGGCAGGGCTGACGCCCCCCCCGGGCTGGAAATCAGGCAGGGCTTACGCCCCCAAGGTATGAGGAAGTTCCCATGACACTGAGCAGGCGCAGGTTCCTGCAGGGCACGGGCGCGGGTGTGGCGGGCAGCGCGCTCGCGGGCGGGCTGATCGCCGCCGGTGCCCGCGCGGACGAGCAGTCGGCCACCGGTACCCAGCAGACCGTCGCGGAGGTCGTGGAGTTCCACGGCGCGAACCAGGCCGGGATCTTCACCCCGCAGCAGCGGGCCGCGGCCTTCGCCGCGTTCGACGTGACCGCCGCCGACCGGTCCGCGCTGACCGATCTGTTCCGCACGCTGACCGAGCGGGCGCGCTTCCTCACCGCGGGCGGCGCGCCGGTGGACCTCGGTGTCGGCTCACCGCCGTCGGACAGTGCCGTACTCGGCCCGGTCGTGCCCGCAGACGGGCTGACCGCGACGCTGTCCGTGGGCGCCTCGCTGTTCGACGACCGGTATGGGCTCGCGCCGCGCAAACCGGCGAAGCTCGGGCCGATGAAGACGTTCCCGGACGACTCGCTCGACCCGAAGTGGTGCCACGGCGACCTGATGCTGCAGCTGTGCGCGAACAACCAGGACACCGTGCAGCACGCGCTGCGGGACATCGCCAAGCACACCCGCGGCGCGATGCAGCTGCGGTACCGGATGAACGGGTTCGTCTCGCCTCCGCGGCCGTCCGGCACACCGCGGAACCTGATGGGCTTCAAGGACGGCATCTCGAACCCGGTCGAGGCCGACAACCTGGTGTGGGTGCCGGCGGGTGCCGGCGAGCCGGACTGGGCCGCCGGAGGTTCGTACCAGGTGGTCCGGTTCATCCGGATGCTGGTCGAGTTCTGGGACCGGGTGTCGATCACCGAGCAGGAGAAGATGTTCGGTCGCAAGCGCGACAGCGGAGCACCGCTGGACGGCGCCGCCGAACTCGACACTCCGAACTTCGGGGCCGACCCCGAGGGCAGGATCATCCCGGTGGACTCCCACATCCGCCTGGCCAACCCTCGGACCACGGACAGCGCGTCCAGCCGCCTGCTGCGCCGTGGTTACAACTACGACCTCGGCGTGGACCTCAACGGCAACCTCGACGTCGGCCTGATCTTCTGCTGCTACCAGCAGGACCTCGAGCGGCAGTTCGAGGCCGTGCAGCACCGGTTGGCCGGCGAGCCGCTGACCGACTACATCCAGCCCTACGGCGGCGGCTACTTCTTCGCCCTACCCGGCGTCCGCGACCCGCAGGACCACTTCGCCCGCTCCCTCCTGACCTGACCCCACCCCCGCGAGTCCCACACCCACCGCGCCCGAGTCCCACACCACCGCACGCCGATTCGACCGCCAAGTGCGGCCGGCTGGCCATGCGACAAGATTTTGCCGTTCGGCCCGAAGCCGCGCGCGATTCCGCTGGAAGCGCCGCGGGCGACGAACAAGTCGAACTTGAGCGGAACACACTCAAGTTTCCTGACGTTGTAGTTGTCGACGGCCGATGGGGAGGCTGTCAGGTAGCGGGACTCGAAACAGGAGTGTGGGATGGACGCTTTCAACCCGACGACGAAGACCCAGCAGGCGATCTCGTCGGCGGCGCAGGCGGCGACCGTGGCGGGCAACCCGAGCATCGCTTCGGCGCATCTGCTGGGCGCGCTGCTGGCGCAGAGTGACGGCATCGCGGGTCCGCTGCTGACCGCGGTCGGCGCCGATCCTGGGCAGGTGCACAAGGAACTGGAGCCGTTGATCAACGCGCTCCCCTCGGCGACCGGCGCCACCGTGTCCACCCCCCAGTTCGACACCCACGCCGTCAAGTCGCTGAGCCACGCCCAGAAGCTCGCGACGGAGATGGGCGACGAATACGTCTCCACCGAGCATCTTCTGGTCGGGCTCGCCGCCGAGGGCGGAAACGTGGCCGATCTGCTCAAACGCCACGGCGCCACCGCGGAAGCGCTTCGCGAGGCGTTCGTCAAGGTGCGTGGCTCCGCCCGCATCACCAGCCCGGATCCCGAGGGCACCTTCAAGGCGCTTGAGAAGTACGGCGTCGACCTGACCGACCGTGCGCGCAAGGGCGAGCTGGACCCGGTGATCGGACGTGACGCCGAAATCCGCCGGGTGGTGCAGGTGCTGTCGCGCCGCACCAAGAACAACCCGGTCCTGATCGGCGAGCCCGGCGTCGGCAAGACGGCCATCGTCGAAGGGCTGGCACAGCGCATCGTCGCCGGTGACGTGCCGGAATCGTTGCGCGGCAAGCGGGTCGTGGCGCTCGACCTCGGCTCGATGGTGGCGGGCGCGAAGTACCGCGGTGAGTTCGAGGAGCGGCTCAAGGCCGTGCTCAAGGAGATCACCGAGTCCGCGGGACAGGTCATCACCTTCATCGACGAGCTGCACACCATCGTCGGCGCCGGGGCGACCGGCGAGGGTGCGATGGACGCCGGCAACATGATCAAGCCCATGCTGGCCCGCGGTGAACTACGAATGGTCGGCGCGACGACGCTGGACGAGTACCGCCAGCACATCGAGAAGGACGCCGCGCTGGAGCGCCGGTTCCAGCAGGTGCTGGTCGGCGAGCCGTCGGTGGAGGACACCGTCGGCATCCTGCGCGGGCTCAAGGAACGGTACGAAGTCCACCACGGTGTCCGGATCACCGATGCCGCGCTGGTGGCCGCCGCGACCCTGTCCGACCGCTACATCACCGCACGATTCCTGCCGGACAAGGCGATCGACCTGGTCGACGAGGCCGCGTCCCGGCTGCGCATGGAGATCGACTCGAGGCCCGTCGAAATCGACGAGGTGGAGCGAGCCGTGCGGCGGCTGGAGATCGAAGAGATGGCGTTGGCCAAGGAGGAGGACGCCGTCTCGCTGGAACGGCTGGCCGCGCTGCGCGCCGAACTGGCCGAGAAGCGTGAGGAGCTGTCGGCGCTGACCACGCGTTGGCAGAACGAGAAGGGCTCGATCGAAAAGGTCCGTGACCTCAAGGAGCAGTTGGAGCAGCTGCGCGGTGAGGCCGACCGGGCCGAGCGCGACGCCGACCTCGGCAGGGCCGCCGAGCTGCGCTACGGCAAGATCCCCGCGCTGGAGAAGGAACTCGAAGCCGCTCAGCAGAGCACGGAGACCCGCGCGGACGTCATGCTGAAGGAAGAGGTCGGCGCCGACGACGTGGCCGACGTGGTGAGCGCGTGGACCGGGATTCCCGCCGGCCGGCTGCTGGAGGGCGAGACCGGCAAGCTGCTGCGGATGGAAGAGGAGCTCGGCAGGCGGGTGGTCGGCCAGGCCGAGGCCGTGACCGCGGTGTCGGACGCGGTGCGCCGCAGCAGGGCCGGGGTCGCCGACCCGGACCGGCCCACCGGCTCGTTCCTGTTCCTCGGCCCGACCGGCGTCGGCAAGACCGAGCTGGCCAAGGCGCTCGCGGAGTTCCTGTTCGACGACGAGCGGGCGATGACCCGGATCGACATGAGCGAGTACTCGGAGAAGCACTCGGTGGCCCGGCTCGTCGGTGCTCCGCCCGGGTACGTCGGCTACGACCAGGGCGGCCAGCTGACCGAGGCGGTGCGGCGGCGCCCGTACTCGGTGGTGCTGCTGGACGAGGTGGAGAAGGCCCACCCGGACGTGTTCGACGTGCTGCTGCAGGTGCTCGACGACGGCAGGCTGACAGACGGCCAGGGCCGCACGGTCGACTTCCGCAACACCATCCTGGTGCTCACCTCGAACCTCGGTTCGCAGGCCATCGCGGACGCCTCGCTCGACGAGCGGCAGCGGCGGGACGCGGTGCTGTCGGTGGTGCAGCAGAGCTTCAAGCCGGAGTTCCTGAACCGCCTGGACGACATCGTCGTGTTCCACTCGCTGGGCACCGAGCAACTGACGTCCATCGTGGACATCCAGGTGGCCAGGCTGGCCCAACGGCTGCAACAGCGCAGGCTGACCCTGGAGGTGACCGACGGTGCGCGTGAGTGGCTCGCGCTCAACGGGTTCGACCCGATCTACGGTGCCCGCCCGCTACGGCGGCTCGTTCAGTCGGCGATCGGCGACCACCTCGCGCGCGGGCTGCTGGCCGGCGAGATCCGGGACGGCGACACCGTGCGGGTCGACGTCCCCGAGTTCGAAACGGGCGACACGCTGACGATCACCCGGGTATAGGAAAACCGGGAAGGGGCTCGACGTGACGTTTGGTGCGGTATCGGCCGAACGTCACGTCGGGCGGTAGCCACAGCACTCGAACGGGTGGGGGCGACACGGGCCGCTGATCTTGGTCCGGCAGGCCGGGGCGATACCCTGGTCTTCGTGGGTATTCCAGCGTGGGTCTGGTTTGTCGTCGCCGCCGTCGCACTGGTGGCAGGGTTGGTGCTGCTCGCCGCCGACCGGACCAGAGAAGGCTCCCGCAACCGCGAGCGGATGCGCTGGGCGGACCTGCGCGGCTGGCGGTTCGCCGAGGAGGACGACCGGCTGGCCAAGCAGTGGACCGCGGGCGCGATCGGGTACTTCGGCGCGCAGACGGCGGTCAACGTCGTCGCCGGGTCGACCTTCACCTCCGACGGCCGCCGCCCGGTGTTCGTGTTCGACATCGAGGCCGACGGGCAGATCCCGGCGGTGGTGGTCGCCGTGCGCTGCAACCGGGTCCAGCCGGTGCTGGTCGAACTGTGGCTGGCGAGCGTGCCGTTCCAGCGTGCCGGCATGCCCGAGTTGCTCGGCCCGGTCGGCCAGCGCTACGCCTTCGCCAACGACCCGGAAGGCGCCCGGAAGGTGATCACACAGGAGCTGGTGGACGCCGCGGACGCGCTCGGCGGGGACGTCGGTGTGGCCTGGCTGGAGAACGAGTGGGTGCTGGGCAGCGCCGCCCCGCAGGCGGGCCCGTCCCGGCTGGAAAGGCTGCTCCGCGATCTCGGTGAGATCGCCGACATCGTGGATCCCTTCGTCGGCCAGGAGGAGGAACCGGCCGACGCCCCCGAGGAGCAGCGCGAGGACCAGGAAGAGGGGAAGCCGGCGCAATGACCACCGCGCTGATCACCGGCGCCAGTGCGGGTCTCGGCGCCGCTTTCGCGCGCAGGCTGGCGACCGAGGGCTACAACCTCGTCCTCGTGGCTCGCGACAAGCCTCGACTGGAGGCGCTGGGCGCCGAACTCGCGCACCGGGAGCACATCACCGCCACGATCCTGCCTGCCGACCTCGCCAATCCGGAGGAGCGTGCGGTCGTGGAAGCACGTCTCGCCGATGCCCCGGTGGATCTGCTGGTGAACAACGCGGGCCTGGGCCTGTCCGGCGAGTTCTGGACCGTGCCTATGGAGGAGTTGCAGCGCCAGCTCGACGTGAACGTCACCGCCGTGCTGCGGCTGACCCGGGCGGCCCTGCCGGGCATGATCGAAAACGGGCACGGCGACGTGATCAACGTGTCCAGTGTCGCCGGGTTCTTCTCCGGCCGCGGCTCGACGTACACCGCGAGCAAGAACTGGGTCACCTCGTTCACGGAAGGGATCGCCGCCGCGCTGCCACCCGGCGTGCGGATGATGGCGCTCTGCCCCGGTTTCACGCACACCGAGTTCCACGAGCGCGCCGGGCTGCCCAAGCCGGGCCCCAGGATGTTCTGGCTCAACCCCGACCGGGTGGTCGCCGACGCGCTCACGGATCTACGCCGTGGCAAGGTCATTTCGATTCCGAGCCCGTTGTACAAGACCGTGGTGACGATCGGCGGTTTGCTGCCACGCAGGCTGCTGCGCCGCATCAGCGGTGCGGTCGCGGGGCGTGGCCACACCTGACCCCACCGGGGTAGGGTCGCGCCGCTGGGCGCGAATCCGTCGGTGCTGTGTGTAAGACTCTGGCCGTGTCGAAACCGGGGTTGGATCAAGCAGCGAAACTCGAACTGGCCAGGCTCGTCTCCGAGCTCTCGGTGGTGCACGGCAAGGTGACCTTGTCCTCGGGCAGCGAAGCCGACTACTACATCGACCTGCGCCGGGCCACCCTGCATCACGCGGCCGCACCGTTGATCGGCAAGCTGCTCCGCCAGCTCACCTCCGACTGGAGCTATGTCGCCGTGGGCGGCCTCACCCTGGGCGCCGACCCGGTCGCCACCGCGATGCTGCACTCCGCCGCGGGGGACGGCGTGGTCCTCGACGCGTTCGTGGTGCGCAAGAGCGCCAAGCAGCACGGCCTGCAACGCCGGATCGAGGGCATGGAGGTGGCCGGGCAACGCGTGCTCGCCGTGGAAGACACCTCGACCACCGGGGGCAGCGTGCTCACCGCGGTGGAGGCGCTGCACGAGGCGGGCGCGACGGTCGTCGGCGTGGCCACGGTGGTCGACCGCGACACCGGCGCGCGGGAGGCGATCCAGAAGGAGGGCCTGGAGTACCGGTACCTGCTCGACCTGGATGACCTCGGCCTGTCCCGGCAGTGATCAAGAACACTTCGCGGAACGGGTCCTCTTATCGTCTCCTTGTCTTTTTGTCGCTGGTTCTCAGGAAAGGAGGGGTACCTTCGGTTGTGAAGGCGCTGTGAAAGGGGGCGGTGCTGGTGTCGATCGCGAGATTGCTCGCGGATGTCACCGTTGGGGTGCACGTTCTCGCCTTGCTGTACATCGGATTGGGCGGGTTCCTCGCGTGGCGCTGGCCCAGGAGCATTTTCGTCCACGTCTTCTTCGCGCTCTGGGGAATTCTGGTCAACGTCTTCCCGATCCCCTGCCCGCTGACCGCGCTCGAGGACTACTTCCGTAGCCTGCAGGGCCTTGGACCGCTGCCGGGCGGGTTCAACGCGTACTACCTCTACGGCACGGTGTTCCCACGCTCGATGCTGCCGGTGGTCGGGGTGACCGCGCTGCTCATCGTGATCTTCTCGTATGTGGGCACCTACCACCGCTGGCGGCACCGCGAGAGCGCACCGGCCCACTGGGCCCGCCAGGCCTGAGCGAGAATTCCCTGGTGTTGTCCGAACAGGCACCAGGGCCGACGGAATGGACCAGCGCCGGTGAGGTCGGGGTCGGCCCGTGGGCCGGTGAATGGCCCGGGGACGAACGCTACGACCCCGAACTGCTGGCCGGTGGCGACCGCCGGAACGTCGTCGACGCCTACCGGTACTGGCGTCGTGACGCCATCGTCGCCGACGTCGACAAGCGGCGGCATCCGTTCCACGTGGCCATCGAGAACTTCCAGCACGACCACAACATCGGCACCGTCGTCCGCACCGCGAACGCGTTCGCGGCCGCGGCCGTGCACATCGTCGGTCGCCGCCGCTGGAACCGGCGAGGCGCCATGGTCACCGACCGCTACCAGCACGTGGAGCACCACCCCGACGTCGCCTCCCTCGCGGAGTTCGCGGCCGCGCACGACCTCGTGATCGTGGCCGTGGACAACACGCCCGGAGCGCGGCCGGTGGAAATGACGGCGCTGCCCCGGGAGTGCGTGCTGCTGTTCGGCCAGGAAGGCCCCGGCCTGTCCGCGGACGCTCAGGCCGCGGCGTCGCTCGTCGTCTCCATCGCGCAGTTCGGCACGACCCGCTCGATCAACGCCGGCGTGGCCGCCGGCATCGTGATGCACAGCTGGATCCGCCAGCACGCCGACCTTGCCCAGGCGTGGTAGGACAGGCGTGGCAGGAAGTGCCGAAGGCCCGTGTCCGCAAGTAGTCAGACGGCGGAGACCTGCACCGGGAGACCGTTCAGCACCGCCGTGCCGGAGAGGGCATCGAGCGCGGTCTCGTCCGCGACCAGATTGGCGTTCACGCCCGCGTGCGCCGCGGCGACCCGCGTCCGGATGCCCGCCAGCCCGTGTCCCCAACCGTGCGGAATGCTCACCACACCGGGGCGGATCTCGTCGGTCACCTCGACCGGCACCTCGATCTTCCCGGCCTTCGAAGTCACCGCGGCGAGCCCGCCGTGAGGCCGAGCCGTCGGGCGTCGTCGGGATGGACCTGGACGGTGCACCGGTTCCGCCCGCGCACCAGCGGTTCCACGTTGTGCATCCACGAGTTGTTCGAACTCGGGTGCCGCCTGCCGATGAGCACCATGCCATCGACGGGACGGGTGAGTTCGGCGGCCAGCCGGGGCACGTCCACGGCGATCGGCTCCGGCGCGAGTTCGATCTTTCCGCTCGCCGTGTTCAGGATCTCCGGGATCCGGGGCTGGAGCGGGCCGAGGTCGACCCCGTGCGGGGCCGCCTCCAGATCCGCGAGTGTGAGGTCGTACGGACCGGCTCGCAACATCAGGTCGAGCAGGCGCTCCGGACCGGGCCGCCCCTCGGCCACCGCGGGATCCAGGCCCGCGCGCCGCGCGATCTGCCCGGCGACGACGTCGTCCAGCGCGGCGATGTCCGGGTTCGGCCCCTGGCCGGTGACGATGTTGGTCAGTCGCAGCATCGTCTCCCACTCCTGGGGCAGGTCGGTGGGCAACGCCGCCGGGGTCCAGTTGGCCACGTCGCGCACCGCGAGCTGGTACGGCATGACGTCGTAGTGAGGCCGTTCCAACGGGCTCGGGCCAGGCAGGATCACGTCGGCATGCCTGGTGGTTTCGTTGAGGTAGACGTCCAGCGAGACGACGAAGTCCAACTGTGCCAGGGCCTCCGCGAGCCGTCCCGAGTTCGGAGTGCTCAGGCACGGGTTGCCGCCGACGGTGACGAGGGCACGCACGCCGCCGGGGGTGAGGATCTCGTCGGCGAGCGTGGCGACCGGCAGCTCGCTGAACACCTCGGGGAGTCCCCGCACCCGGCTCCGCCATCGGCCGCTGGTGAACGGTTTGCGCTTGCCACCCGAGCTGTTGGCCTGACCGGCCGCGGCGAGCGGGAACATCGCGCCGCCGGGGCGGTCGAAATTGCCGGTGAGCACGTTGAGCAGGTCGACCAGCCAGCTGTACATCAGGGTTTCCCAAACCTGCTAGCCTGGCGGGGTTTTCCGTTTTTCTGGGCTGGGACAGGTACCCTCCGGCCTTTCAGTCCTTGGCCTTTCGCCGCTTCCGCCGCGGCAACGGCGGCCTTTCCTCAACAGTTCGAGAGATCGGTTCGAACGCCTGGAAATACCGGACACCGAAGATTCGGCCGGCCACCGCCGTTTTCCCAGCTGGGGGTCGAGTCGGGTCACGACCTTCTCCTTATCCTCACCCCACCACGCTTCCGCATGGTCGTTCCTGCTTCTTTCAGAAGGCGGTTCGTGAAGCCGTACGACCGCCCTATACTGTTAGCCAGAGCCCGTACACTCGTGCCCTTCTCATACCTCTTCCGGAGATCAGCCCCTAGAAGCTTTCGGGTCGATCCGATTATTCGAGCGCGCGACCCGATGTCTGCGAAATACCGCAATGATGTCCTCCTTACTCAATTGGCAGAAGTGGGAAGTGCCCCGGTTGCCGGATGGAGCGGGGAGGAATCCGAAACAACCGGGGCACACGGACCGGCTAGACGGACCTACGTGCTTTCTACGTCCGACCGGTCCGGGCTTTTTGACGACGGCCGGGTTTTCCGCTCTCCCGCTGCCCGAAGTTCCGCCGCTTCAATCTTCGCCTGAGCAGCGATACACCCCTCACACAGTTGGCCCCTGGGGTGTTCCAACAGCTCACAGTCGGCAACCGGAAGCGGCGTACGGCACAGCGCCTTCAGGACGTCGCCGTACCTCACACCAGCCGCAACCCACACCAGATGAGCGCCACGATCACGGTTGCCGACAACGCCGGCCTTGAAGCGAACGAGGATGTACACGCCGTCGCCCGGTCCGACACCACCCAACCTCTCATGCTCGGCAGGACGCTCCGTGTCGGACAACGCGTCACCCCTTTGGCGTCATGGTGACCACTCCGGCCTCGGGACCGGAGGAGGGAGGCAAAACGAAGCGACCACGCTTTACATCTATCGCGCTGGAGAGTGGTTTACCCTGACCAAAGCGTCTACCGTCGTCTACCAACTGGAGATCAGGTGAGCCGAACCGGGGAAATGGTCCAACCTGACAGTGATCCCGGAGCCGTGCTCAGGCATGCCCGCGAGAGTGCTGGGGTATCCCTGTCCCATATGGCATCACTGACCTACTTTTCGAAGCCCTACCTAGGGTTCATAGAGACTGGGAGGAAACCGGTCACACCCGAAGTGCTGACGGCCTACGAAACAGCGCTGGGCGGACCGGTCGTTGCGGAAGGTGAGGATATGTGGCGTAAGGAGATCAAACACCCGAGGTTGCATGCTGTCCGAGGGCCGAAGGCCATCGGTGAACTGGCCGCGAGCATCGCAGCGGGAGACCCCTCCCCGCTCACCGACAAGGCGTCGGCGCACTGGACGGACGTAAGCCTGGCTGCCCGCGCTGACAACGGCGCAGCAAAGAACCTACGTCGTTGGATGGTTGACGGCAAGACAAGCACGCTCCGCACCAACGCTCTATCAGTCGTCGCGAAGCTACCCGGACGAGAGAACGCTGATCTTGTGGTGACGGTCCTGGAGAACGACGAAAAGGTGCGTGAGCTGTGCCTGGCGTCCGTCGTGTCTCGGATGCTTCAGCTTGACTGGGAGGGGGCTAAGCAGGTAGCGCGAGACCCCTCCATAGCTCCGAACCCCAAGCGTCTCGCTCGGGCTATGGCCAAGGAGGCAGTCAACCCGAAGGACACGGAGAGCCGCTGGTGTGGTGCGTACATGCTCCGTGAACTCGCGCCGGTCCTGGCGCGGTAGCCCGTTCGACGCTTACCCTAGTTGACCTGGGCAAACGCTTGCCTTGGTTGTTTGTGAAAGACTGATACCGAGCCAGCTGGTGATCGTGCCGAACGCCTGGGTGGTGGTGCCGATCCGGCCGTGGACGGCGGCACCGGGGGCGTCCGCGAGCTCGAGCGCCAGCCGCCGGATCTCCGCAGCGGCGATGCCGGTGACCGGGGCGACGGCTTCGGGCGTGAACTCGGCGGCCAGTTCCCGGACCCGCTCGACGCCGGTGACGTACTCGGCGAGCCGGTCCAGCGTCACGCGATCCTCGGCGAACAGCACGTTGACCAGCGCGAACAGCAACAGGGCGTCCGTGCCGGGACGGATCGGGTGATACTCGTCGGCGACCTGCGCGGCGCGGGTCCGCACCGGATCCACGACGACGACCTTGCCGCCGCGCTGCCGGATCGCACGCAGCCGGCCACGCATGTCGGGCGCGGTCATCAGGCTTCCGTTGGACACCAACGGGTTCGCGCCGAGGATGACCAGGTGCCGCGTGCGGTCGACGTCCGGCACCGGGATGGAGAGCGGGTCGCCGAACAGGTAGCCCGACGAGAAGTGCTTCGGCATCTGGTCGACGCTGCTCGCGGTGTAGAGGTTCTTGGTGCCCGGAGCCTTGTAGAACGCGCGGCCGTAGAGTGCGGGCCAGATTGTGGACGCTGGGGTTGCCCGCGTACCCGGCCACCGCGTCCCGGCCGTGCTCCTCGATCAGCGGGCACAGCCGCGCGTCGATCTCGGCGAACGCCTCGTCCCAGGACACCGGCACGAACTCGCCGCTCGGCTTGATCAGCGGGGTGCGGAGCCGGTCGGGGTTGTGGTGCAGGGCGCCGAATGAGGCGCCCTTGGGGCAGATATAGCCGCGGGAGAGGACGTCATCGGCGTCCCCTCGCACGCTCACGACCTGCCGGCCATCGAGCGTGACGCCCGGACCACAGGTCGCTTCGCACGGTGGGCAGGTCAGCACCGCGGAACGGTTCCGTTGAGGGTGCCGGCGGGAGACGGGCGGGGAAATCATCGGCGCCATATCCTGGATAGTGAACCTACCGAGCGGTATGTCGAAAGCGAATTCATCATGGACCCATGTACCGCGATTGGGCCGCAGCGGCGGAACGGGCCATCCTCACCCGGCATCTCCGCCGGGTCTGGGGGCTGCCGGGCACCGTTCTGGGCCGCAGCGGCTGGCCGCCGACGCCGGACCAACGGCTGCACTGGCACTGGAACTACTGGTGGCAGGCACACCTGCTGGACTGCCTGATCGACGCCCAGGCACGGGCACCCGAGCCGGCGCGGGCCGCGACGATCAGGCGGTTCGTGCACTCGATCTGGCTGCGAAACTTCGGCCGGTGGTCCAACGAGTACTACGACGACATGGCGTGGCTCGGTCTCGCCGTCCAGCGCATCCCGTCGAGCGCGCCACTCGCGGTCATCCTCAGCGAACTGCGCTCGGCCTGGACACCCGACTGCGGTGGCGGGATCTGGTGGCGGAAGGGCGACGATTTCAAGAACGCGCCGTCCAACGGCCCGGCCGCGATCCTGCACGCGCGGGCAGGCGAGGTCGCGCGGGCCCGCGAGTTGCTCGGCTGGATGGAAACCACGCTCGTCGACCCGGACACCGGGCTGGTGTGGGATGGCCTGCACACCGGCAGGCACGAGTTGGTGAAGGTGGTCTACACCTACTGCCAGGGCGTCTTCCTCGGCGCCTGCCTCGAATTGTCCGAAATGGACTCGGCAGCCCGTACGGTGCGGGCCGTGGCCGCGCACTGCGCGCCTGGCGGTGTACTGCGGGGTCAGGGCGGCGGCGACGGCGGCCTGTTCGCCGGAATCCTCGCACGCTACCTGGCCCTGTCGGCCACCCGCCTGCCGCGCGGCACCGAAGCCGACGCCGCGCGGGCTCTCGTGCTCACCTCAGCCGAGGCGTGCTTCAGCGGGGCGTCCGACGCGCCCGGCGGACCGCTGTTCAGTCCCGATTGGACTTTGCCCGCCTGGGAGTACAACCCCCAGACCCCCGCTGGGGGCAAGCCCCCGGACCCCCTTCCGACCGACTCGATCGGCTGTCCCGCTCGCGATCTCTCCGTCCAGGTCGGCGCCTGGCTCCTGCTCGAAGCCGCCGCCACCCTCGAGTGACTCAGCAGCCGCACGAGGCGCGATGCATGAGATGGGGAGGAAGGCGCAGGGTCGTCGGCGGGCGGTCCGGCTCGGAGATGCGAGCCAGCAGGAGCCGCACGGCGCCGCGGCCGATCTCCTCGATGGGCTGGGCCATCGTGGTCAGCGGGGGCTCCACGAGGTCGGACCATTCGCAGTCGTCGTAGCCGACGATGGCGAGGTCACGGCCGATGCGCAGGCCGTGTGCCCGGATCTCGTGCAGGACCCCGACCATCATCGCGTCATTGGCCACCACCAGCGCGGTCGGCGGTTCGGGCGCGCTCAGCAAGGTTCGCACGGCCGCCGCGCCACCGTCCCGGGTCGAATGTCCGGAGGCGACCAGGTGCGCGTTCCAGGGCAGACCGCCGCGGCCAAGCCCGAGCCGGTAGCCGAGTGTCCGTTCTTCACTGGTGCTCAGCCCGGCGGCGCCGCTGACCAGGCCGATGCGGCGGTGCCCGAGTGAAGCCAGATGCTCGGTCAACGCGGAGGTCGACTGGATGTTCTCCACGCCGACCTGATCGACGTCGGTCCTCGTGGTCAGCCGGTCGAGCAACACCGTGGGCACGCCGAGCGAGACGAGTTCACCGATCACCGCGCCGTCGCCCGGAGAGGGCGTCAGGAGTATCCCGTCCACGCGTCGGGATCGAAGCGCGCGTACGGTGTCCTGCTCGGTTGCGATCGCGTCGTGCGTGTCGGCCAGCAACACCGTGTAGCCGGCCGAAGCCGCTTCGCGCTCGATGGCTTGCATGAGCGCGGCGAAGTATGGGTTCGCCAGCAACGAAATCGCCACCCCGATCGACCGCGTGCCGCCGGTCACCAGCGATCGCGCGATGGCGTCGCCGGTGTAGCCCATGGTCTCGATGGCCCGGAGCACCGCGGCGCGGGTCTCCGGCGCGACCTGCCGCGTCCCGTTGACCACGTGCGAGACCGTCGTGATGGAGACTCCGGCCAGCCCCGCGATGTCGCGCTGGGTCGGTCTCGACGATTTCGGCATGCCACCTCCAGGTCTGGCAAGCGTTTGCGCAAACGCTTGCCGTTGAGCATAGAGCGTCCTAGCGTCCGGATGGGCAAAGGTCCAACCTCGACGGGGAGGTAGGTAATGCGACATCGCGGTCCGGCCTGCCGCGGCGAGGTCGAGGTGGTCGAGTTGGCAATCCACAAAGGACTCTCGCCGTGACGGTTCTTCTTGCTGGGTTGTGCACGATCGACGTAGTGCAGCGCGTGGCCGAGTTGCCTGCGCCTGGCGAGAAGGTGCAGTCGAGCTCGGTCGACGTCGCCGCGGGGGGCCCGGCGACGAACGCGGCGGTGACGGTGGCGGCGCTCGGCGGCCGTGCCGTGCTGGTGACCGTCCTGGGCGCGCACCCGCTGGCCGAGTTCGCCCGCCATGACCTGGCGGCCTGCGGCGTCCAAGTTCTGGACGTGGCCCCGGGTTCGAGCGCACCACCTGCCGTTTCCGCCGTCGCCGTCCGGGATCGCGACGGCGAGCGCACCGTCGTTTCCCGCAATGCCGGCGACTTGTCGACACCTCGCAACCGGTTCCCCGCGCAACATGTCGACAAGTTGCCGGAGGTGAGCGCGGTCCTGGTGGACGGACACCATCCGGAACTGGCGCTCGCGGCCGCACGGTGGGCACGCGCCCGCGGAATTCCCGTGGTCCTCGATGGCGGAAGCTGGAAACCGGTCCTCGACGACCTGCTGCCGCTGGTCGACATCGCCGCGTGCTCGGCGCACTTCAGGGCACCCGGCAAGGACCTGCGGGAGCGCGGCGTGCCCGTCGTGATCACCACGGCCGGGCCGGAGCCGGTGCGGTGGTGGACCGCCGACGGCGCGGGTGAGTTGCCCGTGCCGAAGGTGGCCACACGGGACACGCTCGCCGCCGGTGACGTCTGGCACGGCGCGCTCGCTTACGGCGTCGGGAAATTCAAGTTGCCCGAGTTGATCCGGTTCGCCAACGAGGTGGCCGCGGAGCGGGTGCGGCATGTGGGTCCACGGGCCTGGACGAGTGCGCTACAAGTGCGCCAGGAGTGCGATGACCTTCGATGACCTGCTGGCCAGAGCGGAAACGCTGGCGAAGAAGGACGGACGGCGCCTCCTCGGGATCGTGGGCTCGCCCGCGTCCGGCAAGACCACACTCGCCCGGAGCCTCGCCGGCGCACTCGGCAACCGGGCGGTGGTCGTCGGCATGGACGGGTTTCACCTCGCGCAGGTGGAACTGGGGCGACTCGGTCGCACCGAGCGCAAGGGCGCTCCCGACACCTTCGACGCCTACGGTTACGTCCATCTCCTGCGCCGGCTGAAGGAGGCGAAGGAGACCGTGTACGCCCCGGAGTTCCGGCGCGAGATCGAAGAGCCGATCGCGGGCGCCGTTCCGGTGCCGCCGGAGGTGCCGCTCGTCATCACCGAAGGTAACTACCTGCTGCTCGACGCCGACCCGTGGCGTGACGCGCGTGGGCTGCTCGACGAGGTCTGGTTCCTCGCCCCGGACGAGCACGACCGGATCGAACGCCTGGTGACGCGGCACCGCCACTACGGGCGGTCGCTGGTCGAAGCACGGCAACGCGCGCTCGGCACCGACCAGCGCAACGCCGATCTCATCGCGTCCACCGCCGACCACGCGGACCTGGTCCTGCGCGACCTCCCGCTGCGAAACTTCGCGATATGACCTTGATCGTCACCGGCGGCGGCCGGGGCATCGGCGCGGCGATCTGCGTGCTGGCGGCCGACCGCGGATACGACATCGTGATCAACTACGCCACCGACGCGTCCGCGGCGGACAAGGTGGCCGACCAGGTCCGGCAGCGGGGTCGCCAGGCGATCGCCGTCCAGGGCGACGTGTCCTCGGAGGACGACGTTCGCACACTTTTCGACACGGCGGCCGAACTCGGTCCGTTGCGGGGGTTGGTCAACAACGCCGGCATCAGCGGCAACACTCCGGGACGCCTGGATGAGCAGGACGTCGAGACCGTCCGACGGGTCCTGGACGTCAACGTGACCGGAGTGTTCCTGTGCTGCCGGGAGGCGGTGCGCCGGATGTCCATCCGCTACGGCGGGCCGGGCGGGGCCATCGTCAACGTGTCGTCGACCGCGGCGCATCGAGGTTCTCCTGGCGAGTGGGTGCACTACGCGGCGAGCAAGGCGGCGGTGGAAACGCTGACCTTCGGCCTCGCCCAGGAGGTCGCACGGGAGGGAATCCGGGTGAACGCGGTGTCGCCCGGGCTGGTGGACACCGAGTTCCATGCCGCGGCTGGACTTCCCGAGCGGGTGAAACGCACCGCCGACGCCATCCCGCTCGGCCGGGCGGGGCGGCCCGAGGAGATCGCCGAAGCCGTGCTGTGGATGCTTTCCCCGGCAGCGTCGTTCACGATCGGGTCGACCATGCAGGTCAGCGGCGGTCGCTGACCATCCACAGATTGTGGATAAATTTACGAGTTATCCACAATTCGATTTCGTAAGCGTTTGCTGACACGCCGGGTAGGTAGCCTGACGGTAAAGGGGTAACGGAAAGGATCAGCCAGCCGGATGTCGAATCTGACCAGCGTGCATCACCTGGCATTGACGGTGACCGACGTGGACCGCAGCGTCCCGTGGTACGAGCGGGTACTCGACCTCAAGGAGATCGCCCGCCGCGAGGACGCCGGGAGCGGGATCCGCAAGGTGCACCTTCGCGCGCCCGGGGACGCGTTCACCGTGGTGCTGGTGCAGCACCCGGACACCGAGCGCGGTGACTTCGACGAGCGAAGAACGGGCCTCGATCACGTCGCGTTCAAGGTCGACTCGTTCGCCGAGCTCAAGGAATGGGAGCAGCGGCTGGCCGGCTACAGTGTGACGTACACCCCTGTCACGGCCTCACGCACGCTGCCCGGCGCGTCCGTCGTGGTGTTCCGCGACCCGGACGGGATCCAGCTCGAGGTCTGGACGGAAAGGGAGTCCTGAACTCAGGCGGCACCCTCGTCGAGCGGCCGGCGGATTTCCCGCCGGTACCGGATGATCCCGAACCCCGTCCCGGCCACGAAGAACCCCACGGAAAGCCAGACCGCCGCGGTCTTGACCCACGGCAGCGAGTCCAGCAGGCCGGCGCCGTAGTAGCCGAGGAGAACGAGCGTCGGCACCCACAGCAGACCGCCGATCGTGGTCGCGAGCATGAAGCGCCGCGGGTCCATGCGGGCCGCGCCGGCGACGAGCGGCGCCAGCGTCCGGACCCAGGGGATCCAGCGCGCGGCGACCACGGCGAAAAACCCTCTGCGGTCGAGGAAACTCCGGGCCCGGTCGAGGTGCTCACGCGTGAGCACCTTGCCGCCACGGCGGGCGACGAAGCGGGTCCCGGTATGCCGCCCGATGTAGTACCCGACCTGGTTGCCGACCACCGCGACCAGCAAAGCCGCCACCGAGAGTGCCCAGGCGTTGAAATGCGCGCCGTGCGAGGCGAGCACCACCCCGGCGGCGAACAGCAACGAGTCGCCGGGCAGGAACAGGCCGATGATCAGCGCGCATTCCACGAACACGAAGCTGAGCACGATCACCCAAACCAGCACCGGGCCGGCCGTGTTCAACCAGCCCGTGCCGAGGGCTTCGGGCGCGGCGGAAACGACACTCACGGCCCGAAGCCTACGTGGCGGCAACTAGCAGTACTCATCCGATTGGTCGGTTTGCCGCTTCCGTTACCCTCGGCACAGGCCGCTCACGGTATGGAAACACGCGGAGTTCTCCGATCGCGATCACCTACATCTGGGGCAGGGACTCGCCCTGAACGGCTTCGATGTCGATTTCGATCTTGACCGTCGTGCCGACCACGGCCACGCCGGCGCGCGCGATGGCGTTGTAGTTGATCGCGAAATCCTTCCGGTGCAGCTGGGTTTCCGCGTGGAAAGCCACCCGCACGCCGCCCCACGCGTCGGACCCGTAACCGCCGTAGGTCAGTTCGAGCTCCACGGGGCGGCGCTCGCCGTGCAGGGTCAGCTCCCCGGCCAACGTCCAGGTGTCCGCCCCACGCCGGCGCAGCCCGCTGCTCTCGAACGCGATCGTCGGGTAGGTCTCGACGTCCAGGAAGTCCGGCGAGCGCAGGTGGTCGTCCCGCATCTTGATGCCGGTGTCGATGCTGGCGGCCTTGATCTCGGCGTGCACCGACGACCGCTCGACCGGCCTGCCGATCGTGATCCGGCCGCCGACCTCACTGAACCTGGCCTTGACGCTGGCGATGCCGAGATGCAGGGCGGTGGCCACCACCGTCGAATGCACCGGGTCGATCGTCCACGGTCCCGGCGGCGGGAGTTCGATGGCGCCCGCCGCCGGCGCGAGTGGCACCTCGTCCAGCGACCCGCCGCCGTCCGAGGAGATCTGGGCGGTCTTGGCGACCGGCGTGTAGCCCGCGGCGGTGACCACGGCGGTGTAGGTCCCCGGGGGCAGTGGCTCGGTGGCCACCGCCCCCGTGGCGTCGGCGACGGCGCGGGCGACCTGCCGGCCGCTCATGTCCGTCACCGTGAGCACCGCGTTCTCCACCGCCCAGCCTTCCGCGGTGCCGATGCGTGCCCGCAAACCAGTCATGACTGATCCGCCAGGTCGTCGATCACCTGCTCGTAGCCGAGACGCACGTCGTGTGCGGCCTCTGCGCCGCCCCGCAGCGAGACCTGGCTCGTCGCGGGCGGATATCCGCTGGCCACGACCGTGTACTCGCCCTCGGGCAAGTCGCTTACGACGTAGTGGCCTTCTCCGTCGGTCCTGGCCACCGCGGCCACGTTGCCCTCGCCGTCGAGCACGGTTATCCGCGCGTCGGGCACCACGCGGTCTCCTTCCGTCCGCGCCGTTCCCGACAGCGTGATCGCCGGGATCAGCTCGACGTCCTGGCTGAGCAGGCCGCTGTCCGGCAGGGTCAGCATGGTCGCCATCGGGCGCATCCCTTCGGCACTGGCCACCAGCGTGTACGTGCCCGCGCCCACCCCGTTGAACGAGTAGGTGCCATCGGCACCGGTGATGGAAGCGCCGGTGACCCCACCACGCGAGTCGGTCAGCGTCACGGTCGCCCCGGCGAGCCGCGTGCCACGACCCGCGACCCGGACCGCCCCGGTCAGCCCACCCGAACCGACCAGCGTGACGTCGAGACGCGCCAGTCCCTGGCCGACAACCACGCTGGCCGCCTGCGGCTGGTGTCCGGCCGCCGACACGATCAATACGTAGGTGCCCGCGCGGGGGGCTCCGATGGTGTAACCGCCGTCGGCACCGCCGGTCGCCCGGGCCACCTGCCGGCCCGCCTGGTCGATCAGGGTCAGTGCGACCCCCGCGATCGAGCTGCCGTCCTGCCTGCGGACATGCCCGGTGATCGGCTGCTCCCCGGTCTCCACGGGGGTGCTCAGTCCCGCGGCCGAGTTGGTGATCGGCGCGGTCCGTGCGGCGAGCTTGTACTCGCCGTTCCCGGTCTCGCTCCCCTTGGCATGCCGCCCGACTCCCGCTCCGACAAGCTCCGGGCGCGGCTCGGGCTCGTTCTCCTCGACACTGACCGCGGCGGCCATGTTGTCGTTCTTGAGCAGCGCTTCGCCGCCTTCGACGAGCGCGGCCGGAACGGGCCCGCCCTTCAGCGGGATCTCCTTCATGAACATCAGCACCAGGCAGGCCAGCAACGCGATCCCCGCCGCGGCGTAGAAGACGAGATGCAGCGAGTTGGTGAACCCGGTCAGGACCGGGGCCTTGACCGCGTCCGGCAGCGAGCTGATGCCGCTGGTGTTGGACTGCAGCTGGTTGATCGCTCCGCCGGAGAACCCGGCGGGCAGCTTGCCGCCGAAGGCCTCGGAGATCTTGGTCGGCAACGCGTTGAGGAAGATGGTCAGGAAGATCGCGACGCCGAGGGTACCGCCGATCTGCCGGGAGAACGTGGCCGTCGCGGTGGACACACCCATGTCCCGGCGCGGTCCCGCGTTCTGCGCGGCGATGATCAGCGTCTGCATACAGCCACCGAGGCCCCAGCCGATGATCAACATGTAGACCAGCGGCTGCCACAGCACGCTGTTGTAGTGAACCTGCGCGAACAGCACCATGCCGATGGCGATGACGAAGGTGCCGACCACCGGCAGGAACTTGTAGCGCCCGGTCCTCGTGGTGACCTGACCGGAGATCATCGAACCGCTCATGATGCCGAGCATCAGCGGAAGTGTGAGCAGGCCGGCCGCGGTGGGCGAGTAACCCCGGACCACCTGCATGTACTGCGGGATCATGGTGATGCCGCCGAACATCGCGACACCGACGATCACGCCGCCGATGATCGCCACGCCGAAGGTCGCGTTCTTGAACAGCCGCAACGGGATGAGCGCCGCTTCCTTCATCACGTACTCGACGAACAGGAACAGCACCAGGCCGAAGGCCGCGATCGCGTAGCAGATCACCGCGTTCGTGGAGCCCCAGCCCCAGGTGCGGCCCTGTTCGGCGACGAGCAGCAGCGGCACCACGCAGGTGGCCAGCGCGAGTCCGCCCCACCAGTCGATGCGCTGCCTGCGCCGCTCGTGCGGCACGTTGAGCACCTTCGCCACCACGAACAGCGCCAGCGCGGCGATCGGGACGTTGATCAGGAAGACCCAGCGCCAGCCGTCGATGCCGGCCAGGGAGTTCAGACCGGAGAAGAAACCACCCAGCACCGGGCCGAGCACGGTGGAAATGCCCCATACCATCATGAAGTAGGCCTGGTACCGGGCCCGCTCGCGAGGCGGTGTGATGTCGGCGATGATGGTCATCGCCAGCGACATCAGGCCACCGGCGCCGAGGCCCTGGAGCGCCCGGAAGCCGGCCAGCATGTACATCGACGACGAGAACGAACAGGCGGCCGAACCGATCACGAAGATGGTGATGGCGATCAGGTAGAACGGTTTGCGCCCGTAGATGTCGGAGAGCTTGCCGTAGATGGGTGTCGCGATGGTCGCGGTGATCAGGTACGCGGTGGTGGCCCACGCCTGCAGGTCGTAGCCGTTGAGGTCGTTGGCGATCCGGACGATCGCGGCGGCCACGATTGTCTGGTCCAGCGCCGCCAGGAACATGCCCAGCAGCAGGCCGGACAGGATGGTGAGGATCTGCCGGTGGGACAGCCTGGGTCCCGTTTCGGCGAGCACGCCTCCCTGGGACACCCACGGTTGTCGGGTGGAACTCGTCATGCGTTAAGCCCCCTTGGTCTGGTCGGCGAGTTGTGGCGTGCGCGCCTCGATGTCGGAGATGAGCCGGTCGAGGAGTTCGTTGAGCGTGTGGCGGTCTTCGTCCGACCAGTCGGCCAGCACCTTCGCCAGCCATTTGTTGCGTTGCCTGCGGTTCTCCTCGAACACGCGAAGCCCCTCCGCGGTCGGAGCGAGCACGCAGGCGCGCCCGTCCTCGGGGTCGGCCTGGCGCTCCACCCAGCCTTGCTGCACCAGTGTGCTGCTCTGCCTGCTGATCGTGGAGATCTCCGCGTGCAGCGACTCGGCGACTTTGCTGGTCCGTTGCGGACCGTCGTGGACGAGGTGGAACAGGATCGCGTAAGCGGCCCGCTCGATACCGTCCGGGCCCAGCTTGGCGACCGGCGACTTCGCCTTGTTGACCATCCGCAACAGGCGGACGAGCTGGACACCCAACTCGTCGGCGGTGGCGCGTTCGTCGGCCGCCGCGGGCTCTTCACGCACGGGAAACGCCATCATACATCACCCCTTCCCCGTTCGAAAATCTTACTTGTCCACTACAACTAGTTGCCTAGCGCAAGGATGTCACCCGGGTGGTGGGTTGCGCCACCAAATATGTCGCGCTGTGTCACAGAACACTTTAGTTGCCCAACGCAACTGATTTACCGGCACTCCGCACCACCCCGCGGCAGTCACGCCGGACCCGTCCGGCGAGCCGTCGCACGGAAGGGAAACTCTCCAAACGAAGGCGTAGGACAATCTCGAGCATGACCGATGCTTCGGCGCTCCACGACCTCATCCGCACCCGTCCGTTCGGCGTGCTCGCGACCATCAAGCGGGACGGCAGGCCGCAGCTGTCCAACGTCAGCCACTACTACGACCCGGACAGCGGCAAGATCCTGGTCTCGATCACCGACGGCCGGGCCAAGACCCGCAACCTCCGCCGGGATCCGCGCGCGAGCTTCCAGGTCAGCAGCGAAGACGGCTGGTCCTACGCGGTGGCCGAAGGCATCGCGGAGCTGCCGGAGGTCGCCGCCGACCCGCACGACGAAACGGTCGAGGAACTTGTCGACCTGTACCGGAAGGTCCGTGGCGAACACCCGGACTGGGACGAGTACCGCGCCGCGATGGTCGCCGACAAACGACTGGTCCTGCGGATCCGAGTCGACCGGGTGATCGGGATGGTCCAGTAGTACGACCGCACTACGGAAGAGTTCTTCCATATCGCGGAGCGTGGTATCTACCATGTGACGCATGTGCTCTGCAGCGCTGCTGACCGAACTCCGCGAAGCGCTCGGCAAGGACGCCGTCCTCATCGACGCCGACGTCACCGGCGGCTATTCGCGCGACATGATGCCGTTGGCCCCATCCGGGCGACCGCTCGCCGTGGCGCTGCCCTCGGACGTGGCCGGCGTGCAGGCGACGGTGCGCGCCTGCGCGAAGGCCAGGGTGCCCATCGTGCCGCGCGGCGCGGGCAGTGGTCTGTCCGGCGCGGCGAACGCGATCGACGGCTGCGTGATGCTCGTGATGACCAGGTTCGACAAGGTCCTGGAGATCGACGCGGGCAACCGGCTCGCCGTGGTGCAACCGGGCGTGGTCAACCTCGACTTCCGCAACGCCGTGGAGAAGCACGGGTTGTTCTATCCACCGGATCCCTCCAGCTACGACTGGTGCACGATCGGCGGCAACCTTTCCACCAACGCGGGCGGGCTGTGCTGCGTGAAGTACGGCGTGACCACCGATTCCGTGCTGGGCCTGGAAGTCGTGCTCGCCGACGGCTCACTGTTGAAGACCGGCAGGCGCACGGTGAAGGGCGTGGCCGGATACGACCTGGCGAAGCTGTTCGTCGGCAGCGAAGGCACCCTCGGCGTGATCACCCAGGCCACGCTGGCCCTGCGCCCGCTGCCCCAGGCACCCGGCACCCTCGTTGCCGGGTTCGACACCACCGAGGCGGCCGGGCAGGCCGTGGCGCGGGTGGTGCGGGAGGGCCTGGTGCCCTCGCTCATGGAGATCATGGACGCCAGCTCGATCAAGGCCGCCGAGTCCTATCTCAACACCGACCTCGGCGCCGGCTCGGACTGCCAGGCGCTCCTGCTGTGCCAGTCGGATGCCGGTGGCGAGGCCGCCCGGCGGGATCTCGCGGTACTGGAGCAGATCTGCGCCGACTGCGGGGCCACCATGGTCTACGCCACCGACGACCTGGCCGAAGGAAAGATGTTGCTGCAGGCCCGCCGGGTCGTGCTCACCGCGCTCGAACGGTACGGCGTGTGGCTGACCGACGACGTGTGCGTGCCACGAACCCGGATCGCCGAGTTGATCGCGGGTTGTCAGCGGATCAGCGAGGAGGTCGGGCTGCGCATCGCGGTCGTGGGGCACGCCGGTGACGGGAACATGCATCCGACGATCGTCTACGCGCCGGATTCCGAAGACGAGTTCGCCCGGGCCCGCCGGGCGTTCGACGACATCCTCGAAGTCGGCCTGTCGCTGGGTGGCACCGTGACCGGCGAGCACGGCGTCGGCAAGATCAAGAAGGACTGGCTGGAGCGCGAGATCGGGCCGGTCGGCATGCGCGTCCACCGCCAGATCAAGCAGGCCCTCGACCCGGAGAACCTGTTCAACCCGGGCTCGATGTTTTCCCGCTAGCTCTACCGGTCGATCCGCGGGATCCGCTGGGTGACCTCGGCGTCGGACTCCATGGGCGCAACCTCCGCGGCCGCCCGGCCACGGCGGTTGCGCGCCCACTCGATCACGATGGGGAGCACCGAGACCAGGACGATCAGGATGAAGATCGCCTCGATGTTGTTCTTGATGAACGAGATGTTGCCCAGCAGGTGACCCAGCGCGGTGATACCGGCCGCCCACAGGATGCCGCCGATCACGGTGTAGGTGAAGTACTTCTTGGCGTCCATCCGGCCGATGCCGGCGATCCAGGTGATGAAGGTCCGCACGAACGGGACGAACCGGGCCAGGATGACCGCCTTCGGGCCGTGCTTTTCCAGGAACGCGTGGGTCTTGTCCACGTACTCCTGTTTGAAGAACCGGGAATCCGGTCTCTTGAACAGCGCCGGGCCCGCCTTGTACCCGATGAAGTAACCGACCACGTTGCCGAGCAACGCGGCCACCGTCACCACCAGGCAGACCAGCCACAGCGGCGCGTGAATCGAGCCCTGCGCCACGAACAGACCGGCGGTGAACAGCAGCGAGTCACCCGGCAGGACCGGGAAGACGCTGCTTTCGATGAAGATGACCAGGCACAACCCGATGATCACGTACGCACCGAACTGGGTGAGCAGGTACTCCGGGTTGAACCACTTGGGCATCAGAGCCAGTGTGGTCGTGGTCTCGGCGAGGATCACACCTGGAAACGGTACAGGCTCACGCTGTGTGCGGTCTGTGGGACTCGGACCGGCCTACAGCAGCGTGATCAGGCCGATCACCGATCCCGTCGCCAGCCCGAGCAGCACGGCGAGCAACAGGACCCAGTACGGGGGCAGCGATGACGGCACCGGCGTGGGCCGCGTGACCGGGTGTTGCACGGTCGGTGGCCCCAGCGCGGCCCGCTCGCGTTCCAACGGGCCCGCGTCGGGGCCGGAAAGCAGCCCGAACTGCTGCGGAATTTCCGGCACGGGGCCGGTCGGGGGTGCGCTCCTCGCCTGGGCGCGCAGGGCGTCGGCCAGCAACCGCTCGGGGTCCTGGGCCTCGGTCACGCTGAACAGGATAGTGCGTCGGCCAGGAGGTGAGGTAAAGGTTGCGAGGCAAAGGTCAACTGATCCACTCTCCCCGCCGGAGAATGCGGACGGGCCGCAACTCCTCGTCCATGACGACGAGATCGGCGTCGAGGCCGGTGCGCAGCGAACCGGTGCGGTCGGCGACGCCGATCAGCTCCGCGGGACGGCCGGAGGTCGCGCGCACCGCGTCCGGGATGCTTAGCCCGGCAGCGCGGACCAGGTTACGGAACGCGACGTCCATGGTGAGGGTGCTGCCCGCGAGTGACCCGGTGTCGGCGAGCGTGGCGACGCCGTCCCGGACGTCGACCTCCAGCCTGCCCAGCTGGTAGCGGCCGTCGGCGGCATCGGTCGCCGACATCGCGTCGGTGACCAGCACGGTCCGGCCGCGGCCCGCGTACTTCGCGGCGAGGCGCAACGCGGTCGGGTGGACGTGCACGAGGTCACAGATGAGCTCGATGGTGACGCGCTCGTCGTCGAGCAGCGCGCCGATCGGCCCCGGCTCGCGGTGGTGCAGCGGGCGCATGCCGTTGAACAGGTGCGTGCCGACGGTCGCGCCCGCGTCGATCGCGGGCCGGATCTGCTCTTCGGTGCCGTCGGTGTGCCCGATCGCCGCGATCACCCCGGCGTCGACCAGCTGCCGCACGGCGCGGACGCCCCCGGTCAGCTCCGGGGCGAGGGTGACCATGCGGACCGCCCCATGGCCGGCGCGGATCAGCGCGTCGACGGTGGGTGCGTCCGGTTCCAGCAGCAGGCCTGGGTCGTGCGCACCGCACCGGGCGGCCGCGAGGAACGGGCCTTCGAGGTGGATCCCGGCCAGCTCACCGTCCTCGACCAGCTCGCGCAGCGCCGCCTCCTGGTTGACCAGTGCGCGGACCGGCTCGGAGACCAGGCTGGCCAGCATCGTCGTGGTGCCGTGACGCCGGTGTGCCGCGATCGCGCGGCTGATCTCCTTCGGGTCGACGCTGGAGAACGAGCCGCCGCCACCGCCGTGACAATGGGTGTCGATGAAGCCGGGCACGACGAGCAGGCCGGACACGTCGAGATGCTCGCCGGGTGGGGGTGTCCCGGTCCCGACACCCGAGATGAGCCCGCCGGCCACGGCCAGCCATCCGCCGTTGACCAAACCTTCAGGGAGCGCCAGCTTACCGCCGGTGAGCACGAGATCCGTCACGTGCTTCAGCATATATTGGTCTAAACCAACTAGCTCGTCGTCATGGCCTTCTGTAGTGATTCGAGCGCCCGGCTGGCGGTGGACTTCACCGTGCCCTTGGAGATGCCCGCCACCTCGGAGATCTCCGCCTCCGACAATCCACCGTAGTACCGCAGCACCAGTACCTCACGCTGGCGGGGCGGCAGCTTGGACAACGCGCTGACCACGGCCTGATGTTCACTCGAAAGCATGGCAAGGCTCTCCGCGGAGCGGGCGTTGACCGCGTGCGGCGGCACGTACTCGCGTGCGGTCTTCCGGCGGCGCAGCACGCTGCGCGAGCCGTTCACCACCGCCGTGCGCAGGTAGCCCACCGCCGCCTGAGCGTCGCGGAGCTTGCTCCAGTTGCGGTGCAGCCCGGTGAAGGCCTCCTGCACCACGTCCTCCGCGGTGGCCGGCTCGTCGACGAGCAGGATGGCCAGCCGGACCAGGCGCATCCGGTGCGTGCGGTAGAGGTCCTCCAGCGTGAGCGGCGCGGCCGCCACCGGCTCGGACCCGTCGATGGTGCGCAGATGCCCGAGCGTGCGCTCGACGCTGCGCTCCGCGCTGCCGTCAGGCATGTGCTCCCGTCCCGTCCTGGTGTCTTCCCGACCGGACAAGGGTATCGGTAACGTGCGGGCCAAGTCCGAGACGGAGGTATCGATGGCCTGGTTCCTGGTGGAGATTCGCTACGTGCCCGAAAAATTCGCGGCGGTACGGCCTGCCCACCGGGAATTCCTCGAAAAACTGGCGGATCAGGGCGTCGTGCTGGTCGCCGGCCCGATCGGCGACGACGTCGGCGGCCTGGCCCTCTACCAGGCCGAGAACGCCGAGGAACTGCGGAAGATCATCGACACCGACCCTTACCACGTCGAAGGGGTCATCGCCGAGCGCACGGTCCGCGAGTTCAAGCCGGTTATCGGCGCCTGGGTTCCGTAGCGGCACGCCCGAGCGAGGGCAGCGCGACCGCGGCGGGCTCGTGCGCGGCGGCGATGTGAAGGAATTAACAGGGGTGGATCGCGGGTTGAGAAGGCATGGCTAACGAACTGGGAAAACTCGGCATCTGGCGAGCCGTATGGGAGCTGAACCCGGAACTCGCGGTTGAGGTGGAGAAGCTGGGTTACGGCGCCATCTGGATCGGCGGTTCCCCGGACGGGCGCCTCGACCTCGTCGACAACGTGCTCGATGCCACCGAACGGGTCGTGGTCGCCACCGGCATCGTCAACATGTGGAAGGACGGCGCGGCCACCGTCGGCGCGTCCTACCACCGGATCGTGGCCAAGCATCCCGGCCGGTTCCTCCTCGGCGTCGGCATCGGCCATCCCGAAGCGACCCAGGAGTACAAGAAGCCGTACGAAAAGATCGTCGAGTACCTCGACCAGCTCGACGAGGCCGGGGTGCCCGTTCGGGACAGGGCGCTCGCGGCGCTCGGCCCGAAGGTGCTCAAGCTGGCCGCGGAACGCACCGCCGGTGCGCACCCGTACCTGACGACACCGGAACACACCCGTGAGGCCCGGCAGGTCCTCGGTGACGGCGTCCTGCTCGCCCCCGAGCACAAGGTCGTGCTGGACACCGACACCGAACGCGCGAGGGCCATCGGGCGGGCGGCCGTCGAAAACCCGTACCTGCACCTGACCAACTACACCAGCAATTTCCGCCGGCTCGGCTTCACCGAGGACGACATCGCGAACGGTGGCAGCGACCGGCTCATCGACTCCGTGGTCGCGTGGGGAACCGCCGAGTCCATCGCGGCGCGCCTGACCGAGCACCTCGACGCCGGCGCCGACCACGTGTGCGTCCAGGCGCTTGGCGACGACCCGCTGCCCGCCTACCGCGCGATCGCCGAGGTCCTGCTCTCCTGACCGGCGATCCCCCGCTCGGGCGAAAACCTGGGGACAGTGGCCAACTTCCCCTGACACGTGTTCCTCGGCTGCCTAACGGAGCGGCCGGGGGACTCGTACGATTCGGATGAGGAAGGCGACCACAAGTAGGAGGACCAACGATGCCCATCGCGACCCCCGAGGTCTATGCCGAGATGCTCGACCGGGCCAAGGGGGGCGAATTCGCTTACCCGGCCATCAACGTGACCTCTTCGGAAACCCTCAACGCCGCACTGCGCGGCTTCGCCGACGCGGAAAGCGACGGCATCATCCAGGTGTCCACCGGCGGCGCGGAGTTCGCGTCGGGCACGCGCGTCAAGGACATGGTGACCGGGGCGACCGCGCTCGCCGAGTTCGCGCACGTGGTGGCCGAGAAATACCCGATCAACGTGGCCCTGCACACCGACCACTGCCCGAAGGACAAGCTGGACGGCTACGTCATCCCGTTGATCGAGATCTCGCGGGAGCGGGTCGGCCGCGGCCAGAACCCGCTGTTCCAGTCCCACATGTGGGACGGCTCGGCGATCGACCTCGACGAGAACCTCAAGATCGCCACGGACCTGCTGGACAAGACCGCGGCCGCGAAGATCATCCTCGAGATCGAGATCGGCGTCGTCGGCGGCGAGGAGGACGGCGTCGCCAACGACATCAACGAGAAGCTGTACACCGCCGAGGGCGACTTCGTGAAGACGATCGACGCGCTCGGCGCCGGCGAGAAGGGCCGCTACCTGCTGGCGGCGACGTTCGGCAACGTGCACGGCGTGTACAAGCCGGGCAACGTCAAGCTGCGTCCGGAGATCCTCAATCGGGGCCAGCAGGTCGCCGCCGAGAAGCTCGGCCTAACCGAGGGCTCGAAGCCGTTCGAGTTCGTGTTCCACGGCGGGTCCGGGTCGCTCCTGGAGGAGATCCACGAGGCGGTGTCCTACGGCGTGGTCAAGATGAACGTCGACACCGACACGCAGTACGCGTTCTCGCGGCCGATCGCGGACCACTTCTTCAAGAACTACGACGGCGTGCTCAAGATCGACGGCGAGGTCGGCGACAAGAAGACCTACGACCCGCGCAGCTACCTCAAGAAGGCCGAGACCGGGATGGCCGCACGGGTCGTCGAGGCGTCCGAGGCCCTCAAGTCCGCCGGGCAGAAACTCGGCTGACCACCCACCACGCCACGGCGATGCCCACACCGGCCACGACCACCGTCCAGTAGGCGGCGGGTGGCGCGGACTCGGTGTGGGCGTCACCGAGAATCCACGGGCGAAGCCGGGACTGTAGCCACAGCGCGCCGTATCCGGCGACGGCGGCGAGCGCCCCGCCGAGGAGTGGTCGGCCGAGGCGATGACCCAGGTCCACGGCGAGCCCGACCGCCAGCAGGTAGAACGGGATGGCCGAGACCGGGAAGGTCGCGGCCAACAGCAGCGGCCAGATCAGCATGCGGTACGCGACGTAGGCCGCGGCGATCGCGGTGGCCGTCCAGGCATGGCCGATCGTGCGCCGCGCCATCACCAGGATCAACGCGGACACCCCGATGCCCCACAGCGGATAGACCCAGTCCGCGATGGGCATGGTGAAGTGCAGTACCGCGGCCCGGTCGACGGGATGCCCGATCTGCCGTGCCGCGAAGTCCAGCAGCGACGGCTCGGCCTCGGGCGTGCCCCGCTCCCACGCGCGCAACCCGAGAATGCCGTACTCCTGCTGCCCGTTGGGAAAGAACGTGTTCTCCAGGAAGAACGCCCACAGCGCGAGCAGCACCCCGGTGCGCAGGCGGCCCGGCTCGGCTTGTTTCAGCCAGCCGTCGATGACTCCGGCCTGCATGACACCGGTGCCGAGGTAAAGCAGCATGTGGGTCGGGCTCCACGCGGTCAGGTCGAGCCCGTTGACCCGGTGGTTGATCACGTCCAGCGGCGCGGCGAGCAGGAACAGGGCCAGGCCCACCCGCATCAGCCGCAACGAGCGCCGGTCACAACCGAGGCCCGTGTAGCTGTGGATCGCCACCAGCACGATGACGATCCCGGTGCCCACCGTGTTGATCAGGTGCGGTGGGGCGAAGTCGTCCCGGATGAACTTGAAGTGCCAGGACATGTCCCAGGACGACCCGAGCAGTTTGAACGCGAACGCGGTCAGCCACATGCCGTAGGCGAGGTTCAACACCCAGGGCACGGCCGGCCGGCCGGGAGCACCCCGATGCCAGTACAGCCGGAAGAACTCCCGAGTCCTGGCGACAGGACTTCTCGGCACAACCATGGTCATAGCGGCCATCCTGACAGGACCTGGCCGGCCCTTACCCACCACCTCGACGGAAGGCGCTGCCTGCCCGGTCAGGTTCGAGAGCGCGGCGAATTTCAGCAGCCGCCAGGCTACCGTTGCTCTTGTCTACACCTATGTGTCCAGGTTGCTCGCGTCGGGAAACTTCGGCCCGCCACACTCACCGGCCGACCAGGAGGCCGGTGAGCTGCTGCGTCACCTCCGCGACGGCGACCGGTACTGATGATCTACCTCGACACGGCCGCGATGGTGAACTCATCCGGCGGGAACCGGAAAGCGACGCACTCGCCGATTGGCTGGACGCCCGGGCAGGCACGATGCTGGTGTCATCGGTTCTTGCCGAAGTCGAGCTACCCAAAGCGGTACGCCGCACCGAAACCCGAGTTGCTCGCTGAAGTTCCAGCGCTCCTGGCCCGAATCGCGAGATACGAGATCGACGACCTCGTCCGCACCACTGCGGCGAACTGTCCGAGCCCTGACCTTCGTTCGCTGGACGCGATTCATCCGGCTACCGCGCACGCGGTGTTCGGCGGGCACCTGACTTCGTTCGTCACCTACGACGAACGCTTACTGGCCCGCGCCGAGGCGGCCGGCCTACCTACCCGAAGCCCTGGAGCGGAAACCCCGGTCTAGATTCAGGGCATGACGAACCTGCTCGAACCCGAGCCGACCCGGTTGCCCGAACGGGTGGACGCGCAGGCGGCGCTGGACGCCGGCACCGACCCCGCCGAGGTCGCCGCGGAGCACCCGGACTTCAGCGAGGCATGGGCCGCGCTGGCCGAGCGTTCCCTGGACGCGGGAGAAATCATCGCCGCCTACGCCTACGCGCGCACCGGGTACCACCGGGGCCTCGATCAGCTGCGCCGCAACGGTTGGAAGGGCTTCGGCCCGGTTCCCTGGAACCACCGGCCGAACCAGGGCTTTCTGCGCGCGCTGGCCGTGCTGAGCAAGGCCGCGGGGCGGATCGGCGAGTCCGAAGAGTACGAACGTTGCCGCAAGTTCCTCGCGGAATCGGACCCTGCCGCGGCCGAGGCCACCGGCCTGGCGTAGATCGTCGGCCGGACCATCGTCACCCGCGAAGTTCGGCGCGGTTGCCCGGGGCCGGAACGCCGCGCAGCCGGCCGTCCAGCCAGGCGAAGGCGGCCGGGAAGGCGAAAGCCACCGACATGGGTCGGCACGGCCGGCGGGTCGAACTGGACGGTCGCGCCGAGCGCACATCACGAACGCGGCATGGCAAGGCCTTGGGCGTACGGGACGATGTCGTCGGCGACGCTGTGCGCGACGAGGACCGGCGCGGCCGGCTTCCGCAGCCCGGTCCGCTGCTCGGCGACAGCCGCGGCGTAGGGCTGCTCGCCGAGGTAGTCGGTGATCGGGCGGCCGTCCGCGGTCAGGTCCTTCGTCTGGGTGAAGGCGGGCTTGATGAGTCCGTCGGCCGTGCACTCGGTCTCGACCTGGGCCTGTACCTGCCTGCCCTTGTCGTTGAGCAGGGACGGGATGTCCAGCCCGGGGTAGGCGTAGTTCATGCTCGCGACCGCGAAGAGCAGGAACGCGGCGGCGTAGTGGCCGTCGAGGTTCTTCGCCACCGCGGCGAGATCGGCGGGTGGGGCGCCCGCGAAGGCGCCTTTCAGGTCGGAGGGTGGATCGTAGAAGCCGGCGGCGCTCGCCGAGGCCGCGCCGGCGACCCGGACAGCCATGATCAACGTCAGGACGGCCGCCGAGCGCAGGCGACGCATCTGGCACGCTCCCCGATCAATTTTCGACACCGTTGTCGGAAATCAAGGATTCAGTGAGGTCCTCCCAATGTCAATCGCACGAAAGCGTGGACCTGGACGTCCACGGAAACTCCCGGTAACCGAACAGCGGGAGCTCGTGCTGGTCGCCGCGCGCCACGCGTTCGCCGAGCACGGCGCACAGGGCGCCACCATCGAGCAGATCGCCCGGCGGGCAGGCGTGAGCAGGCAGGCCGTATACGAGCAGTTCGGCGACAAGAACGCCCTGTTCGCGGCAGTCGTCGAGCAGGTGGAGGAGCTTGCCTGCACCACGCTCGCGGCGCGCGGCGCCGGGGACGCCGACCTCGACCTGAAGTCCTGGGCACGCAAGAACTTCGCGACCATGTTCGCCTTCGTCGCCGAGCACCCCGAGGCGATGCCGCTCCTCCAGGAGGCCGAGCGCGCGGGCAACCCCGCGCTGACCCGGCTCAGGGGACGGCTCGCCCAGGTGTTCACCGAGGCCAGCCGCCGGCGCTGGACCGCCCACGGCATCGAACCCGGCTTGGCCGACACCGCGCTGGTCACCATGTACTTCGCGATGACCGAGGCGCTCGTGAACCTGTCGTGGGACGGGGACCCGCCGGATCGCGAAGCGCTGATCGACCTGTTGACCGAGTTCACCGTCGGCGGCGTGCTCCGGCTCTACGGCCAGGCGCCCGACGTCATCGCCCGCGTCCGGGGAGACTGACCGCCTTCCCACATTTCGGGAACCCGTGCCGCCAGGCGGAATTCGGCCGTAACTTCGGTCGCATGGCGCCAGCTCAGCTCGCGATCATCGGAGCCGGGCCGCGCGGCGTCGGTGTGCTGGAACGGATCTCGGCGAACGCGACGGAGCTGGCCGGCGAACTGGTCGTGCACCTGATCGACCCGTTTCCCCCCGGGGCGGGCCGCATCTGGCGGTACGAGCAGTCTCCGCTGCTGCGGATGAACTCGATGGCCGAAGACGTCACCATGTTCACCGACGAGACCGTGCGCATCGACGGTCCGGTGCGGCCCGGACCGTCCCTGTCCGAATGGGCCGAAGGGGTGCGGACCGGCGAGATCCACTACCGGCTCGCCGACGGTCTCGACGCCGAACTGAGCGCTCTGACCGGCCGGTCCTTCCCCACCCGCCGGCTCGCCAGCGCCTATCTGGACTGGGTGTACCGCACGGTGCTCGACGCACTGCCGCCCACGATTTCGGTTGTCGAACACCGCACCCGCGCGCTGCGCATCGACGACAACCTCGTCTCGCTCGAGAACGCGGAGGTCCTGCGCGCGGACGCCTTGCTGCTGACCGTCGGGCACCTGGACGCCGAACCGGATGACGCCGCCAGGAGCTTCGCCGAGTTCGCGGACCGGCACGGCCTCGCCTACTACCCGGCCGGCTACACCGCGGACGTGGACCACACCGCGCTGCGACCGGGCGAAACCGTGTTGGTGCGTGGGTTCGGGCTCGCGTTCGTGGACCTGATGCTGCTACTGACGGAAGGCCGCGGCGGCCGGTTCACCGAGGGGCCCGGCGGGCTGGCCTACCACCCGAGCGGCGCCGAGCCGATCCTGCACATCGGTTCGCGCCGGGGCGTGCCTTACCACGCGAAACCGGGCTACTCGTTGCAAGGAGCACCACTGGAGTTGCCGCGGTTCTTCGGCCCCGGCACGGTCGCCGAGCTGGCCAAGGCGGACCAGCTCGACTTCTTCGACGACGTGTGGCCCCTGGTCGCCAAGGAGATCGCGTGGGGTTACTACTCGGAGCTGTTCAGCGCGCATCCGGACCGCGTCAGCATGAACTTCACCGATTTCGCCGACGCCTTCGCCGCCTTGCCCTGGGATGGCGACGAAACGCGCGTGCTGGTCGATCGCGCGGTGCCGGACGAACAGGACAGGCTGGACCTGCGCCGCCTCGACCGGCCGCTGGAGGGCGAACGGTTCGACACCGCCGAGGAGTTCGGCAAGCACCTTCGCGAGTACATCGAAGCCGACCTCGCACGCCGGGCCGATCCCGCGTTCAGCGCCGACCTCGGGGCCTTCATGGCCCTGCTTTCCGTGTACGGGCAGCTGCCCGGCCTGGCCGCGACCGGCAAGCTGACGCCCGGCTCGCAGGTGTCCGATCTGGACGGATGGTGGCACGGGTTCTTCAACTACTTCGCCAGCGGCCCGCCACCACGCAGGCTCGACGAACTGCTCGCGCTGCACCAGGCGGGCATAGTTTCCTTCCTCGGCGCGGGAATGCGGGTAACGCTGGACACCGAACACGGTCTGTTCGTCGGCGGCGGCGAAAGCTTTCCCGGCACCGTCGAAGCATCCGCGCTGATCGAGGCGCGGCTGCCCGAGGCGAGCGTGCCCCGGGCAGCCGACGGCCTGCTTCGTTCGATGCGCGACGCCGGTGAACTCGCCGAGGAGCTGGTGCGAGGGCTGCCGTCCGGCCGCATCCACACCCGGGTCTCGGACGGGCGCCTGCTCAACGCGCACGGTCACGCACACCCGCGCCGGTTCTCGCTCGGCCCGCACACCAGCGCACGCTCGGCCGCCGCGTTCACCCGGCCCCGCATGAACGCCCTGTCGTTCCGGCAGAACGACGCGGTCGCCCGAGAGATCCTGAAAGTCCTCAAACACACCGATCCAGCATCCCGCTGAGAGCGGACTTTTCGGCGCTGTCGACCGTGAGTGCCCACCGGTACTTCACCGCGATCCACATCTTCGCGTACGTGCACCAGTAGCTGGTGAGCGGCGGCTTCCACCTGTCCGGCGACTGGTCGCCCTTCTCCTGGTTGACGTTGTCGGTCACGGCGATCAGCTGTGGATCCGACAGGTCGTTGGCGAAGGACTGGCGCTTCGCGGTCGTCCACGACGACGCTCCGGTGCGCCAGGCGTCGGCGAGCGGCACGATGTGGTCGATGTCCACATCGGACGGGCTGGTCCAGGTCGCGCCGTCGTACGGGCTGTACCACCGGCCGGACGTCGGCGCGCAGTCCGGACCGGTGGTCACGTTCGTGCCGTCCCGCTCGAGCACGATCTCACGGGTGTTGCAGCTGTTGCCCTGGTCGATCCAGTGCGGGAACTTGTCGCGCGAATAACCGGTCAGCGAACCGTCGGCGTCGACGGTCAGCGCGGCGAGTTCCGAGCGCGCGGTGGGCTCGGAGGGAATACCGGGCGGGGTCGCCATGGCCGGGGTGGCGAGGCCAGCGACGAGTGTGACCGAGACCCCCAGGACGGTCAGGGAACGGCGAAACCTGAGCATGTTGCCGCCTTTGGTCGACGATGGGAACTTCGTGACCTTCGACCATGAAAGTGGCGGTTGCCAATACTGCTGGGCAATTACCCGACGACAGTCGGTTGACAAAGGGGGTCTGGGGGTCTGGGGGCTTGGCTTACGCCTGCCGGGCGGCTTCCCGGATCAGCAAAAGATCCTCCGTGTGCCGGTACCAGGTCCAGCGGTCGACCGCCCGCGGATGATCGACCCCGTCGTAGCTCGGCTTGACGGGCGTGCAGCCGATCTGGAACGCCCGCGCCGGGAAAGTCTCTTCGCGCCCCAGCAGCCCCTTGCGCACCCGGACCCGAAGCCCGGCCTCGCTGTCCGGCCACACCTCGATCGAGCGGGCAGTGCCACGCAAAGCGACCGTGTCATCGCAGTACGCGACACCGCGGACCTTGCCGATTGTGCCGCTCGCCACCAGGACCCCGCCGGAGTCGTCGCGAACCAGCGGCACCGGCCGCGGCTCGGCACCGAGTGCGACCTCCGTCGCCCGGGCGGGGTCGGTCGGCAGACCCCACCGCCGCGCGACCGCCGAGGCGGGGTCCACGGGCACGAAACCCACCGCGGTATCGGCGAGCTTTCCCTTACGCAGCAAACGAAGGACGACAGCCGCGAGATCCGCGTCGGTGCCCGCGACGACCAGCGGGACACCCGGGTGCGCGGACAGGAGCGGGTCGAGGGCGGCCTTCCCCGGTCGCTCCGGCACACGCTCGACCGGGCCCGGCACGTCCAGTTCCGCCACGCCACAAACCAGCACCAATCGCCGCACCCTGACATCCTCCGTTAGGCTCATGCATCGGCATTCACCGACTTAATTCGCCGAGTACCTGGAGTTTCACATGCCGGCCATCGTGCTCATCGGGGCCCAGTGGGGTGACGAAGGCAAGGGCAAAGCCACCGACCTGCTCGGCGAGGCCGTCCAATGGGTCGTCCGCTATCAGGGCGGCAACAACGCCGGGCACACCGTCGTGTTGCCCAACGGGGAGAACTTCGCGTTGCATCTGATCCCGTCCGGGATCCTCACCCCGGGGGTGACCAATGTCATCGGCAACGGCGTGGTGGTCGACCCCGGGGTCCTGCTCGAGGAACTGGACGGCCTCGAGAAGCGTGACGTGGACACCAGCAGGCTGCTGATCTCCGCCGACGCGCACCTGATCATGCCGTACCACGTGGCCATCGACAAAGTCACCGAACGGTACCTGGGCAGCCGCAAGATCGGCACCACCGGGCGCGGCATCGGTCCGTGCTACCAGGACAAGGTGGCGCGGGTCGGGGTGCGCGTGCAGGACCTGCTCGACGAGAAGATCTTCCGCCAGAAGGTCGAGGCCGCGCTGGAGTTCAAGAACCAGGTCCTGGTCAAGGTCTACAACCGCAAGGCACTCGACCCCGAGCAGGTCGCCGACGAGGTGCTGGCCGCGGGCGAGAAGTTCGCGCACCGCATCGCCGACACACGGCTGCAGCTCAACAAGGCCCTCGAACGCGGGGAAACGGTGCTGCTGGAAGGGTCGCAGGGCACCCTGCTCGACGTCGACCACGGCACCTACCCGTTCGTGACCTCGTCGAACCCGACGTCCGGCGGCGCGAGTGTGGGGTCGGGCATCGGGCCCGGGCGGATCACCACCGTGCTCGGCATCCTCAAGGCGTACACCACGCGGGTGGGCTCCGGCCCCTTCCCCACCGAGCTGCACGACGAGATGGGCGAGCACCTGCGCAAGGTGGGCGGCGAGTTCGGCGTCACCACCGGCCGGTCCCGGCGCACCGGCTGGTTCGACGCCGTGATCGCGCGGTACGCGGCCAGGGTCAACGGCATCACCGACTACTTCCTGACCAAGCTCGACGTGTTGTCCGGGCTGGAGAAGGTGCCCATCTGCGTCGGCTACGAGGTGGACGGCTTCCGCACCGACGACATGCCCATGACGCAGACCGACGTGCACCACGCCGTCCCGATCTACGAAGAGCTCCCCGGCTGGTGGGAGGACCTCTCGGAATGCCGGACCTTCGACCAGCTCCCGGCCAACGCGCGGGCCTACGTGGAGCGGCTGGAGGAGCTTTCGGGCGCCCGGATCTCCGCCATCGGCGTGGGCCCCGGCCGGGACCAGACCATCGTCCGCCACCACTTCCTCTGACCACACCGCGAGTCCCGCACTCCCGTAGCGCGAGTTCCGCTCGCGCGACGGGAATGGAGGGCTCGCGGGGGTGGTTGGCCCAGATATGAGGATTGGGGTGGCCCTTGCCGCGACGAACACCGACAACTACGTCGACGCGATGGTCGGTCAGGCCAGGGAAGTCGCCGCGGCCGGGATGGGCTCGGTCTGGTTCGGCCAACGTTTCGACTACGATTCCCCGTCGCTGGCGGCGATCGTCGGGCGGGAGGTTCCGAATCTCCAGGTCGGCACTTCAGCGGTTCCGGTCTTCGGCCGGCATCCGATGCTGATCTCGTCGCTGGCGCAAACCGCTCAGGCGGCCACACACGGTCGCTACCAACTCGGCCTCGCGCTCGGCGCCAAAGCGTTCCTCGAAGGAGCCTTCGGCGTTCCCTACTCGCGACCGATCGCCCTCCTGCGGGAATTTCTGACCGCGCTCCGCCCGCTGCTCGACACCGGTACGGCCGACTTTCACGGCGAGCTGCTGACCGCCGCCCCACCGCTGCCGGGCAAGGTGCCCGGTGCCCAGCCGCCGGTACCCATCCTGGTCGCGGCGATGGGGCCGCAGGCGCTGCGAGTCACCGGTGAGCTTGCCGACGGCACGCTGCCCTACCTGGCCGGGCCCAGGACATTGAGCGAGCACATCGTGCCGGCCATCACCGCCGCCGCCGAACGGGCAGGCCGGCCGGCGCCGCGCATCGTGGCGTTCCTGCCCTGCGTGGTCACCTCGGACGCGGACAGGGTGCGGGAAGCCGCGGTCGAGCAGTTGGCGTTCTCCGAGAAGGTGCCTTCCTATCAACGGGTCATCGGTTTGGAAGGGGCGTCCCGCGCTGCCGATCTGGCCGCGATCGGCGACGAGGAAACCGTTGCGGCACACGTGGAACGGTACTTCGAGGCGGGCGCCAGCGAGGTCGTGGTCACCGCGACGGATCTGGGCGGGGAAGCCGACCAGCGGCGCACCTGGAAGCTGCTCGGCGAGATTTCCCATACCTGATCGCACGACGGGAAGGGAGAACTCGCGCGCTCGACGTGGGACTCGCGCGGCGGGAATGGAGGACTCGCGGGGGGTCAGCCCGGGCGAGCCGGCCAACACGCCCATCAGGATCGGCGGTCCATACCTTGATCGTGAGCCCGCCGGTGTCCACCGGCAACCTGGCTACACCTCTCGCAGTTCCCGCTCGACCGCGGCGAGTTCCTCGTCGGTGCCCTGAACCTTGGGGCCGGTGAACCACTTCCGCGCCGACAACACCCACCACAACGCCGCGCCACCCAGCACGACGAGGAACGCGACCGGCGTGTAGTTGAAGTTCTTGGTCGTGACCGGCGAGGCCTGTGGCAACATGAACAGGGTGAAGATCAGCACCACCCAGATCGTGGCGACGATCCCGATCGGGCGGCCCCACCGGCCCAGGTGCCACGGCCCCTTCTCGAACGCGTCGCCCTTACGCACCCGCAAGAACACCGGGATCACGTAGGCCACGTAAAGCCCCACGGTCGCGATCGAGGTGACGGCGGCGTACGCGGTTGCACTCCACAGGTACGGCACGGCCAGGATGAACGCGCCGACCGCGGCGAACCAGACCGAGTTGGTCGGCGTCCGGGTGCGCTTGTTGATGTCGTGCCACACCTTCGATCCCGGAATCGCGCCGTCGCGCGCGAAGGCGTAGATCATCCGCGAGTTCGCCGTCACGGACGCCATTCCGCAGAACAACTGGGCGCCGATGGCGATCAGCAGCAGGAACTTCCCCGTGGTCGCGCCGGCCGCGTCGATGAAGATCTGCGCCGGTGGTACCCCGGTTTCGGAGTTGACCGCGCCGTCGTAGTCCTGGATCGCGAAGGTCAGCCCGATCAACAGCACCCAGCCCGCGACCAGGGACACCAGGATGGAGTTCACGATGCCGCGCGGCCCTGCCTTGGCCGCGTCCCTGGTTTCCTCGGTCATATGTGCCGAAGCGTCGTAACCGGTCAACGTGTACTGGGCGACGAGAAGGCCGAGCGCGAAGACGTACGGTGCGACGCCCCACCCGGTGTTGTTCACGAACTGTCCGAACACGAAGGACGCGGACTGGTGGTGATCGGGCACGAACGCCAGTACCGCGACGATCACCAGCACCCCGGCGAGATGCCACCAGACGCTGACGTCGTTGAGCACGGCCACGAGCCGCACGCCGAAAGTGTTCAGCAATCCGTGCACGACAAGGATGATCGCCAGCAGGAGGATCGTGTGACCGGGAGTCGCCGCGAAGCCGAACTGCAGGTCGAGGAAGGCGTTCAGGAACAACGCGGCACCGAAGTCGATGCCCGCGGTGACCGCGATCTGCCCGATCAGGTTGAACCAGCCGGTGAACCACGACCAGGCGGCGCCGCCGGAGGGTGCGAGCTTGGCCGCCCAGTAGTAGAGACCACCCGCGGTCGGGTAGCTGGAGCAGACCTCGGCCATGCCGAGGCCGACCAGGATGACGAACACCCCGACCAGTGGCCAGCCCCAGATCATCGCGGCCGGGCCGCCGGTGTTGAGGCCGAACCCGTAGAGGGTCAGGCAGCCCGACAGGATCGAGATGATCGTGAACGAGACGGCGAAGTTGGAAAACGCCGACATCGACCGCTTGAGCTCCTGCGCGTAGCCGAGTTGGTGTAGGCGCCTGCTGTCCTCGTCCACGTGCCACCTCGTCAAAGGTCTGCGAGCGAACCATCAGGGTTCGCAGAACGTAAGCCCGGCGCCGATCACCGGTCAAGAGAGCGCGCCGATCCCGGCGCGCTCTCCTGGTGCCGACGCTGTTCGCTACGAGCGCACGGCGATGAGCGCGGTGTCCGGCTGGTCGGCGAAGAACCCGTCGATCCCGGTCGCCAGGAAGGCCGCCTCCTCCGCGAAGACGTCGCCCCACGCGGCGGGACTGCTCGACGACCGCAGGTTCGCCGGCAGGAAGCTGTTCTCGTTGCGGAAGGTGTACGGCACCACCTTGAGCCCGGCGTCGTGCGCATCCTTCACCAGGGAGGTCGGCGCCGCCAGGTTGCCGGCCGCGTCGCGCGGGATGATCTGCGCCTTCTCCGGGCCGAGGTAGTCGGCGTAGGTGGAGATCTCCTTCAAGCCGGCCGGGGTGACCAGATCGGCGTAGGTTCGCGGGTCTCCCTTCGCGACGAAGTCGGCGGGCGCGCCGGTGGCCGAGGTCAGTTGCACGAGCGGCACCCGCACCTGCCTGTGCAGTGCCTTGAGGTTGGACACCTCGAAGGACTGGATGACCACGGGTGCGTCGCGCCGGTTGAGACCATTGCCGTTGAGGATGTCGACCAGCCTCGGTTCGGTGGGCATGCCGATCGAGGAGAAGTAGGTGGAGTGCTTGACCTCGGGATAGGTGCCGAGGGTGCGGTGCAGTTCCCGGCCGAGCCGCCTGGTCAGGTCGAGCACCTCCTGGTAGGTCGCGATCTGCCACCGTCCGTTGTAGATGGTGTTGTTCGGCCGGACGTCCGGGATGCGCTCGGTCGCCCGCAGGGTCTTCAGCTCGGCGAGCGTGAAGTCCTCGGTGAACCAGCCGGTCAGCGGGGTGCCGTCGATCACCTTGGTCTTCTTGCGGTCGGCGAACTCGGGGTGCTTCGCCACGTCGGTGGTCCCGCCGATCTCGTTCTCGTGGCGGGCGACCAGCTGGCCGTCCTTCGTGGGCACGAGGTCGACGTCGACCCAGTCGGCGCCCTGCCGGAAGGCCAGCTCGTAGGAGGCGAGGGTGTGCTCGGGCCGGTAGCCGGGGGCGCCACGGTGCCCGACGATTAGCACGCCGTGGCCGTCGACGTTGTGTGCCTCGGTCTCCTCCACGGCGGCGCCGGGCGCGGCCGCGCCGAGCAGCGCCAGTCCGGACAGCATTAGGACCGCCAGTTTCTTGGGCATAGTGAACGACCTCTCGATTGGGGAACTGATCGCCACTGTCACGACAAAGCGCCGCCGGCACCACAAAACGGAGGGAACGGCTCGCTGACGACCGGGTGAACACCCGCAAGCCGCTCGCCGGGGTCCGGTTACAGTCAGGGCGTGCGTGTCCTGGTTGTGGGTTCTGGTGCCCGTGAACATGCGTTGGTACTGGCCGCGTCGCATGACCCGGCGGTGACCGCGCTCGCCTGCGCGCCCGGCAACGCGGGGATCGCCGCGCTTGCCGAGCAGCTCGGAGTGGACGTGGCGGACCCCGCCGCGGTCGCCGAGCTCGCCAAAAGCTGGCGGGCGGACCTGGTGCTCATCGGCCCCGAGGTGCCGCTCGTCGCCGGGGCCGCGGACGCGGTACGAAAAGCCGGCATCGCCTGCTTCGGACCGTCCGCGGCGGCCGCCAGGATCGAGGGCTCGAAGGCGTTCGCCAAGGACGTGATGGCGGCCGCGAAGGTCGCCACCGCGCACAGCGAGGTGGTCGACAATCCGGCGCGGCTCGACGCGGCACTCGCCCGGTTCGGCCCGACCTGGGTGGTCAAGGACGACGGTCTCGCCGCGGGCAAGGGTGTCGTGGTGACCGAAAACCTCGACGCGGCCCGCGCGCACGCGATGACGCTGCTGGAAAACGGGCACGCGGTACTGCTCGAATCCTTCCTCTCCGGACCGGAGGTATCGCTGTTCTGCCTGGTGGACGGCACGACAGTGGTGCCGTTGCTGCCCGCGCAGGACTTCAAGCGGGTCGGCGACGGCGACACCGGGCCGAACACCGGCGGGATGGGGGCCTACGCGCCGCTGCCCTGGGCGCCCGCCACCCTGGTCGACGACATCGTCGGCGGCATCGTGCAGCCGGTCGTCGACGAACTCGCCGCCCGCGACACCCCGTTCACCGGGCTGCTCTACGCCGGGCTCGTGCTCACCGCGGAAGGTCCGCAGGTCATCGAGTTCAACTGCCGCTTCGGCGACCCGGAGACCCAGGTCGTGCTCGCTCTGCTGGACACCCCGCTGGCCGGGCTGCTGCACGCGGCGGCCACCGGCAGGCTCGCCGAGCACCCGCCGCTGGAATGGCATCCCGGTGCCGCGGTCACCGTGGTGATCGCCGCCGACGGCTATCCCGGCGTGCCGCGTGCCGGTGACGTGATCACCGGGTCCGAGGCCAACGGCGTGCTGCACGCCGGAACCCGCCGCCGGGACGACGGAGCCGTGGTCTCCCACGGCGGCCGCGTGCTCGCGGTCGTCGGGGTCGGACCGGATCTCGCCTCGGCCAGGGAACAGGCCTACGAACGGGTCGGAAAGGTGCACCTGGCCGGCTCGCACCACCGGACGGACATCGCGCTGCGGGCGGTCAACGGAGAAATCACGGTCCCGTAGGGAACCCGGGTCGGCATTTTCGTCCAAACACCGCTCGCCGGTTGGTAGCCTCGTTGCGTCGACTACCGTCCGTACCCGGGGGTGCGCACCATGACAGACAACGTCACGACCATCGGCTCCCTGGGCCACGCGGTGCCGGGAGTGCCGGGCGTCGCCGACGTCCACGTCGAACCAGGCAATCTGCTGCAGGTCGCGAAGATCATCAACGACCAGGCCGACGCGCTCGACGACCAGCTCCGGCAGAAGCTGATCGAGCTGCGCATCGACCCTCCCTCGGCGGACGTGGTCAGTGCCACCGCGGTGGACGCGTGGAACCGGCTCGTCGCTCGCGGTGAGGGTTCGTACGCGGCTCGGGTGCAGAACTACGTCAAGAATCTCCGGGACCTCGCGACTCAACTGCGTGCGGCGGCGAAGCAGTACGAAACCGGCGAGGACGACAAGTCCGCGGCGTTCGGGGACCGTGGTGTCGGCCAGATCTAAAGGGGGTCTGGGGGCTTGCCCCCAGCTGAGCGCCGCGCTGGCCGTGGTGGCGCTGGCCGGGTGCACCACGAGCGTCGGCGGGATTTCCGGCCCGGCGCCGGTCGCGCCCACCTCGGCCGGCCTGCCCGCCCGCACGAAGGAGCTTTCGCTGCGGGGCGTGGACCCGTGCAAGCTGCTCACCGCGCAGCAACTGGATCAGCTCAAGGAGAACGGCACACCACGCCCGGTCGCGCGGGACACTCAACGTGACGGTCCGACGTGCGCGTTCGACGTGGACGCCGCCCCGCCCACCTACACCTACTACCTCGAAACGATCACGAACGCCGACATCGACGACTGGCTTACCGGCAGCCACCGGAAGCCGAGCATGATCACCCAGCCGGTCGAGGTGCCGGGGTTCCCCGCGCTGATCAACTACCCGCCGGTCGAGGGCGGTGTCCAGGACTGCGAGACCCTGGTGGGCGTCGCCGACGGGCAGACCCTGCGCGCGCAGATGGCGCCCGACGACAGCTCGTTCAGCCAGCAACAGCTGTGCGAGAAGTCCACGAATTTCGCCGAACTCGCCGTGCAGACGCTGAGCGCGGCAGGTGGGAAATGAATACCTCGCGGCCGGCAAGGCGATCACAGCGCGCGCCTGGGGCCGAAGGCCGCGGAGGCGGGCCGTCTGCTCGTTTCCGTTCGCGCGCAAGATCGCGAGAAGAAGGAGCGGTGTGAAATGACCATGTTCGACAGCGGTCGCTACGACCTCCCGACGCTGATCGAAAAGCTCCGCGATCAGCGCTTCGACGGCTACGACGCGAATCAGCTCGCGACCGAGGTGGAGAAGTTCCGGTCGGGCGCGGGCACCGCGAGCATGGGCAACGCGGTGGCCGCGCTCAAGTCCGTGGTCGGCGCCCTCGCCGCGACCGACACCACCCTGCGCAAGCAGCTCGCCGCACTCGGCGTCACGTGGCAGAGCAAGGCCGGTGGGCAGGCCAGCGCCGTGCTGACCGAACAGGCGGGGTTCGCCGGAAAGGCCACCGACAACGTCACCCAGGCCGCGCAACTGATCTTCGAGCAGGGTGAGGCGTTCAACCGGACGAAGAACAAGCTGCCCGACCCGCAGGCGTTGCGGCAGGGCGAGGACGGCTTCACCTTCGCCGACTCCATGTTCAGCCTGTTCGGCTTCGAAACCGATCACGCGAAGGCGGTGAAGTCGAGTATCGAGGCCCAGGCACAGACGATCGACGCGCTCAACGCCTATGCCCATGACAGCGGCGACTACCTGGCCTCCTCCCAGGCGGTGCCGGAGCCGGAGACCCTCGACACGACGGTGCCTCCGCCCGCCGGTGCCGGCCTGCCGAAGGTGGGCTCGCCGGGCGGCACACCGTCCATTCCGGACAGCTCGCCGACGATAGCCGCCGGCGGCAAGGATTCCGGTCCGGTGGGTCCGGTGACCAGGCAAGCCCCGGTGCAGCGGCCCGTGGTCGCGCCCGCGGCGGAGGCGCCGACTCCGGCGGTCGGGATTCCGGCCGCGGGCGGCGTCCGTGCCCCGTCGCAGGGCGGCACAACACCACAGGGCGCGACCACACCGAGTTCCTTCGCCCCACCGCGGACGGCGCCCATCACGCCGGTGACGCGGACCGGCAGCGAGTTCGAGCGTCCTTCGCCCGGCCGAAGCGTTCCCGGGCCCATCGCGACCGGGCCCATCGCGACCGGGCCCGGTGGACCGGTCACCGGCGGTGCCCCCACCGGCGTTCCCGGCACCCCCGGCGATGTCTCCACCGGGAAGCCGGCCACCGGCGGCGCCTGGGGCAAGCCGGGCGTCGGGGGTGGCGGCGAGGGACTTGGCCGGTCCGTCCCGCCCGGCGGCGGGGAAGCCCTGCTGGGCAAGGGAAGGTTGTCCGGGGTGAACACACCGGCACCCTCCTCGAGCACAGCCGTCGGGCCCGGGTTCAGCGCGACGAAGGCACCGGGAGGGGTCGGCGGGATCGCCGACGGCGCCACGGCGGTCGGCGCGGGGGCCGTGGGTGGCGCGACCAACGGCGAGCAGGAGCGCCGCAATCGCGGTTTCGGCCGGGGCACCGCCACCGGACGTGGGAAGCCGGTGCGGCAGATGGACATCGGCGACCTTCCCGAAGAGGAAGAAGCCAGGCGGGCAAGCCGGGCCACGCCGCGGACGCCCAGCCGCGAGCGCACGCGCGCCATCCTCGAACCGGCCGCGACCCAGGACGGGGACGAGGACGCCGAGCACGTCCGCCGGTACGGCGTCGACGACAAGGACCTGTTCACCGACCAGCGTGAGGTCTCGCCCGACCTGATCGGCGACCGCCCCCTGCCGGAAGAGCGATGACGGGGATTGTGCTGTCGGCCCTCGAATTCGACGTGCTGTGGGAGGCCGAGCGGCTGCCGCCGTTGCATCCCGCGCTGCGCGTGCCGAGCCCGGGCCGCACCCACACCGAGCGCCGTGCCCTGATCGGGCAGGCGTGGGAATCGCTGCGCGCACGCGGACTGGCGCGCGGTGAGCGGGTTTCCGGTGAGCTGATGGACCAGCTCAACCTGCTAACCCACCCGAAGGTGAGCATCGACAGCTGGGTGTGGACCGACCGGGAGATCAAGGGGCTCGCCGTGAGCACCGGACGGCAGGCGCTGCTCGCGGTGGTGGACGGTGGCGAGGTGTGGCTCATCCCGGCGCGCGACACGTCGCTGCCGGAGTCCGCCGTGTCGGTGGCAGGGGACCTGCACGCGGGCGTCGGCCACTCGGTGAGCGTGCCGCACGACGTGCTCCGCGCCGCCGACGCCGATGCCGCGGGAGAACCGAAAGCGCTGGTCACGGCCCTGAACGACCGTGGCGTGGAACTGTGGGAGGCGCAGGAACTGGCGGGCATGCTGGTCGGGATGACCGCGCGCGGCCAGTTCGGCGTCGAGCGAATGGGCCGGGACGGGACCATGCACCGCGCGGCCAGGGTGATCGCCTTCTACGACACCGACGCCGGACGGTATCTGGTACAGGTCGCCGGGACCGGCGGCCGCGACTGGGCCACCGTCGCGCCGGCCGACAACCAGCTGATCGCCGGCCGGATCTGGGAACTGCTCGATGAGGTGTGAACAGACCGACTCGAACCGCGGCAAGAAGCCGCGGAGAAGGCGGTTCCAGGGAACCACGGCGGTATGTGGGGCGTCTCACGTGCGGTATTCGTCGAGGGGAGGGTGCGGGTGTGATCGAGAACGATCCGGACTCGCTGGAGCACGTGGCCGGGCAGGTCGAGAAGATCCATGACCATTTCCAGGACTCCAAGGCGAAGATGACGGGGATCGTCGGGGAGAACCCGTTCGGCGCCATCAAGCATCCGGACGAGCGGCCCGGGGAACACCCGTCGGACGGCGTGGCGAACACGCTCGGGTCGTACCGGGACGGTATGCACAAGCAGTTCGACGCCGCCTCGCGGCTGATGTTGTCCGCCGGCGGCGTGCTGCGCGATGCCGCCCGAGCGATGCGGGAAACCGACGCGGCGGCGGCGGACAGCCTGACCGTCAAGGACGGAAGTCCGCGGGTCTGATCGACTAGGGGGAAGTATGGTAGCCGCGCCGGGTATGCCGCCGGAGTGGGCCGACGTCACGGCCAAGGCCCAGCAGGTGGAAAGGCTGAATCCCGCCGGGATCCAAGGCGTCGCGGACCAGTTCAACCAGGCGTCGCGGGACTCGGCGGACCACACCGTCGCGTTGCGGAACGCGACCGCCGCGCTCGGCGGCGGCACGTGGTCCGGTCCGTCCGCGGACGCCTTCTTCGACTACGTCAAGAAGATCGCGGACGCCGGCCAGAAGGTCAACGACCATCTGGACGAGGTGTCCCGCGAACTGTCGACGCTGCAGGGTTCGCTTTCCGACATCAAGAACCAGATCCAGACCATCCAGCAGCAGGCCCAGACGCAGATCGACGACGCGAACAACGCTGCCGTGGCGCAGGCGAACGCGGCGGAGGCGCAGGAGAAGGCCGTCCACGACGGCAAGGAGGGCACGGTCATGCCGAGCCCGACCTCCGCCGAGATCATGGCCACCAACGCGCGGAACACCAGCACCATCGCGGCCGGCGCCCGCGACCATATCCAGACCCTGCTGAACAGCGCGAACGACCAGATAAACCACGTGATGGACCTGGTCAAGCAGGACGTCGAGGGCGGGTACTCGTCGGTGCCGCCCCTCGGCACGGCACCCGCGGCGGCCCGCGGCACGGGTGGCCTCCACTCCGGCGGCTCGCACTACTCCGGCGGAGGCGGGGGTGATGGCGGTGGCGGAGGCGGAGGCGGCCTCGGTTCGAGCGGCGGCCCACCGACCAGCCCGCCGCCGGGGAACGTCCAGCAATGGATCGACGAGGCCATCAAGGCGTTGCAGGCCGCGGGCGTGCCGGTGACCGACGCCGACATCAAGAACATCTGGGCGATCATCCAGCACGAATCCGGTGGCAATCCCAACGCGATCAATCTTTGGGACTGCGTGCCGCTGGACACGATGATCCTGACCCAGCGAGGCTGGCTCAAGCACGACGAGGTGCGAGCCGGTGATACGACAATCGGCTACAACTTTCGCACCGGCCACAGTGAGTGGACGCCGATCACGAGGATCGTGCACCACGAGAACGCACCGCTGGTTCGCCTGAGCGATTCACGATGGCACGCGACGACCACCCCGAACCACCGATGGCTCAGCCTGCCCCGAGTGCCCGCTCCGGTCGCCGACCTCCCCACGACCTGTCCCGAATGCGGCTGGCGACCCGCGAACGGTGTCGCAGTCCATCGTCGGAAAACGCACCGGGTCGTTTCCGCCAAACAACGGAATGTCCTGTTGGACCAGCCACGATTCGTGATCACCGAGGATGTTCGAAGCCGCGACAGGATCATGTTGTCCGCTTGCGCCGAAACACCGTCGACGATCGACATCAGTGTGCGGGAAGCCGCGATTCTCGGCTGGATTGCCGGAGACGGGAATTTGGCGAACCGCACGCATCGACCGGCGATGTCGATTGCCCAGTCCAAACCCGAAATGGTCGACAAGATCAAGCGGCTACTCGAGGGCGTGCCACACGCGCTTCACGTCGATGACCGAGGCGGCTGCGGGCCTCGACACCGGTTCCACCTGAATCACGACTACGCGCGTGATTTGCTCGCCCGTGCGGGAAACCCCAAGTCGGACTCGGTCACACAGGTGCTCGCAATGTCGACCGGGCAACGCAACGCCTGGCTTGACGCGGTCATTGACGCTGAAGGCACCCGCACGACCAAGCCGGGGTTCACCAGGCCACGGATCGCCATCCACCAGGCACCCGGTTCGGTTCTCGAGGCTGTCACGCTTGCCGTCTACCTCTCCGGGCGTCGGCCCCGAGTTCTGTACACGAAACGCTCGAAACACCACGACACACGGCTGCCGGAAGCGTCGGTCCGGGCGAACACGCCCGTCGTCAGCGGCGCCTTGCTGGGCAAGGAAGACGTCGGCCGGGGCGCGGTGTGGTGTGTGACGACGGTGCTGGGCACCTGGACGGCTCGAGAGGACGACCACGTCTTCCTGACCGGGAATTCCAATGCCCAGGCTGGGCATCCGTCGAAGGGCCTGATGCAGTGCATCGATTCGACCTTCGACGCCCACAAGCTGCCCGGCCACGACAACATCTACAACCCGGTGGACAACATCATCGCCGGTGTCCGCTACACGATCAGCCGCTACGGCAGTATCGCCAACACGCCTGGCCTGCAGGCGATGGCGCACGGTGGCGGATACGTCGGCTACTAACCGCCACGCGCTACCACCGCCGCTACGCGCTCGAGGTCAGCCCCGAAGACGTGATCGTGACCACCGGGTCTTCCGGTGGCTTCCTGTTTTCCTTCCTGGCCGCCTTCGATACCGGCGACCGGATGGCGATGGCCCGCCCCGGGTACCCGGCCTACCGCAACCTGCTCTCCGCGCTGGGCTGCGAGGTCGTCGAATTTCCCGCGCTTCCAGCCGAACCGTCGAGCAACTCGACGAACTGGACCCGACCTCCGGGTTGGTCGTCGCCAGTCCCGGCAACCCGACCGTCATCGTGCTGCCGCCCGCCGAACTGGCCGCGATCGCGGGCTGGTGCTCGGCTCGTGGGGTGCGGCTGATCGGCGACGAGACCTACCACGGCATCTCCTACGGCACCGAAACCGCGTGCGCCGAACAGAGCTCACGGGAATCGATCGTGCTCGGCTCGTTCTCGAAGTACTTCGCGATGACCGGCTGGCGGCTGGGCTGCGGTGGGCGGCATGTCCGGTTCTCCTTCGCCGGGGCCGCGTCCGTGGTGACCGAAGGCGAGAAACGTCTGGGCGAGTGGCTCCGCCGGGCCGCCTCCGGAGGAACCCTGGCTTATCCCTGAACGTTGGTCTGGGTGCGAGCGCTCCAGCCCCCGTTCGTGGGAGTCTGGCTCTCGAGCGGGTGGTACGGCCCGCGCGAAAGGCGGGAGGATGCCATGTTCTGGAAGATCGTCGGGGCGCTGATCGTCGCCTGGGTGGCGTTCATGATCATCGGGTCGTTGATCGGTTTCCTGGTCAAGGCCGTGCTGGTGATCGCCGTCATCGGCGGTGTCGGGTTCCTGGGTGCGGCGGCCTACGGGGCGATCAAGGGCAAGAGCCGCAAGCAGATTCCCTGACCTAGAACTCACCGCGCGCGGCTTCGGGCCCGTGCCAGACGTGCGCGCGCAGGCCGACCGCGCGCGCACCATCCACATTGGACTCACGGTCATCGAAGAACAGGCAGTCACCCGCCTTTGCGCCCAGGCGGGACAGCAGGTGGCGGAAGATTTCCGGGTCGGGTTTGGCGACGCCGATGTCGCCGGAGAACACCCGCACCCGGAAGTGTCCCGCCCAGTCCTGCCGTTCCGCGAATCGCGCGAACGAGGACGGCGCGTTGGACAGCAGAGCGAGCGCGGCGCCGGCCTCGTCCAGCGCCGCGAGCAGCTCCAGTGAGGCGGGTTCGACTTTCGACCAGCCCCCGATGTCGATCGCGGTCAAGCTGTCCGAAGTGGACTCGTCGACGGTGACGCCGAGGTCCCGGCCGATCGCGGACCAGTACTGGAGGTCGGTCGCGCCGCGGTCGTAGGCGCCCCGGTGCCTCCAGTAGGGCGGCTCGAAGTCGTCGTGCGGCACGCCCAGGGTGGCGGCCAGGTCCGGCAGCGCGGTGGTGCGGCCGCAGATGACTTCGCCGTAGTCGAACACGACCCACTTCGTCAAGGATGTCCCCCGGCCTTGATCCGCGTCAGCGCTTCGTCGACGTCGGCCACCGAGAGATCCCGGTGCGTCACGAACCGTACCTTCCCGCCCATCGGCAACGCCAGCACACCGACCGCGGCCAGTGACTCCAGGGTCACCGACACGTCGGCGACCCTGGCCAGCACGATGTTGGTTTCCGGCGGCTCGGCCTCCCAGCCGAGCTCGGCGAGGCCATCGGCCAGCCGCTGCGCCTTGTCGTGGTCCTCGGTCAGCTCGCCGATCCGGTCCAACGCCACCAGCGCGGCCGCGGCGAGCACCCCGCCCTGCCGCACCCCGCCGCCGAGCATCTGCCGCATCCGCCGCGCGGTGGCCACGAACGCCTCGCTGCCCGCGACCACCGAGCCGACCGGTGCGCCGAGCCCCTTGCTGAAGCACGCCGAAACGGTGTCGACCCCGACGGTCAGCGCGGCCGTCGGCAGGCCGAGCGCGGCGGCCGCATGCCATATCCGCGCGCCGTCGAGATGCACCCGAAGCCCGGCCTGCCGGGCGGTGGCCAGCAACTGGGCGTGTTCGTGCGGCGGGATGATCGCACCGCCGGCCGCGTTGTGCGTGTTCTCCAGGCACAACAAGGTGGTGCGCAAGGTGTAGTACGGGCCGCCACGCGGGCCGATCGCCTTGACCAGGGTCTCCGCCTTCGGCCTGCCCGGACCGGCATCGTGTTCGAGCGCATACGGCATGCCACCGGCGAGCCAGGCCGCCGAGCCCAGCTCGTTGTTGAGCACATGCGCGTCCTTCGGGGCGAGGAACCGGTCGCCGCGCTTGAGGTGCACGCTCAACGCGATCAGGTTGGCCATGGTCCCCGTGGGTGTCCACAGTGCGGCCGGCATGCCGAGCACGTTCGCCACCCGCTCCTCGAGCTCACGGATGGTGGGGTCGATGTCGATCACGTTGTCGCCGACCTCGGCCGACGCCATCGCTCTGCGCATCGCGTCATCCGGATGCGTGACGGTGTCAGAGCGGAAATCGAGCGGTACAGCTTCAGCTGAGGTCACGGTTAGATCACATCACACCAGTTGTTTGATCGACAAGCCAGTCTGGTCCTGCTGGGCATACCCCGGAATCGGCGGGTTGTGCAACCGTAGGGGCGTCCAGTTCCGTCTTTCCCCACGAGACGCCCGGGAGGCCGGTGGACCAGCGCGACGAGCAGGAGTTCGCGGAGTACTTCGCTGCCAAGCGGGACTTCGTGCGCCGAACCGCGTACCTGCTCTGCGGGGATTGGCACCACGCGGACGATCTCGCGCAGACGGCGTTCGTCTCGCTGCACCGGCGCTGGCACCGGATCCGCGACCGCGCGGCCACGGATGCCTACCTGCGTAAGACACTCGTCCGGGCCTCGATCGACGAGTCACGGCGACCATGGCGGAGGGAGCAGCAGATGGAGCGGCTGCCCGAGCCGGAGCCCGGGACGGACGCGCTCGACGAGCAGGTCGCCACCCGCGCGGACCTGCTCAACGGGCTGCGAGACGTCCCACCGAAGCAGCGCGTGGTGCTGGTCCTGCGCTACTTCGAAGGGCTCGACGTCGCCGCCGTGGCCAAGGCGCTGGGCTGCAGTGAGGGCAACGTGAAGAGCCAGACGGCGCGCGGCCTGGCGAATCTGCGCGCCGCGTTGACCGGAGACGTCGCGAAGGCGCGAGGCGGGTCAGGGGGTGACAGGCATGGATGAGCGGGAACTGGGAACCCTGTTCCGGGCCGCGCCCGGCGACCCGCCACCGTCGACATTCACTCTGGAGGACGTCACCGCCGCTTCGGCCAGGGCAACCGCCCGGCGCCGTTCGACCCTGATCATGACGTTGAGCTGCGTGGTCGTGGTGCTGGTGGGTTTCGGGCTGTTCCGGTGGGGCCCGAGCACCGGCACCAACACCACGTCCGGATCGGCCCAAGTCATCACCGGGGGGCAACCCGCGCAAGCCCCCGAGCGTCTCCCGAACGCCTCCACCCCGTCGCCCTTGCAGGGAAGCGACGGTACCGGGGAGGCCGGCCCTCGGGCCGAAGGCACCACGGGGTGCGACAAGGTGGACCGGGAGCTCGCCATTGCCCTCGCTGGCGAGCTCCCGGTCACCGGTGCGAGCGGCCCCTCGCCGGGTCGCGTGTGTACGACGGGGTCGCGCTCCGCAGGATTCCAGGTCACCGACGGTGACCGGAAGGGCTTTCTCTCCGTGACGTTGCTGCCCGCGGGAGTCGCGGTTCCGGTCGAACCAGGCGCGATGACGGCCCAGGAACTCGCCGCCAGCGGTGCCACTCTCGTCATCTCGAGCACCCCGGACCCGGGCGGTGCGCCGCCGTTCCAGACCGACCTGCAACGCGTCGCGGTGGCCCTGGCAGCGCGTTTCTAGCCACCCTCGCCTAAATTCTGCGCATGACAGCGGCGAGCACGCCCAAGGGCGAACGCAGGCGTGCGACATTGATCGAGGCAGCGGCCCAGCTGCTGATCGAAGGCGGCTTCGACGCGGTCCGGCACCGCGCGGTCGCCGAACGCGCCGGGCTGCCGCTGGCATCGACGACCTACTACTTCGACTCGCTGGAAGACCTGATCATGGCGGCGGTCGAGCACGGCGGGCGGGTCGAGCTGGACCGGGGGCGAGCCCAGCTCGCCAAGCTGAGTACCGAGCACCGTGACGTCGACGCGCTGGTCGAACTCGTCCTCGACCAGATGCTCGGTGTGGACGCCAGGTTCGAAGTGCTCCTGCTGCGCTACGAGCGGTTCGTCACCACCGGGCGACGACCGTACCTGCAGCCGCTGATGCGCTCGATGCAGGGCGAGTTCCACGAGCTGCTCACGGAAATCTTCACCCGATCCGGCTTCCCGATCGACCGGAAGCGGCTCCAGCAGCTGATCGCGCTCGTCGACGGCGCGATCGTGAACGCCCTGATCGAGGTCGACCCGGACCCCCGTGCCGTGGCACGGGCCATGCTGCACGACGCGCTCATGCGACCCGGAGCCGCCGGCCGTCGTGAGTAACGGCGGATGCCCGTCTGGCCCATGGACCCGAACCACGTCGCTCCGACGCCCGACTACGCTCAATGTGTGACAAAGTCCAGCATCCCGAACGTGCTCGCCTCCCGTTACGCCTCGCTCGAGCTGGTGTCCCTGTGGTCCCCGGAACGCAAGGTGACGCTGGAACGCGAGCTGTGGATCGCGGTGTTGCGCGCGCAGGCCGAACTCGGCGTCGAGGTGGGAGACGGCGTGGTCGAGGACTACGAGCGGGTCCTCGACCAGGTGGACCTGGCGTCGGTCGCCGCGCGTGAACGGGTCACCCGGCACGACGTGAAGGCGCGGATCGAGGAGTTCAACGCGCTGGCCGGGCACGAACACGTGCACAAGGGCATGACGTCACGCGATCTGACCGAGAACGTCGAACAGCTGCAGATCCGGCGTTCGCTGGAGCTGGTCCGCGGCCGGGTCGCGGCGGTGCTGGCGCGGCTGGCCGCGCTGGCCATCGCACATTCGGACCTGGTCATGGCGGGCCGCTCGCACAACGTCGCCGCGCAGGCGACGACCTTGGGCAAGCGGTTCGCCACGGCGGCCGACGAGTTGTTGGTCGCGTTCGAACGGCTCGAAGACCTGATCGAGCGCTACCCCCTGCGGGGCATCAAGGGCCCGGTCGGCACCGCACAGGACATGCTGGACCTGCTGGGCAACGAGTCCGCTCTGGACGATCTGGAGCGCCGGATCGCCGGCCACCTCGGCTTCAGCCGGACGTTCACCAGCGTCGGCCAGGTCTACCCCCGGTCACTGGACTTCGACGTGCTGTCCACGCTCGTCCAGCTGGCCGCCGCACCATCCAGCCTCGCCAGGACGATCCGCCTGATGGCGGGCCATGAACTGGTCACCGAGGGCTTCCAGCCTGGACAGGTCGGCTCGTCGGCGATGCCGCACAAGATGAACACGCGCTCGTGCGAGCGGGTGAACGGGCTGGCCGTGGTGCTGCGCGGGCACCTGTCGATGATCGGCGAGCTGGCGGGCGACCAGTGGAACGAAGGGGACGTATCCGACTCGGTGGTGCGGAGGGTCGCGCTGCCGGACGCCTTCTTCGCCCTCGACGGGCTGCTGGAAACCTTCCTCACGGTGCTCGACGAGTTCGGCGCGTTCCCCGCCGTGGTGGCGCGCGAACTGGATCGGTACCTACCGTTCCTGGCGACCACGAAGGTGCTGATGGCCGCGGTCCGCGCCGGGGTGGGCCGGGAGACCGCGCACGAGGCGATCAAGGAGAACGCGGTCGCCGTGGCGCTGGCCATGCGCGAGCGGGGCGCCCCCAACGACCTGCTCGACCGCCTCGCCGCCGACGACCGCCTGCCCCTGTCCCGCGAGGATCTGGACCGCCTGCTCGACGACCGGTTGTCCTTCACCGGGACCGCGCGGAACCAGGTGGTCACCGTCGTCAAGCAGGTCGAAGCCGTGCTCGAGCGCTTCCCCGAATCGGCCGACTACGCTCCGGCTTCCATCCTTTAAAGCCGCTTTGCGGCACACTCTTCGCTCGTGAAGTGAGGTAATTTCGCCCGGGGTAGCCGACCTGGGGTGGAACTCACAAGGACCGTCCGGACGCCCACCCGCGCCCTGGCGTGCGTTTTGCTGCCAGGAATGAGGTCGAACGACAGCATGAAACTCGAGCTGGCACTGGCCGCCGTCCTGCTCACCGCGCTCACCGGCTGCGGGGGTTCGGGCGCGGGAACCCTGCGAGTCGGCACCCTTTCCGACTCGAAGCCGAACGCCTACTCCGAGGGCGGCAAGTTCACCGGGTTCGACAACGAGTTGCTGCGCGCGATCGCGGACCGGAAGGGCCTGAAGCTCGAGTTCGCCTCGACCGACTTTTCCACGCTGCTCGGCCAGGTCGCCAACGGCCAGTTCGACATCGGCAGCGCAGGCATCTCGCAGACCGACGCACGCAAGAAGACGGTCGACTTCTCCAACGGCTACAACTACCAGGCGCTGGGCATCGAGGCCGCGCCGGGCTCGCCGGTCACCGACGAAAACTCGTTGGCGGGCAAGCGGATCGGCGTCGTGCAGGGCACCATTTCCGACACCTGGCTGACCGCCACCGCACCGGCCGCGCAGGTGACCCGCTTCCCGAACGACGCCGCGGTGGTGAGCGCGCTCAACGCCGGATCCCTGGACGGCGCGGTCTTCGACAAGGCCAGCGCCGAGCAGTACGCGGCGGAGAACCCTGGGCTCGAGGTCACCAAGTCCCTGCTCACCAACGTCCCGCACGGATACGCGGTGCGGAAGGGCAACGGGCAGGTGCTGAGCCAGATCAACGACGGGCTCCGGCAGGTGATCGCGGACGGCACCTGGCTCCGCCTGCACCGGCATTTCGAGCCGAACGAAGAGGTGCCCACGGAGTTCAAGGGCAACGGGTAGCTGGAACCTTCCGCAACACGTTCTTCAACTGGGACTACCTCCGGCAGGTGCTCCCGGACCTGCTGGGCACCGGGCTGCTGAACACCCTCGTGCCGGCGGTCTGTTCCTCGATTCTGGTCAACTACGTCGACAAACGGCTCCGCATCGGCCGCGAGGTCACCGCGACGGACGAACTCGACGAGTTGGTGAGCAGCGGGAAGGTGGCGTGATGTCCACCAGCGCGGAACTCAAGGACGTCCCTTCGGCACGCCGGAGGTCCTGCGCGGGGTCGACCTGGCCGTCGGTGCCGGTGAGATGGTGTGCGTGATCGGGTTCCGGGAAGTCGACGCTGCTGCGGTGTGTGAACCGCCTGCGGGAACCCGATCCTGGTGATGTGCTGCTCGGCGGGGAGAGCGCGATCGCGGCGAACCCGGACCGGTTGCGGCAGCGGATCGGCATGGTCTTCCAGCATTTCACCCTGTTCGCCCACCGCAGCGTGCTGGACACCAGCACGCTGCCGCTGCGCAGCGTGAAGAGGTTGGAGCCCAGGCGGAAGAGATCGCACGCGCCCGCCTGGCCGAGGCCGGGCTCGCGGACAAGGCGCCGTACCGGCCGAAAGCGCTTTCCGGCGGCCAGCAGCAGCGCGCCGCCATCGCGCGGACGCTGGCCATGGATCCCGAAGTGATGCTCTTCGACGAGGCCACCAGTGCGCTGGGCCCGGAACTGGTCAAGGGTGTGCTGGAACTGATGGCCGGGCTGGCCGAGCGCGGGCTTACCCTCATCGTGGTCACGCACGAGATGGGTTTCGCGCGCCACGTCGCGGACAAGGTCGCGTTCATGGACCGCGGCCGGATCGTCGAGACCGGCACCCCGGACGAGGTCTTCGACCGGCCGGACAACCCCCGCCTCCAACGGTTTCTCTCGCGGGTGCTGTGAGTTCAACGCAGGGTCATCCGGCACTGGCTCAATGGCGGCATGGAAGTACGACTGCTGGTTTCACTGTCCGGCATCGAACCCAGGACCCTGCATCGGTGCGCCGACCTCGCAGCCGAACTGGACCGTCGCGGCGTGCCGCTGTCCCTGCTGTTCGCGCCGCGGACCGAGGGTGTGATCGTCGATTGGGTCAGGGAGCGCACCGAGCGTGGCGACGCGCTGCTCCTGCACGGCTACGACCACCGTGTCACTCCGGGACACCGGATCAGCATCGGGCGCAAGGCCGAGTTCGCCGCGCTCCCGGCGCATGAAGCCCGGCTGCGGCTCATCGCCGCGACGGCCGCGCTGGACGGATGCGGCCTGAGCACCGAGGGCTTCGCGCCACCCCGCTGGCTCGGTTCGCGTGGCACGCGGGAAGCCTTGCGGGAACGGAATTTCCGGTTCTGCGCGGACCTCACGGCGGTCCACGACCTGCGGACCGCCACCGTGCACCGCGCCCGGGTCCAGGAATTCACCAGCCAGCATCCACGGACCGAGACCGTGCGCTGCTTCGCCCTGGTGCTGGCCGCCGCGCGGGCCGCCCGGCGCGGCGGCCTGGTCCGGCTCGGTATCGACGCGGTGGACCTCACCAGGTCCGGCCTGCGGCAGGCGTTCCTGGACGCGATCGACGTCGCCCTGGAAAACAGGGCCGTCGCTACGACCTACGAGAGCTTGGCGGCCTCGCCGCGCGGCGCGACGAAGACTTCGGTGCCCTCGGGGGCCAGGTTGGTGAACAACCCGTAGTGCATCTGCGGCGTCGCGAGCACGGCCTCGTGAATCGGCACCGCCACGCGAGGCGAGACCGCACGCAGGAAGTCCACCGCCTCCCCGGCCTTGAGCCAGGGCGCGCCGGTCGGCAGGCCGAGCACGTCGATCTTCTGCTCCGGCACGAAGAACGAGTCACCAGGGTGGTAGAAGGCACCGTGGTCGAACAGGTAACCGACGTTCGGCACGATCGGGATGTCCGGGTGGACCACCGCGTGCTGGCCGCCGACCACGTTCACCGCGGCACCGCCGAGTTCGAAGGCGTCACCGGGCCGCACGACCTCGAACTCCAGCCCGAGCTTGCGCACGGTGTCCTCGGAACCTGGGTCGATGACCAGCTTCGCGTCCGGGTTGGCCTCGATCAGCGCGGGAAGGCGATCGGCGTCGATGTGGTCCGAATGCTGGTGGGTGATGACCACCGCGGCCAGCTCACGCTCGGCTTCGAAGCCCTTCGAGTAGGTTCCGGGGTCCAGCAGGATCCGGGCGTTTTCGGTCTCCAACAGCACACAAGCGTGTCCATAGTGGACGATTCGCATCGGTTCGCTCCCTCGTCTCGCGGCTCCAGCCTATTCCTGCTCGCCGGATGGGTGAACTTGACCTTCGCCTGCCGATCCCGTCGCGCGTTCGCGCGCACGAAGCAAACCGAGAAGCCGGCGACAAAGCTGATCGAGGTCGTGCATGGGCGGCGCGGTGGCGGGTAACCGCTCGTATGGCTACCAGGCGAAAAACAATCGGAACGGTTGCGATGGCGGCCCTCGGTTCCCTCGGGATCGCCTTCGCACCCACCGCACAGGCGGCGCAAACGCCGTGCGACGCCAGGGCAAAGGCGTGTCTCCAGCTGCACACCCACCAGGCGTGGCTGATGAATACCGGTTCGGTCACCCGCGGCCCGGTGCCGGTCACCGTCGGCAGGCCCGGCTACGAGACGCCCACCGGCACGTTCCGGGTGCAGTACAAGGACATCGACCACTACAGCAAGGAGTTCAACGGCCCGATGCCGTACTCGGTGTTCTTCACCAGCACCGGCGTGGCCTTCCATGAAGGCAGCCTGCGAGTCCAGTCGCACGGCTGCGTGCACCTGTCGCACGCCGACGCGGTTGCCTTCTTCCAGACTCTCCACCCCGGCGACGTCGTCGAGGTGAAGAGCTAGGAGCGGGCGCTCCTGTCCGATATTTCGAACACGGTCGGCTAGGCTGACGCCATGCCACGCCTCGTGCCGGCCGTGTCTCGGGCCGCCGACATTCTCGAGCTGTTCCTCGGCTCGCGGGCGACCCTGTCCGCCGCCGACGTCGTCGAGGCACTGGGGCTGCCCAGATCGACCACGCACGAACTCTTGACGACCCTGGTCGCCCGGCGCTATCTCGACCGGCAAGCGCGCGAGGAGACCATCTACCGGCTCGGTCCTCGGCTTCTCGAGCTCGGCTCGCGGTACCAGGAACGGCTCGAGTTCGCGGCCGAGGCGGACGCGGTCGCCCGGACGGTCGCCGCCCAGTGCGGTGAGACGGTGCACGTCGGCGTGCTCGACGGTCTCGACGTGGTCTATGTGTCGAAGATCGACTCGACGCACTCGGTCCGGCTGATCTCCGAGGTCGGCCGGCGGGTGCCCGCGCACTGCACGGCCGTCGGCAAGGCACTGCTGGCGGGGCTGCCGCAGGACGAACTGGACTCACTACTGAAGGACCGCGAACTCGTGGCCCTCACCGAACACAGCATCACGTCCCCGCCGGCCCTGCTCGCGGAACTGAGAGAAGTCCGGGCGAGCGGGGTGGCACACGAACACAGCGAATCGAACCCGGATGCCGGCTGCGTGGCCTCCCCCGTCATCGACACCAGCGGCCACTGGGTAGCCGCGTTGAGCATCGCCATCCCCACCTCCCGCCATTCCGACGAGGCTTGGCGACGCTGGGAGAAGCTGGTCCGCGAGGGTGCCGCGGAACTGTCGGCCAGGCTTGGCGGCCGCCTGACGCCTGACGCATCTTGACGCGGGAAACCTCACCACGGACGTAGGCCATCGGGCATCGGGCCGAGATGCACTCCAACCACACCGACTTCCCCCGATTCCCCGGCCTCAACTGGGTCAACCCACTCCAGTAAGGCCCTCCGGACCAGATCCGTTACCCTCTTGAGGTACCGCCGACCTGCGAATACCTGGAGCGACCCGCCGTGGCCCGAGTGGTGGTTGACGTGATGCCCAAGCCGGAGATCCTGGACCCGCAAGGCCAGGCCGTGGCCGGTGCCCTCCCGCGCCTCGGCTTCCATGGCGTGACCGAGGTGCGCCAGGGCAAGCATTTCGAGCTGGAGGTCGACGACTCGGTCGACGACGAGACGCTCGCCAAGATCGCCGAAGGCTTCCTGGCCAACCCGGTGATCGAGGAGTGGACGGTCCGGAGGGTCTCGTGAGGATCGGCGTCATCACCTTCCCCGGCACACTGGACGACATCGACGCCGCCCGCGCGGTGCGCTACGCCGACGCCGAGGCGGTTTCGTTGTGGCACGCCGATGCGGACCTGCGCGGGGTGGACGCGGTGATCGTGCCCGGCGGCTTCTCCTACGGTGACTACCTGCGGTGCGGCGCGATCGCCAGGTTCGCCCCGGTGATGGGTTCGGTGATCGAGGCGGCGGGCAAGGGCATGCCGGTGCTCGGGATCTGCAACGGATTCCAGATCCTGTGTGAGGCCGGGCTGCTCCCGGGCGCGTTGGTGCGCAACAAGAAGCTGCACTTCGTATGCCGTGACCAGTGGCTGCGAGTGGAGAACGACAGCACCGCGTGGACCGGCCGCTACGAGGCCGGAACCGAGATCCTGATCCCGCTCAAGTCGGGCGAAGGCGGCTACGTCGCCGAACAGTCCACTTTGGACGAGCTGGAGGGTGAGGGGCGCGTGGTGTTCCGCTACGCCGGCTCGAACCCCAACGGATCGCGGGACGACATCGCGGGCATCTGCAGCGCCGACGGGCGGGTGGTCGGCCTGATGCCACACCCCGAGCACGCCATCGACGCGCTCACCGGGCCCTCCGACGACGGCCTCGGCATGTTCTACTCGGTGCTGGACCGGATCGGCGCGCCTGCCGCCTAGGAAACGGTGGCGGCTCCGACAATCAGGACACCGTCGAGGCGGCGGCGACCAACCGGGCATACGGACCGTTGGCGGCGAGCAGATCGGCGTGCGGGCCGAGTTCGGTGATGCGGCCGCCCTCGACCACGGCGACCCGGTCCGCGGCCGCGGCCGTGTGCAGGCGGTGTGCGATGGCGATCACCGTCCGGCCGGAGAGGACCCCGTTCAGCGAGCGCTCCAGGTTCCGCGCCGAAGACGTGTCCAGCAGGGAGGTGGCCTCGTCGAGCACCACGGTGTGCGGATCGGCGAGCACCACCCGCGCCAGCGCGAGTTGCTGCGCGATCGCGGCGGGCACGGCGACCGCGCCCGCGCCCAGCCTGGTGTCCAGGCCGTCCGGTAGTGCGGTGAACCAGCTTGCCAGCCCAATTGAGTCCAGCGCCCTGAGCAGGGCCGTGTCGGTCCACTCGCCCGCGGGCAGCATCAGGTTGTCACGCAAAGTGCCCGCGAAGACGTGGTGCTCCTGGGTGAGCAGCAGCACCTCACCGCGCAGCACGTCGTCGGCCATCCTCGACACCTCGACGCCACCGATGCTGACCGAGCCCGAGTTCGGCGCCGCGACTCCGGCCAGCAGCCTGCCGAGGGTGGACTTCCCCGCCCCGGACGGACCGACGATCGCCAGCCGCTCTCCGGGCGGTATCCGCAGGTTGATGCCGTGCAACACCTCGCGGTCCGCGGAGTATCCGTACCGCAGGTCCCGGACGACGATCTCCTGCCGGCTCGGCCGTTCGGCCGAGCCCGAGCCCGCGTCCGGCGCGCGGACTCCCAGCACCCGGCGCAGCGCGGTGCTCGAGATCTGCACGTCCTCGATCCACCACAGGACCTCTTCCAGCGGGCCCGCGATGGCCTGCATGTAGACCATCATGGTGGCGATGGTGCCCAGGCCCACCAGTCCGTTCGCGTAGCCCCACACGCCGATCAGCAGGATCGCCGCGAGCGGCAGCACCTGGGCGAGCCTGGCCCACGGGATCCATCGCACGATCAGACCGCGCAACCCACGCTCCCCGGAAGCGGCGGCATCGACGGCCCGGTCGCCGTGGGCGATGCGGCGGCCGATCAGGCCCAGCGCCTCCGCGGTGCGCGCGCCGTCCGCGGTTTCGTGCGTGCTGGTCTGGACATCGGCCCACGCGTCCATCATCGACTCGGCGATGGCCGGCACCCGCCGCGAGTACCAGCGCATGGACGCCCCGATCAGCGCGACGGCGATCAGCAGGGCGAGCGACAACAACGGCGAGGTCAGCACCATCGCGACCACGGTGAGCAGCACGGTGATGAGCGCGACCGAGACCTCGGGAACCCCGTTGCGCACGGCGTAGTCGATCCGGTCGGCGTCGGTGGTGGCACGGCTGAGCAGGTCACCGGTGCCGGCCGCCTCGACGGTGGCCAGCGGCAGCCGCAGGGCCTGCTCGACGAAGCCCTCACGGGTCTCGGCGAGCACCCGCTCACCGAGCATTCCGGCTCGCACGCGGGCGAACCGCCGCAGCGTGGCCTGCACGATGAGTACCGCGACGAAGACCAAGGTGAGCAGGTCGATCCGGCTCGCCGACCCGGTCACCGAATCCACCAGCAGGCCCAGGATCTGCGGGCCGACCAGCCCGGCGATGGTGGCCAGGCAGAGCAAGGCGAGCACGGTGAGGAACTCGCGCCGGTGTGCCCGGAAGGTGTGCCGCGCCCATGACCGCGCCTGCGCCCCCGTGGCCAGCGAAAACCTCAGCATGTGATCACCTCGTCCGCTACGACCGTCCACAACGGACTTTCGGTGAACACGACGGTGGTCTTGCCCCGGCGTAGTTCCGCGATCCGCTCGGTGATCCTGGCCTCGGTGTGCGCGTCCACCGCGGAGGTCGGTTCGTCGAGCAGGAGCGTGTCGGCGTCCAGCGCCAGCGCGCGGGCCAGGCTCAGCCGTTGCCGCTGACCGCCGGACACCTCGCGCCCGCGTTCACCGATCAACTCGTCCAGCCCGTTCGGCAACCCGTCCACGATGTCGGCGGCGTCCGCGGCCCACAGGGCGAGCTCGGCTCGTTCCGGGGGAATGACCTGCTCGCGCAACACGCCGGAGAACCACAGGTCCTGGTTGTGCGCGTAGACCACGCGCCTTCGCAACTCGGCCAGCGCGACCCGGTCGGCGGGAACGCCCGAGATGAGCACGTGTCCGGCCGGGTCCGCCGAGGAAACCCCGCCGGTCGGCGACTGGCGGGGAAAGCGCGCCAGCCGCTCGGCGAACGCCTCGGCGCCCCGCCCGGCGTTGACCACGGTGAGCTTGCCGGCGACAAGGGTCACCCCGCTCGCCGTGTCGTGCAGTTCCAGCGGCCCGTCCGGCAGCGCGACGGGCGCCCGCGGGTCGTCGAGCAATGACCGCAGGCCTAGCACGCCACAGACCTTCTTCGCCGAGACGTGACCGGACGTGAACGCGTACGCGGCTTCGGTCGCCGTGCTCACCGGCCAGGCGAGGAACGCCGACGCGGCGTAGAACGAGACCAGCTCACCCACGCTGAGCCCACCCGAGTTCACCAGCCGCGCACCGAGCCAGGTAATCGCGACGGTCACCAGGCCCGGCAGCAGCACCTCGGCACCGGCCAGCCAGGATTCGCTGAGCGCCACGTCGATCCCGGCCACCCGGACCCGCTGGCTGGCTTCGCGGAACCGGCGCAGGAACCGGCGCTCCCCACCGATCCCACGCAGGATCCGCAGCCCGGACACGATGTCCGCGGCGAGCGCGTTGACCTCGGAAAGCTGCTCACGCTGGGCGCGCTTGCGGCGCTGCAGCGGGGCGACGAGCTTTCCCATGCCCAGCACCGCGAGCGGGACGCCGACCAGCGCGATCGCACCCAGCAGCGGCGAAGTCGTCACCAGGACGGCACCCACGACGACAAACGCCACCACCGCCCCGACGACCCGGCCGAGCACCTCGAAGACGTTGCCCATGCGGCCGATGTCGGACGAGGAGATCGCCATCACGTCTCCGGTCGCGGCCTGGACACGCAGCGAAGCGCCGAGACGGGCGGTGTGCCCGGCGACCAGCCGTTGCGTGGTGGTCGCGCCGTGGATCCACATCCCGTGCACCGCGAAGATCATCGCGGCCATGAGCACGGCCTGCGCCACCCCGAGCGCCACGATCAGGCCGGCCCGGCCGGCCAGCGGCTCGCCGCGGCCGACCGCCTCCACCGCGTCGCCGATCACCAACGGCAGCAGCGCGCCGGGAAGCCACGAGAGCACGCCCAGCACACAGGAGGACACGGCCAGCCAGGGCCGTGCCCACAGCAGTGCCATGAGCAGCCGGAGGGGAGTCAGCCGAGTTGGCAGACGCATTCTTGACACGGTACGAATCCGCTTCGTCCGGGGCGACCGATTTTTTCCCCGCTCAGCCGCCCCCGTAGTCTGGAAGGGTGACGGAAACCCTGGTCATCGACACCACGGCGCACGCCGCCGCCACCCCGGAGGTCCCGCAGCCCTACCGCGAACTGGGGCTCGCCGACGACGAGTACGCCCGGATCCGGGAGATCCTCGGCCGCCGTCCGACCGACGCCGAACTGGCGATGTACTCGGTGATGTGGAGCGAGCACTGCTCGTACAAGTCGTCGAAGAAGCATCTGCGGTACTTCGGCGAGACCACCACCCCCGAAATGAAGGCCAAGATGCTGGCCGGCATCGGGGAGAACGCCGGCGTGGTCGACATCGGTGACGGCTGGGCCGTGACGTTCAAGGTGGAGAGCCACAACCATCCGTCCTATGTGGAGCCTTATCAGGGTGCGGCGACCGGTGTGGGCGGCATCGTGCGTGACATCCTGGCGATGGGCGCGCGGCCGCTCGCGGTCGCCGACGCGCTGCGGTTCGGTCCGGCGGACGCTCCGGACACCCGGCGCGTCCTGCCCGGCGTGGTCGCCGGGATCGCCGGATACGGCAACTGCCTCGGCCTGCCCAACGTCGGCGGCGAGGTCGTCTTCGACCAGAGCTACGCGGGCAACCCACTGGTCAACGCGATGTGCGTGGGCGCGATGCGCACTTCAGACCTGCACCTGGCGTTCGCCTCCGGCACCGGCAACAAGATCATCCTGTTCGGCGCGCGGACCGGGCTCGACGGCATCGGCGGGGTTTCCGTACTGGCGAGCGACACGTTCTCCGGCGACGAGTCGGCCGGCGGGCGTAAGAAGCTCCCCAGCGTGCAGGTGGGCGACCCGTTCACCGAGAAGGTGCTCATCGAGTGCTGCCTCGAGCTGTTCGCGAAGAAGCTCGTGGTCGGCATCCAGGACCTCGGCGGTGCCGGCTTGTCCTGCGCGACCTCGGAACTGGCGGCCGCCGGCGACGGCGGGATGCACATCGAACTCGACCGGGTTCCGCTGCGGGCCAAGGGAATGACCCCGGCGGAGATCCTCTCCAGCGAGTCGCAGGAGCGGATGTGCGCCGTGGTCGAACCGTCCAATGTAGACGCCTTCTTGCGGGTGTGCGAGAAGTGGGACGTGCTCGCCACGGCGATCGGCGAGGTGACCGACGGCGAGCACCTGGTGATCACCTGGCACGGGGAGACGGTGGTCGACGTGCCACCGCGCACCGTCGCGCACCAGGGCCCGGTGTACGACCGGCCGGTCGTGCGACCGTCCACTCAGGACAGGGTGCAGGCCGACACGCCGGACCGGCTGCCCCGCCCGTCGACGGCGGATGAGCTGCGCGAAACCCTGCTGAAGGTGATCTCCTCGCCGAACCAGGCGGCCAAGGACTGGGTCACCGAGCAGTACGACCGGTACGTGCGCGGCAACACCGTGCTCGCCCAGCCCGCGGACTCCGGCCTGATCCGGATCGACGAGGAGACCGGCCGAGGCGTGGCCGTGTCCACCGACTGCAACGCCCGTTTCGTCTACCTGGACCCCTACGCCGGCACCCAGCTCGCCCTCGCCGAGTCCTATCGCAACGTCGCGACCAGCGGAGCGACCCCCGCCGCCGTGACCAACTGCCTGAACTTCGGCGCGCCCACCGATCCGGGCGTGATGTGGCAGTTCGAGCAGGCCGTGCACGGCCTCGCCGACGGGTGCGCCCAGCTCGGTATCCCGGTGACCGGCGGCAACGTCAGCTTCTTCAACCAGACCGGCGACACGGCGATCCTGCCCACCCCGGTGGTCGGCGTGCTCGGCGTGATCGATGACGTCCGCCGCCGGATCCTGCCGGGCATCGGCGCCGACGCCGGCGAGACGCTGCTGCTGCTCGGCGAGACGCACGACGAGTTCGGCGGATCCGCGTGGGCCCAGGTCATCCACAACCACCTCGGCGGGTTGCCCCCGAAGGTCGGTCTGGAACGCGAGCGGCTGCTCGCCGAGATCCTGGTCGCGGGCTCGCGCGACGGGATGATTTCGGCCGCGCACGACCTGTCCGACGGTGGGCTCGCCCAGACCCTGGTGGAGACGGTATTGATCGGCCAGTGCGGGGCACGGATCGTGCTCGACGAGGACGCCGACCCGTTCATCCAGCTGTTCTCCGAGTCCGCCGGACGCGTGCTGGTCGCGGTGCCACGAACGGAAGAGTTGCGGTTCACCGAGATGTGCACCGCCCGGGGCCTGCCGTGGCGCAAGACCGGCGTGGTCGACCCCGAGTCGGGCGCGCTGGAGATCCAGGACGTGGCCACGTTCCCGCTCGCCGAACTTCGCGAAGCATGGGAAGCGACCCTGCCCGCCCTGTTCGACTAGAAGGCTCCTGCCGAAGAAGACCGGAAACGCCACCGAACTCCTGTCGGCGATCTGAGGGCAACTTGGCTGAGGTCCCCCCAAAAAACTGGACTCGCGTGTCACGAAAGCCCGACTCGCGTGTCACGAGAGGCCGACTCGCGTGTCGTGAGAGCCGGACTCGGGTCGCGGGAAAGCCCGACTCGCGGGTGGGTGGTCAGGAGTCGGGGTCGGTGAGGCGGGCGCGGCCGTTGGGGAGGGTTTCGACGGTCCAGAAGTCCGGGACATCGATCCTCTTCCACGGATTGACCATGGTGTTGTAGAGCGAAACGCCCTTCGGCCGCCCGGCCATCCGAAAGTCGGCGTCGTGCTCGAACTGGGTGGCGTGCAGGTCGAGCTTCAGGAAGGAAGCGCCACGCAGGCTCACGTCACCGTGGAACACGGCGTTCTTGAAGTTCGCCTCACCGCCGAACCGGGTGCCGCGGAAATCGGTCTTCGAACCGAAATCCGTGCCGCTGAACCACGCACGGTCGTGGAAGTTCGCGTCCTGACAGCGAAAGTGACCACTCAACCGGCCGCTGCCGCAGACGGCGGCGGTGAACCAGGCGGGGCCGGTGAACTCGCAGCCGCTGAAGTTGGTGCTGCTCAACAGCTGCGCGTAACGCATGGTCAGGGTACCGATCCTGCGGCCGGACGGGTCGAAGTACTCCAGCGAGGCACCGGTCAGGTCGAGGTCGAAGGTTTCGTCCGAGGTTCCCGTCGCGGGCAACAGCTCGACGATCAGCCGCTGCGCGGTCAGCCGTACCTGCAACTCCCGTTCCGCTTCGGGGTCGGTCTTTTCTTCTTCGTCCATGAGGTGCGGATTGTCGAACGGCCGGCGCAGGTAGGAACAGAGCACGTCGAGCACGGTCCGCGTGTACTCCGAGCGATCCCGCGCCAGCCCGGCGAGTGCGTGCATGGCGCCGACACGTACCTGGTCGGCGTCGTGCCCGAGCAGCTCCACGGACTTGGCGAAGCGTTCGTCGGTGACCCGGTCGCGGTCGCGTTCGGCACGCAGCCGCTCAAGTTCATACCGTTCCCGCTCGACCTCTTGACGGCTTTCCTCGACCTTGCGGCGCCGGTCGTTGAGCCACAGCGCGTACAGCGCGACCACCGAACCGGCCGCGAGCCCGCCGGTCCGCAGCGCGTCGGCGTGCGTGGTCGTGGGGTCCAGCAACAGTGATCCGCTGACCACCACCAGCAGCACCACGGCCAGCACGAAGGTGACTACCAGCGGAGAAAGCCCTTTCCGCACCACCGCACCCTAGCGGAGACTGCGCTGCAGAAGATGCGTGTCCAGCCACTGCCCGTGCTTGAACCCGACGCTCGTCAGCACGCCCGCATCGACGAATCCGCGGCCTCGGTGGAGGGCGAGTGAAGCCGCGTGGGTCCCCGTCGCCGCGATGACCGCGATCACCTCGCGCACCCCTGCCCCCGCGCACCGCACAAGCAACTCGTCGAGCAGCGTGCCGCCGATGCTTCGCCCGGCCGCCCAAGGAGCGAGGTACACCGAATCCTCGACCGTCTGACGGTAGGCCGGACGCGACTTCCACCGGGTGCAGTAGGCGTACCCGGCGACCCTCCCGTCCAGTTCGGCGACCAGAAAGGGCAGGTCAGCGTCCATGACCGAGGCGAAGCGACGCATCCATTCCGCCTCGTCGGGCGGGGTCAGCTCGAAGGTTGCCGTGCCGGTAGTGACGTAATGCGTGTAGATCTCGCCGATCTGGGCCAGATCAGAAGAACTTGCCGGACGCAAATATTTCACTAAAGAGGAACCGTCCATTATTATAGAGTAATGGACCTTGCCGCACTGGGGAAGCGAATCCAGGCAGGCCGCGTGGACCGTGGGATGACCCTGCAGGCACTGGCCGACCGTTCGGGTGTAAGCGTCAGCATGCTCTCGTCGGTCGAGCGCGGCACCAAGGCACCGACGATCGTCGTGCTCGACCGCATCGCCGAGGGCCTCGGCCTGCCGATCGCGCAACTGCTCACCGAACCGGAGCGGATGATCGTGCGCCGGGCCGCCGAGCAGGACGTCGTGGACGAACCAGGCGGTTGGCAGCGCACGATCCTCACCCCGGTCGTGCCGGGCGTGAACTTCGAATGGATCTGTTCGACGCTTCCACCCGGTTGCGTCGCCGGAACCTACCCGCCCTACGCCGCCGGCTCACACGAGTTCATCGTGGTCCAGTCGGGCACGCTGACTCTGCGAGTCGACGGCGAGACCGTGATTCTCGGCGAAGGCGACTCCCTGTACCTCGCCGCCGACATCACGCTCAGCTACGCCAACCTCTCCGACCTGCCCTGCACCTACTACGTCGCGGCGCTGATCATGCGGCCGAGGCGCCCCGGCCTCGGCCGCACGGGCGTCTGGGGGCAAGCCCCCAGACGGGGTCCGGGAGTGGCACCCCCAGCGAGCAGCGCCGACTATCAGTAGACGCTGTTCTGATACACGCGAAACGGCGACCTGCGCGAATAGATCAACATCCCGCGTGACCAGGCAATAAGCCGTTTCAACGGCTTACATCGAATTTCACCCGCTTACGGCCTCACACGGCCCCAGTACGGCCCCACAGGGCTTGATCACCATCCACATAGGACGGCCCCCGGCGGTGCCGCTAACACGTGCCGGGGGCCTTGATCGGAAAGCGAGTTCCGACCCATGAGCGACCCTACTGCCGCCATCCCCCCTCGGGAGAGCGAGCACATCAACCGGCTACGCCAGCAGTACCCGCACGTCAGCCCTGGCTTCTTCGACCTGATGGAGGAACGTCGGCAGGTCCAGGACAGGTTGAACGACTTGCAGGGGCGGCTCACCTATCTGATCGGTTACCACTCAGGACGCGGCGCCGTGCCGGTCGCGGAGCTTCAGCGGGTGCTCGACGGCGAGCAGGTGGTGTCGCTGTGAACCGCGAGCTTGGCGACCTTTCGGGTGACCGTCATCGGCCTCAGCGGAGCCCGCGGCCGGCGTGGATGCGGTGGCGGTACGCGTGCGTGATCTCGTGGGCGTGCTTCACGGCCCTCGCGGTGCTCAACGCGTCCGCGGTATCGGCCGGCTGGTACTGCGGGGTGTGCCAGTGAACCGGTACGTATCCCTGGCAGGGCTCGCCGTGGTGGCGCTGGCGGCCGCGGTGCTGTCGTTCGCGTCCCTGCGGTCCCTGGCCGTCGTGTGCGGCACGCCGGTACAGCTGGCGTGGTTGGTGCCGATCGCGGTCGACGCGGCCGCGGTGACAGCCACCTGGGTATGGCTGGCGCCGGACTCGCCGACGAGGGCCAGGAGCACGGCCCGCGCGCTGTCCCTGGGCACGCTGGCGCTGTCCATCACCGGCAACGCGGCCGACCACGTGATAGCCGCGTTCGGCATAGTGCCGCCCGTCTGGGCCGTGATCGCGGTCGCCGCTGTACCGCCGGCCGTGCTCGGCGCGGTCGCGCACCTGGCCGCCCTGGCACTGCCCCGCCAGGCAACGCCAGACCACCGCCAGGCCGAGCCGGACGGTGACCAGGGCGAGCCGGGCGACCTGGCAGCGCGCGCGGCCGCGCTGCTCGCCGCGGGCGCGGCCGAGGGCGTCAAGATCGGTCGCGGCAGGATCGCGCGGGAACTCGGCATCCCCGAGAGCCAGGCCCGCCAGTTGCTCCGCCACGTCCGCCAGGCCGAGCGCATCGAGCCGGAAACCGTCGATCCAGGCAGGCTCACCGCGGTCTAGGCCTTACGCTGGTTGTATCCCTCTTCGCGGAGGTACTGCCCCCGGTCGACGGGCCGGGGGCCTCTGCGGGGAGGACTACTCCGCGAATGAGGTGGTCCAAATGACCGAGGATATGCCTTTCGGCGAACGACTCAAGCGCGCCCGCACGCGTGCCGGGATGAGCCGGCCAGTGCTTGGCAGCCTCATGGGCAAGTCAGCCGAGTGGGTCAAAGCGATCGAGACGGGCCGTAACCTGCCGCCACGACTGCCGACCGTGCTCCGGTTGGCCGAGGTGCTCAGCGTGCATGACCTAGCCGAACTGACCGGCGATGAGCGATTGAAGACCTCGACGTTCGGACGCACGACACACGAACAGCTGTCCGAAGTAGCGAACGCGGTGGTCTCCTACCCGATGCCGTCGCAGATCGGTCCAGCGGATCTGGGTGATCTACAAGTCCGGGTACGGCAGACATGGGAACTGTGGCACGGCGCCCGGCATCACCGCACCGCCATCGCTGCTTTGCTTCCCACGCTGCTGCGTGACGCACGCATTGTCACCCGCTGGACCGAAGGCGCCGACCATAGCCTTGCCCTGACCTTGCAAGCCCAGACCTACCACCTCGCCCAGCTGTACCTGTCCTGGCAGCCGACACCGGAGCTGATCACGCTGACTGGTGATCGAGCCATGATCGCCGCGCAGGACGCCGACGACCCATATGCGATTGCCGCCGCGGCCTGGTACGTCAACCACGTGTACCGCGACGCCGGGCAACAGCACGACGCGCGAATGGAGTTGGCCAACGATGCTGCTGCGCTGCTCGACCCCGAGCGCAGCGACGAGGACCGCGCGCTGTATGGGCTGCTGCACCTCGCGGTGGCGCTCTCGCACGCCAAGCTCGGGCACGATGGCGACGCCTGGCATTACTGGGATACCGCTGACCGGGCCGTCAAGGCGCTCCCTGGTAGCTACACGCACCCGTGGTTGCTGTTCGGCCGGGGCATGGTCGACGCCTATGCGATCACCATGCTGCTTGACCTCGCGCGACCTGGTGAGGCGATGCGTCACGCCGATCGGGTGGACGTGGACAGCATCGGCTCGGCCACGCGTCGCTCCTTTCACACGATCGAGGTCGCCCGCGCCTACCATGCCGACCGGCAGGACCTCGCCACTGTGCATCTGCTCAAGCGCGCGGAGCTGACCGCGCCGGACACCGCGCGGTTCAACCTGTTCACGCGCGGAGTCGTGCCGGAGCTGGCCGAGCATGGCGGCACGACGGTACGGGATGACGCTCGCGCTCTGGCTGACCAGCTCGGATTGACCGCGTAGACAGGTACGATCCGTACCCCCCAAGGCATGGGGGCTGCTATACCCCTCGTCCGCCCGGGCGGCATAAAGCCTGTTCGGCATGGATTGGGCACAAGCCGATGTTCTGAGCCTTGGCGGGAAGACCAGCGTGTGCCTCGTCGACGGCGTCACTATCGATGGGCGAGACGCCCGGTTGAGGATCGGGAAGATCCGCACGCAGTTCGGCGCTGATGTGATCTCCCTGGAGATCTGTGACGGTTCCGGTGACCGTGAGGTGCTGTTGCCGGGTCTCGACACGCCGGCGGCGGTGGTCGCCGTGATCGTGACCGGCACCGCCCGCGCGTTCGATCTGTTCGCCCTCGATGGCCGCGACGTGCGGTTGAGCATCGGCCGCTTTGATGGCGAGCGCGGTCTCTTCGTGCGGATCGACGACGGATCCATCGTGCTGTTGCCGGACGCGTCCGGCGCGCCAGCCGAGATCACCGCGGTGATCCGGCAGCTGATGAGCGAGAAGTACGACCACGACAGGAGGCGGCCGTACTCGTTGGTCGGGCGGGTCCGCGACAGCTATCCGGGGGCGGTGTCGTGAGGGAGCTGCCGGTGGAGCGGCCGCGCGCGATACTGGGTCCGGAGAAGCCGCGCCCGGCTGAGGTTCCGTTGCTGATCGGCCGGCCGTGGCCGGGAACGGTCAGCGAGACGCGCCGGGTGGCGCATCTGTTCCCGGTGCCGGACCGGTATCCGACGACGCTGACCGCGCGGTGCGGCGCCGAATTCTGGTCTGGTGACCTTGAATTCCTCGACCGCGTCGGCGGGATGCCCTGTACCGCGTGCCTGGTGGGTGATGCTGGTGCCGGGGGTGTGACGGCCGGTGCGCGTCACCGTAACGTCACAGCTTCGGATCACTCTGGAGCGCATTCGCTCTGGTCAGAGGCCTAATCGGCGGGTGTGACGCGCGTGACGTCGTCACACGAGTGCGGAACCGCGCCGTTTTCGGCGCCGGTTCACATTTGGCCTTCGGGGGGAGGGAGGGTCAGGTGGGCGCGGAGTCGACCGCCTGCGCTCAAATGGACTTTTTTCCGAATGAGCGCAGGTCAGACGCTGTCCATTGTGGTTGTTTGGTTCACTCCAGTGGCAGGGCGAGGAAGGCGTTGATGGAGGCCTTGCCGGGTGCTGGCAGGTCGGGACTGGCTACCCGGTCGCGGGTGCGGGCGGTGACGGTTTCGTGTGCTCGCAGGCAGAGCGCGGCCGCCGCGTCGAGGCTGGCGGGCTGGTGCTCGGCGAGCAGGCCGGCGAGTTCCTCGGCGTAGTCCTCGGCCTGCTCCGGTGTTCGTTCGTCGGGAAGAAAGTCCAGGGCGTGGCTGAGTTCGTGTAGCCAGACCTCGGTCAGCCGGTCGCCGGCCTGGTGACGGTCGATCTCGATCAGCAGCCGCGGCAGGTGTCGGCCGGCCGTACCGGGTGGCAGGTCGACCGCGAGGACATGCCGGCGGCCTCCGAGGTGCTCGGCCAGCTCGCGCGCCAGGTCGAGCAGTGGCAGGCCGGCCAGCGCGGGATCTACGTACAGCCCGCATGGTGTGTTCTCCGGTGGTGTGGCCGGTGGCTGGTACATCGCCGGCGTGCCGAGCGAGGCCAAGACCTGGAGCATGCCGAGCGAGACGTGAGCGGTCGCCTGGAGCCACTTCGCGACCCGTTCGGATCCCACGAACTGAAGTGCCATTTCGCCCGCCTGGTGAGCAACCAGCAGCCCAGCGAGATCCCCCCAGTACCAATCCAGGATCAGCATCGCGAAGCGGCCGTGCGTCGTGTAGGGCTCGAGCTTGGCCCGCATTGCGCAGTCGGTCCGCTCTTTGAGCGCCGAGTACAGGGCCGGCCAGTCGACCCGGTCGAGCAGGGTCGGCCAGCCGGCTGCGGTCCGTGTGCTCACTCGACAACCCGCACGGCCCGGTCGTCCGGCGCCGGGGCGCCGAAGGCGTCGCGGGTGCGCATCGCGAATTCGCCGTTGCCGAGGTCGACCGGCTGGTCGTACTCCCTGAGCTTCTCGGCGGCCTCGGCAGCCGCTTTCAGCGTCAGCATTCCGCGGGGCTGGAAGGCCTCGGTGAGGCGGTCCAACGCGGCGTTCTTGTCGGGCATGGCGGCACACTCGAAAATGATCTTCATGTCCTCGTAAGTGAGAACGGGAGCGCTCACGGTTTGCCTCCTTCGGCTGCGATCTCATTGCGGGACAGCGACACCGCGCGGCCGTGTTCGTGGGTGAGCGTCGCCAACGGGTGCCGGCACGCCATCAGTTCCGCGAAACCGAACGTGGCCACACCGAGCCGCTGCCCAGTCGCCAGAGCGGTGTCGATGGCCGTCAGCGCGGCCTGAGCGGCCTCCACAGCGGCGAGCACGGCCCGCGGCATCTCCTGGTGTGGATCGGTCACAACGCGGCCGCCTCACGCTCGGAGAGCCACCCACTGGCGAGGATCACCCGACGGCACGCGCCGGCCTCGGCGAACTGGTGGGCCGCGACCGTGGGTGTGACTCCGGAGTGCTCGGCCGCGAACAGCCAGACCGCGCGGGCCCGGATCGGATCCGCACCCACCCACCCCATGCGCGTCGGACCGCCAAGCAAGCCTTCCGGCGCCGGTATGTGCTGAATCTTGCTGGCCGCCAGGTCGAGGTCCGCGACCGTCCACGGCTCACTCGTCGCCGGGTCGGCCGGGGCGCCGTGCGCGACGTAGCGCGGTGTCTTGATGCTCGGCGGTGGGTTGTAGGCGAGGACGCCGGTCTGGCCGAGCGCGTCGGGCCGGTCGGCCGGAACGATGATCGTCTTGGATCCGTCGTGTGTGGTGACGATCCGGCCTTCATCGGTGTCGGTCACGTCGATGATCTCGGCCTGGGACATGCCCATGGCACGGGCGGTCTCGGCGAGCACGTCGGCGGGAATGTGCGTCGGCCGCGGGGGCCTGGTCGGTGCCGTCATCGGTTTCTCCTTCGGGTAGGGCTGGGTACGGGTCACGGCGGCGCCGGGCACCATGCGCGGTGGTGCGGGCGCGTTGGCGTCCAGATCGGACAGGGTTCGGTGTTTGCCGAAGCGCGGCCAGGTCATCAGCGGCCACCGAAAAGCGGTCCGCCGAAGGCGTGCCCGGTCGGCGGGTTGATGGCGGTGGCGTTCGGGTTGCCGGTGGCCAGGGTGCGCAGCTGGGCGATCAGCTCGGGCCGGCGCATATGCGGCGGCCGCGCTTCCTCCCGCATCAGCGCGTCGGCGACCGGCAGGCCGGCCCGGCCGACGTTGGCCAGCACTTCGGCCGGTGGCGTGTCCGGCATCGGCCACAGCAGCACCGCGGACAGCGCGGCGAACACCACCTGCCGGCGGGCGGCCGGAAGCCGAGCCATCTCGGCCCACCAGGCCAGATTTGCCCTGTACAAGTCGTTATTCACCCACGCGGTGATCTCGTCGGGAGTGGCCAGGCCCGCGGGCATTTCGTCGGGCAGAGTCACGCTTGCCTCCAGCCGGCGGGGAGCCAGCCAGACTCGCCGAAGTCGTAGGATCCGCCGTGCTTCTGTACGACGATCTGGACTTCGTCGTGACGCTCGGGCAACTCGCCGATGCCCACCGGTCGCGCGGCGAGCAACAGATACGGCTTGTCGTCAACGCGCTCACCCAACTCGACGTCGATCAGGCAATCGAACCGCTCGCTCAGTTCAGCACCGCACGCCTTCGCGGCCGCCTCGTCAGTGAAGTAGGCCCAGTGGGTGTAGGGGATGGTGCCTAGCAACTGGGTCACAACAGTTTTCCTTTCACATTAACGTCCACTGTGGACGTACGTTTCCTCGGTCAGCGGGTGCAGGTTGGCAAGCACGGCCCGCACCGCGGCCGCGCCGACGCGCGCAACCTCGGGATCCGGCCGCGGCCGCGGCGGCCGCCGCGCCAGACCC
>NZ_DATELF010000063.1:0-23534 GCF_035276945.1 Amycolatopsis sp. | reverse complement strand
CGACTTCGCCCGCCGCGACCACCGCACCAACTGCTCACGCTCGGCGTCGGTGAGCACCAACTCCGCGCTCGGCCGTCCAGTTCTCGCCACAGCATCGATTGTAACAACTTAACTCATGAATTTAAGACGCGACACACTAGTGCGCCGGATCTGTGTGTTCTGTGGGTCTTCCACCGGTGCGGACCCGGTCTACGCCGAGCAGGCCGCGGCCCTGGGCAAGCTCCTGGCCGAGCGGGGGATCGGCCTGGTCTACGGCGGCGCGAGCGTCGGCATCATGGGCGTGGTCGCGGACGCCGCGCTGGCATCGGGCGGCGAGGTGATCGGAGTGATTCCGAAGCACCTCATGCGGGTCGAGATCGCGCATGCGGGGCTGACCGAGTTGCACGTCACCAAGGACATGCACGAGCGCAAGGCGAAAATGGCCGAACTCGCCGACGGCTTCCTCGCCCTGCCGGGCGGCGCCGGGACCCTGGAAGAACTCGCCGAGGTGTGGACCTGGGCGCAGCTCGGGCTGCACAGCAAGCCCATCGGGCTGGTCGATGTCGCGGGCTACTACCGGCCACTGCGCGAGTTCGCCGACCACATGGTCACCGAGGGTTTCCTGCGCCCGCAGCATCGCGACATCATCTTCGTCGACCCCGATCCCGTCGTGCTGCTGGAGGCCTTCGCGCGCTACGAGCCGCCCGTCGTGCCGAAATGGACCAGTCAGGTCAGTTAGCTCTCCTTGGGCGCTTGTGCGCCGGGGCGGCTTGGGCAGGAGACGCCCTATGCGGCCTCGTTGGGGCGCTTGTGGTAGGTGTCGACGTATTCCTGCGCGGACAGTTCCAGGATGGCGTACATCACCTCGTCGGTGACGGCCCGGCGGATCGCCGGTGACGAGCCCAGACCCTCGTACCGGCGGAAGTCGAGCGGGTCGCCGAAGCGCACGGTGACCTTCGAAACGCGCGGGAAGCGCTTGCCGACCGGCTGAACGCGCTCGGTGCCGGACAGCGCCACCGGCACCACCTTCGCCCCGGTCGCCAGCGCCAGCGCGCCCACCCCGGTGTGCCCGCGGTGCAGCCGGCCGTCGAGGGAGCGGGTGCCCTCCGGGTAGATGCCGAACGTGCCTCCTTCGTCGAGCACCTTGCGAGCGGCCTCGAGCGCGGACAGCCCGGCGGCCGCGTTACCCCGCTCGACCGGGACGTAACCGAGCGCCCGGACGCACCCGCCGACGAACCGGCCCTTCACCCCGTTGCCGGTGAAGTACTCGGCCTTGCCGAGGAACGAGACCCGGCGGGGCGCGACGATCGCGATCACCGCCGTGTCCACCGCCGCGCGATGGTTGGCCGCGAGAATCACCGGACCCGTTGCGGGAAACTTCTCCGCCCCGTGCACCTCCGGCCGGTACACCAGGCATGCCAGCGGTGCCAGTACATGCCGGATCAACAGGTGTAGCAAGGCTCCTCCCGACTCACTCACCACAAGCATCGCACAACGCACGCGGTCACCGGCCGAGCCGGAAGTCTCGTCGACGTGGTGCCCGGGCGGCACGTGGTGGGTCGAGCGGGACGAGCCGCCATCGGACTGGCGAGGGCGATGATCTCCGCCGAGACGATCTCGATCCGATCACAACCGGAAAACAGCGTTCAACGCGAGATAACGATTCCTCGCAACGCGCCGACTGACGACTGGACCCACAGGAAGGGACAAACCAACCGATGACGCAGCATCCGTACGAGGCGCCCCAGCCGCCGAGACCCCCGCAGCCCGCCGCGCCGGCCGCCAAGAAGCGCCGCAAGTGGCCCTGGATCCTTGGTGGTCTCGTCGTTCTGATCATCGTGAGCGCGGTGGCGTCCAATGGCGGAACGAAGGCTTCAAATCAGCCGGCTGGTGCGCCCGCCGGGAACGAGGCGCCCGCCCACCAGCAGCCCCCGCAGGCCGCGAACCACACCGTGGTCTACAAGGTGGCGGGCACCGCGAAGACGGCCAGCAACATCACCTACGTCACCGACGGCATGACGACCACCAACCAGGAGTCCAGCCCGAAGCTCCCGTGGTCCAAGACGATCACGCTGCCCGCCGGGCAGGCGTTGCAGATGGTGTCGATCAGCGCGCAGGGACCTGGCAAGGGCACCATCGACGTCACGATCGAGGTCGACGGCAAGCCGTTCAAGGAGGCGCACGCGGACGGCTACGGCGTCGCGATGGCCAACGGCAACATCGGGACGATGGGCTGACCACCTACCTCCCCAAGCAAGAAGACAGCAGCCCCGGGGCACATCGCTCCGGGGCTGTTGCGCGCTCGGCCGAACTCCCTCGGCCGTCACGATCGGGTGGTACTGCACCTGAGCGCTACCCTGGTGTGTACCTCTTCGCGGAGGATTGTTCCCCCGGTCGACGGGCCGGGGGCTCTGCGAAGAGCAAAGCGCACCCGTTCCGCGAAGAGGGGATGCGAATGTCCACGCCGATCGGCCGCACCCTGCGCCAGATCAGGAATGCCCGCGGCAAGTCGCTGAAGGTGATCGCCGACCGGGCGGGAATCTCGAAGTCCTACCTGTCCCGCCTGGAGTCCGGAGAGCGCGCCCTCGACCGGCGATCGCTGATCGTGGCCTTGGCGAACGCGCTCGAGGTCGCGCCGAGCGAGATCACCGGCGCCGGCCTGGGGGCCCCGGGCGAGGCGGGCGACGACCAGGCGGTGAGCGAGGTCCGGCTCGCCATGCTTGGCGTGGCGATGGACGAGCCGCGCGGCGAGGTCCAGCCCGTCGAGCAGTTGCGCGGCAGGGTCGCCGCGGTGGTGGCCGCTCAGAACGACGCGTACGCCGAGCAGGTGGGGGCTGAGCTGCCCGCGCTCATCCGCGACCTGCACACCACGTTGGACGCGCACCGTGACGAAGGTGAGGTGTTGCGGCTGCTAGCACTGGCACACATGCAGTGCACGCAAGCGTGGTTGACGATGGTTGGCGCTCCGATCGACCTTGCTTGGCAGGCCGCGACCATGGCGCGGGCCGCCGCCGAGCGGGTCGAAGAGCCCGTCTCGCTGGGCATCAGCGCCTACGGAACATCGCTCGGGCTGCTGGCCGCCGGAGTGTTCGATCTCGCGTCACGGACCCTGCAGGCGGTCGAGTTGCCGCACGCGACGACCGAAGATTTCCAACTAACCGGTTCACTCGCGCTGGCGTCATCGCTGGTGTCCTCGGCACGCAAGGATCCGGCCGAGCGGTCCGCGGCGCTGGAGTACGCGGCCGAGCTGGCCGAGCGGACCGGCGAGACGAACATGATGGGCTTCGGCTTCGGGCCGTCCAACGTCGGGGTGTGGCGCATGCAGGGCGCGCTAGAGGCCGGAGAACACGCCGAGGCCGCCCGGATCGCCGAGACCGTGAATCCGGCGGCGCTCACCGTGCGGGCCCGCCAGGCGGTGTACTGGCGCGACCGTGGGCGCGCGCTGGCGCGGCTACCGAAGCAGCGCGACACGGCGGTGATGATGCTGCGCCGCGCCGAGCTGATCTCGCCCGAGCACGTGCACCGGCACCCGTTCACACTCTCGCTGCTCGGCGAACTGGTGGCGAAGGTCAAGCGCGACGCCGTGGGCCGAGAGCTACGCGGCCTCGCCTACCGGGCCGGCCTGCCCGTGTAGACCATTCGGGCGAGGTTGCCACGGTGGCAACGTTTGATCCGCTTTCCGCCCGAGTCTGTCGATCATGGGTACGGAAGAGTGGCGGATCGCGTGGTGGGAAGCCGGCGTCGACCCTGACGGGCAGCCGATCGAAGTGGTCGCAGGCCTGAAGGTAAACGATCAAGTCACCCTTCAGGTGGGCGACCGGCTGGTCTACCTCGAACTCGACCCAGCGCACCCCGAGACCGGAGTAGTGGTCGGGCTGTCGACCGGGTTGCGGGTCGCGATCGAGACCCGGCTCAGGGCGAGGGGCCAGCTGTGAACGCGGACGCTGCCCTGGCCGCATTCCCTGAGCTGGAGAAGCTGGTCGACCTGCAAGAGGCGGGATGGGTGTTTCAGCACTGGTACGACGCCGGGGTGCTGACGAAGGTTAACGGTCTGTACCAGTGGCCCGGCGGCTTCGTGGACGCCATTCGTGTGAAGGGGCCGACTGATACGTCGGGCATGCGCTGTGACCACGCGGACGGGGTGTTGTGGGAGCTCGTCGGCACGCTGGCCGAGGTGGTCGATGGGCTGCTGGCGCTCCCGGCGCCGGGACGGGGCGGGCCTCAACTGGTGGTAGCCAGCGGGCCCCAGCTGTGGATGCCGTGACCCTTCCCTGACCGGCCCGCGCTCCCTTGCTCTCCCGCACACACCCGGGGTCGAGCGCGGGCCACCAGTTCCCCGCACGGCGTGAGGCTGACCCACCTACTCGCGTCGGGCGGTGATCCTCGGCGGAATGGAGTCCGAGGGCGGGCGCTTCCCCGGCGCCCAGATCGACCAGCGCGGTCAAGTCTCCCGCTTGGCAGCGCTGGCCGAGCTTCCAACCTGATCCCACAGGAGGCAATGGTGGAATATGAAGTAATTTCAGGGACGCTTCCCGTGCGGATTCCGGCTCACGTGCCGCCACCTCGTACGGCCGTGGAGCCCTTGACCCCTCGTGAACGCGCTGATCTGGCGCGGCGCGTCCTGACTGGTTTGCGCAACCTGGCCCCTGCCACGCCCGGTCACGCAGTAGCCGGTTGTAGCTGGTGTGGTGGCTCGGGTGTCTGGGTGGATCCCGAGACCGGGGACCGGTGGCCATGGATCCAGTGTCGGCAGGGAAAGACCGGCAGTGACAGCCTCGCACCACGTTGCCCGGCCCTGGCCCTCCAGCAGTAGAGAACCGGAAGGAAAATGATGACGGAAAACCCAATTCTGACCTTTCTCTGGCTTGAACTGACCGGCCGTTGCCAGCTCGAATGTGTCCACTGCTATGCCGACAGTTCCCCTGTAGGCACGCACGGCACCATGGCGGTCAGCGACTGGAAGCGCGTCATCAACGAGGCTGGCGAGATGGGGGTGCGAACCGTTCAGTTCATCGGCGGCGAGCCCACGCTCCACCCACACCTCTCCGAGCTGATCAACCATGCACTCTCCCGGGCGGTGGCGGTCGAGGTGTTCACCAACCTCGTCCATGTCACCAACGAACTGTGGCAGACGTTCGCTCAGCCCGGGGTCAGTCTCGCAACCTCGTACTACTCGGACGACCCGGCACAGCACGCCGCGATCACCGGACGGCCCAGCCATGCGCGTACCCGGGCGAACATCGCCAAGGCCACCGAGTTGGGGATTCCGCTGCGGGTCGGTGTGGTCGACCTCAGCGGCGACCAGCACGCCGAGCAGGCCCGCGGGGAGCTGATGAGCCTGGGCGTGCCCGTCATCGGGTACGACCGGCTACGGCAGGTTGGACGGGGCGTGCGAGACCAGGGCGAAACCGCCAAGCAGTTGTGCGGGCAGTGCGGCCACGGCTCGGCGGCTGTTCTGCCGGATGGCACGCTGTCGCCCTGCGTGATGTCCCGCTGGGTGTCGGTCGGCAATGTGCAGCAGGAGCCGCTCAGAGAGGTCGTGGCCGGTCTCCCAGCGGCTCGGTTCGGCTTGACGAGCCAGGGGATGCCCGCCACAGTGGGCGTGACCACCGCACAGGGGAACTGCACGCCATGCGGCCCCCAGGGCAACTGTTACCCGATCCACTGCCACCCGAGGGCATGAGCGTAGAAGCATCTGACGAGGAGTTCCGCTGGTGGATGCGGGCCAACCTGGCCCGCGCCACCGAGCGGTTCGGGCTCACCGTGACCGGCGATCCGCACTGGGGCTGGTGCCTCCGCTCGATCAGCGCACCCGCCGAGGGTGACCGGTACGGCGCGTGCTGGCTGCGGGTTGGTTCCGAGCAAACCCGCTCCCTCACGGACATGGGCGAGTTCTGGAACGGCAACACCGAGGCGAACGCCATCATCGGGGTTCCGAAACCAGTCGTGCTCGACCAAATCCAATGGGACGCCCCTGACCAGTTGAGGCGAGTGCGTGCTGAAGTGATGACCCTGCTGCCAGGTCAGCCCTGCTCGCCGACAGAAGCGCTTCGCACCCCGGTCACCCTCCCGGACACCTGGTGGGTGTCGCTACGGGAAAGCCTCGACCAGATCCGCACTGTCCCAACGACTCGGTTCGTCGACCGCAGCCCAGTCAGCGCCAGAGCCACCGCCGTGCTCGGCTTCGAGTTGCGTGTGGACCACTGGGAGACCGTGCACGGCGACTTGCACTGGAATAACCTGCTCGGACCCCAACTCGGCATCCTCGACTGGGAGATGTGGGGACGCGGCCCAGCAGGCTCAGACGCCGCGACCCTCTACTGCCTGAGCCTGCTGGCTCCTGCAACCGCGAACCGCGTGCACGAAGTATTCGCCGATGTGCTGGACTCTCCCGCCGGCCGCATAGCCCAACTCTTCACCGCAGCTCGGCTGCTGACACACACCGCACAGGACTGCCCCGAGCTGGCCGCCCCACTACGGCGCCACATCGAAACGTTGGTAAGCGAGCGGCGCCGGACCGTCTGAGGGCGAAATGCTGGCCGGAGTAGGTCGGCGCAGCCACCGAGTCGAGCAGCACACTGGTCAGCCAGGGCGGGAGGCCTGGATCGACGAACCGCACGGGGACGTAGAGGACGGCGAGTGCGGCCAGCTCGGTGACGCGACCGCCGAGCCCGGACAGCCAGTCGGTGATCGCGGTGGACCCTCGTGCACCGCGAGGAGCTTGTCGTAGACCTCTCGCGTGGTGATCACGATGTCGCCCGGCTGGGCCATTACGCACCCCCGATGCTGTAGTTGTAGGGCCCGTCGGCGGTGACTTCCTGGTAGGAGTGCATTTCCTCGTCGGGAATGAACTCGCGTCTGATAGTGGCGACCGTGACCGGGATCCAGGCGCGGTTTGGGATGGTGGTGGCGCCGCTGGTGTTCGGGTACACCGTGAGGGTGCCGTCGCCGTTGTCGGCGATGGGTGGCTCGGTGAATTCCCCGATTTTGGTGAAGTTCGTTCCTGTCCACTGCCGGACTTCGGCCACGACCGGCGCGGGGGTGATTCTCTTGGCCGCCACGGGGTAACCCCTTTCAGTCTTGCGGTTTCTGTCAAACCGCCCAGAATCGGCATTTGCCCTCGATCGAGTTGCCCACCAGGTTGAGGGTTCCGCCGGTGATTTGGTAAGTGGAGAGCCGGAGGATGTCGCCTTTGACCATAGGATGTCCGCGAAGTACCGCTGTCGACGAAGGCGTTGAAGATCATCGATAAGCACCTGGACGGGCGGGAACCAAGGCCGGGTGCGGGATAGACCACACCGACGGAACCCAGTGCGAGAGCGTGCTGATCTTCCTCTCGCCGAAGGAGAAGCCAGTAACCCCGCACAACTACGGCGCCCGGCTGGCGTACGCCTCGGAGCAGGCGAAGGCGCCGAAGCGCGGGCCCTATACCGTCCGCCGCGGATTCGCCACCCGCGTCAAAGACGGCGTGGATATCTTCGACCTTGCCGCGGTCATGGGGCACTCGGACATCCGGCAGACCCAGGAGTACGTGCAGACGACACCGACCGCCCCCGCACGGCTGCTCGCGGCCCTCGGCGAGCGGCCGCCACTCAAAGCGGTGCCTGGGGCAGAACCTGAGTTACAACGCCACGCGGCGACTGGCAGACCGGGGGGAGGAAAAGACAGGCTGACCAGCGTGAACGATCACATCGACTGACAGACGATTACACTCACGTACGAAGTTGAAGTCGCAGGTCGGAGCACGGCGGTTACGATCGTGCCGTGACGACCGCGCTGATCTACCTCGTAGTCATGCTGCTCGTGGCGGCGGTGGTGTTCCTGCTGGCCGCCGTCGTGTTCGGCCGGGGTGAAGAGCTCGCGCCGCTGCCACCCGGCAGCTCACCGACCAGGTTGCCGGCGCGGGACATCGCCGGCGAGGACGTGGCCAACGTGCGTTACCAGCTCGTCCTGCGCGGCTACAAGATGTCCGAAGTGGACTGGGTGATGCGGCGGCTCGGCGCGGAGATCGACGAGCTCCGGGAGCGGGTCGCGGAGCTGGAGGCGCAGCGCTCCCGATGACCGATCTGGTGTTCTCGGTCGCCGTCGCCGCGCCCGCCGGAACCACCTGGCTCGCGTTGACGGACTGGTCAAGGCAGCACGAATGGATGATCGGCACCGAGGTGCGTGTGGTCCGCGGCGACGGCCGCAGCGTCGGCTCCCGGCTGGCGGCGTTCACCGGCCTGCGCGGGGTCGGGTTCACCGACACCATGGAGATCACCACCTGGGAGCCACCCATCCGGTGCACGGTGCGGCACCTCGGCAGGCTGGTGCGCGGGACCGGCGCGTTCCACGTGCAGGCCAAGGGTCCGCAGTCCTCGACGTTGGTCTGGTCGGAGAGCCTCCGGCTGCCGTTCGGGCCGCTGGGCACGCTCGGCTGGCCGGCGGTGAAACCGGCGTTCGTGCTCGGAGTGCGGCAGTCCCTGCGCCGGTTCGCCCGATTCGCGGAGAACTACTCGATGGGGGTCCGATGACACTGGTGGGCGCGGACGGCGTGGCGCGGTGCCCCTGGGGCAATTCCGCAACCGTCTACGCGGAGTACCACGACACCGAATGGGGCGTGCCGTTGCACGGCCAGGATGCGTTGTACGAGCGGCTGTGCCTGGAAGCCTTCCAGTCCGGCCTGTCCTGGCTGACGATCCTCCGCAAGCGCGAGGGTTTCCGGCGCGCGTTCGCCGGGTTCGTGCCGGAGAAGGTGGCCGAGTTCGACGACGACGACGTGGCGCGGCTGCTCGCCGACGCCTCCATCGTGCGGAACCGGGCGAAGATCGCCGCCGCGATCACGAACGCCCGCGCGATCGGAGAGCTGGACGGATCTTTGGACGAACTGCTGTGGTCGTTCGCGCCGTCGGGCCCGCGGCCCCGCCCGCACACCCTGGCCGAGGTCCCGGCGGTCACGCCCGAGTCGAAGGCGATGGCCAAGGAACTCAAGAAGCGGGGTTTCGTCTTCGTCGGCCCCACCACCTGCTACGCGCTGATGCAGGCCACCGGCATGGTGGACGACCACCTGGCCGGTTGCTTCCGCGCCGGATAAGAAGTCACCGCGTTCGCCGCTCGCGGTGTTGATCTCCACACGCCAGGGTCGCGGCATGCGTTTGTTCTCCTCTCGCCGCGCAGGGCGCTGGACGGTCGCGGTGGCGGTCACGCTGGTTGTGCTGTGATCTCGCCGCGCATCCGGAACTGGGGCGGGCGATCGCGGCCGCCGGGCACGAGATCGGCAACCACAGCTTTTCCCCGGCGTACGCCTGCGAACACGTGCGGTCGGGCTCGATCGTCCTGCTGTACCCGATGTACGCCGGACGTGAGCAGGGGAGGTCCAGGGGCGCGGACGGGTTGGGCGCAAGGACGCCACCGGCGACGAGCGGTGGCCGCGGTGCGGGGCGGCTCACGATGGCGTCATGAGCCGCCGCTGACCGTGGGTTCGGCGCTGCCGGCGGCTACTTGCCCCGAAACTCGGGCTTCCGCTTGGCCACGAAGGCTTCGACAGCCTCACGGTGGTCGGCGGTCGAGGCGAGCGCGGTCTGCACCACGTCTTCGGCGGCCAGTGCTTCCTCGAGACTGCTGGCGGCGGCGGTACCCAGGACCTCCTTGATCTTGGCGTAGGCCACGGTGGGGCCCGCGGCGAGCTGCGCGGCCACCGTGCGCGTCCGCTCCGCCAGCTCGTCGTCCCGCACAACCTCGCTGACCAGGCCGTACCGGAGGGCTTCCGCGGCGTCGACCGCGCGGCCCAGCAGCATCAACTCGGTGGCGCGGCCGTGGCCGATCAGCCGCTGCAGCGTCCACGACGCGCCCGAGTCCGGGCCGAGCCCGACCCCGGCGAAGGCCATCAGGAAGTTGGCCGATGCCGCCGCGAGGCGCAGGTCGCACGCGTAGGCGAAGGCCGCCCCGGCGCCTGCCGCCGGGCCGTTGACCGCGGCGATGACCGGCTTCGGCATGGTCACGATCGTTCGCACGATCGGGTTGTAGTGCAGCACAACGGTGCGCAGGGGTGCGTCGTCGCCGGAGTGCAGCAGCCCGACGTGTTCCTTGAGATCCTGTCCCGCGCAGAACGCTTTCCCCGCTCCGGTGAGTACCACGGCACGCACCTCGCTTGCCTCCGCGGCTTCGCGCAGCGCGGCGAGCAGGCGCTCCTTCAGCTCCACGTTCAGCGAGTTGTAGGCCTTGGGGCGGTTGAGGGTCAGGGTGCGCACCCCGTCGGCGTCGGCGGTGAGCAGCACGTCATCGGCGGTCATTGTTCTCCTTCCGGGATAGGCCTGTCTCGGGCCGCATACCAGCACCTATGCAACACGAAAAGATCGGTCCGCGTACGCGCGCCCAGGTTGATGAGGGAGAATGGCCCACGACACCCGGTTGGCTTAGGCGAGCGCGACCCGGGCGCGCCGGTTGAGACGGAGGGAGCACGCTATGGCGGCCATGAAGCCCCGGACCGGAGATGGTCCCCTCGAGGTGACTAAGGAAGGGCGGGGCCTCGTGATGCGCGTTCCGCTCGAGGGTGGCGGGCGACTTGTCGTCGAACTGTCGGCCGAGGAGGCCAAGGACCTGGGCGTCGCACTGCAGGAGGCCACCAGCTGAGCTTTGATCCGCTGCCGTGACCGGCTGGGGGACACCTCTGCCGGCGTTTCGTCATACCCGCGATTCCGGCGTGAATGGCGTGGGGGGTGCGTGTGCGCCCGGGTTGTGAAAGAAGTGAGGTTGCCTTGGCGCGGTTTCCGCTCCCGGTCATTCCCGGCCGGCTGATCGAACTCGAGGTCGCTGACGAGTTCCGTCGTGGCGCACCCGTGGCCCGGATGGTGCGTGCCACCGGCGAGCCGGTGGAGATCGGCCCGGTGCGGCACACCGGCAAGGCCGGCGACGTGCGCGAGGTGTCCGACAACGGCGTCCGCTGGCTGGTTGGCGTCGGGGGCGGCGAAGGGACGGACTGGCGGGCCGCGGGCGCGGCACTCGTCCGTGCGGCCGGCGCGGAGGACGGTCTCAAGGCGATTCAGGTCGAGCTCGATGGCGAGGTCCGTGGTGACAACGTCGCGGACCTCGCCACCGGCGTCCTGCTCGGCGGTTACCGGTTCAAGGTCAGCGCCTCCGACCACGGGCCTGGCCTGCGCACGATACGGCTGCTCACGCCGTTCGAACGGGCGGTGCCGGAGTACTCGCAGATGCTGGAGCGGGTACGGGAACTGGCGGCCGCGGCCACGCTGGCGCGCGATCTGGCGAACACGCCGTCGAACATCAAGAACCCGGATTGGCTGGCCGGTGTCGCCGAGCGGCTGGCCGAGGGCCTGCCCGGGTTGCGCGCGACCATCCGGGACGAGGAATGGCTCGCCGCGCAGGGCTTCGGCGGGGTGCTGGCGGTCGGCGGCGGGTCCGCGAGCCCGCCTCGCCTGATCGAGCTGGCTTACCGGCCGCGGGCGGCTTCCGGGCACCTGCTGCTGGTCGGCAAGGGCATCACGTTCGACACCGGTGGCCTGTCGATCAAGCCCGCCGAAGGGATGCACCTCATGCGCACCGACATGGCCGGCGGTGCGGCGGTGATCTCCGCGATCCGCGCGATCGCCGCGCTGCGGCTCGGCGTGCGGGTGACGGCCCTGGTGCCGGCCGCGGAGAACCATGTTTCGGGTGGCTCCTACCGCCCCGGCGATGTCGTCCGGCACTACGGCGGCAGGACGACCGAGGTCTCCAACACCGACGCCGAGGGCCGCATGGTGCTCGCCGACGCGCTGGCGTACGGCATCCGAAGGTTCCGTCCGGACGCCGTGGTCGACGTGGCGACACTGACCGGCGCGATGAAGGTCGCGCTGGGCCTGCGCACCGGGGCGCTGTTCGCGAGCGACGACGGTCTGGCCTCGCAGGTCCTGGACGCGGGCAAGCAAGCCGGTGAACTGTGGTGGCGGATGCCGCTGCTGGACGCGCATGCCGACGCCGTCCGCGGTGAGCTGGCCGACGTCCGTCAGGCTCCGGGTGGTCCCGGAGGCATCACGGCCGCGCTTTTCCTGCGCGAGTTCGTCGGTGACGTGCCGTGGGCTCATCTCGACATCGCGGGTCCGGCGCGGGCCGAGAGCCACTACGCGGAGGTCGTGCCCGGCGCGACCGGTTTCGCCACCCGTACCCTCGTCGAACTGGCGGCCTCCTACTCGGAATCGGCCAGCACGTAATCACGGAAAGCGCGGAAAGCGCGGACGGTGGGGGTGAAACGCTCGTCGACGGGCCAAGCCAGGCCGATGTCGCGGGTGATCTTCGGGGAAAGCGGGATCTCCACGACCCCGGAGGGCGGCGAAGGGCCGAAGCGCGGTAGGAGCGCGACGCCGAGCCCGGCCGCGACCAGACCGCCTACCGTGTCGGATTCCTGACCTTCGAAGGCGATCTTCGGCTCGAAGCCCGCCGCGACGCACCGGGCGTCGGCGATCTGTCGTGGCCCGTAGCCGTGTTCGAGCGTCACGAACTCCTCGTCCGTCAACTCGACGAAGCGGATCCGCCGACGGGTGGCCGGCCGGTACGCAGCCGGAACCGACAGCGGCAGGTCCTGTTCGGCCGGCTCGGTTCCGGTGAGCGCCGGATCGCCGGGCAGGGGCGCGACCAGGCCGAGATCGAGTTCTCCTTCGGTCAGCCGGTCGCCGGGGCACTGGTCGTCACCGCGACCGGGGCCGCCCTGACCTGCCGGACTTGCTGCCCCTGGTCGTGGCCGGGTTCGTGGTGCTGACGGGCGGGTTCTTCGCGGCGCACACCGTCGCGAACGGGTGGGCGGCCGCTACCGGCAGCGTCGTTTACGGCCACGGGGGATGGCCGTGGCTGGTCGCGGTCACAACGAGCTGGCTGGCGCTGGCGGCGTGCTCCGTGTGTCGTTTTCGCTCCGTCCGAAAGCCCGAGGAGGCCAGTGGCGGTAACGCGACCAGTACGGGCGGCGTCCATTCCGGAGCGACGTCGAGGTAGACGTCCCGGTGGTGGCACGGGCTCGCCGAAGTCACGACCAGCGGCTCCTTCGCCGCACCGGACACCGTTCGCGCCGGGACGAGCTGAACCTGGGCGCCGGCGCGTGCCGGCAACGCCGACCCGAGCACCCAGTACCTGCCAGGCGGCACTCCGGTCAGCACGAAGTCGTTCGTCTCGCCCAGGAGGGTGCCGCTCACCGGAACCCCGCGTGCGGCCCGCCTGCGGAACAGCCCCACGTAGATCGACGCGGCGTCGCCCAGCGCGGCGAAGGCGGCCGGGCTCAGGTTCGCCGAGCCGGTGACCATGCCGCCGTCCCGCGCGCCGCCGGGCATCAGCACCGGTTGGGGCGGCGCGTGCGCGAGCAACTCGGGAAGCCGACGGAATTCGAGGGGGGTCTGGCCGACCACGGCGGCGAACCGGCTGGTGAAGGTGCCGACCGAGGTGAACCCCACCGCGTGACAGACCTCGGCGATCCGCTCGTCGCCGGACAGCAGCAGCTGCTTGGCCCGCTGGAAGCGATGGGCCGCCAGGAACTGCCCTGGCGGGGTGCCGAGCTGCCGCTCGAAAGCTCTGGCCAGGTGATACGGGCTGTACCCGACGTGGTCGGCCACGTCGCCCAGCACGATCGGCTCGGCGAACCGTGCGGCAAGAAAGCGCGCGGCCTCCACCACTGCTTCCCGCATCGCGCACCTCCATCGAACCGACCTCGTTGGACATCCGCATGGTGCCACGGGGGTCCGACAGTTTCCGGACGATCAGCGCACGGCGGCGACCAGCAGACCCCCGCCGACCGGCAGCAACGCGGGGGTCAGCCGCTCGTCGTCCCGCACCGCCCGGCCCAGTTCCCTGGAGGCGATTACACCTGGATCGCGGCGGGTGGGGTCGGCACGCGGGGCCAGCACGCCGTGAAACGCGAGCACTCCACCCGGCCGCAGCAACTGCACGCCGTGCTCGTAGTAGCTCGGGTACTCGGCTCGCGCGGCGTCGACGAACACCAGGTCGTAACCGCCCGTGGTGAGCCGTGGCAGCACGTCCAGTGCTCTGCCCATGATCAACCGGGTACGCCCCGGCGGGAAACCGGCGTCGAGGAAGGTCTTGCGAGCCGCGCGGTGGTATTCCGGCTCGATGTCGATCGACGTCAGCACCCCGTCCGGGGCCATCCCGCGCAGCAGGTACAGCCCGCTGACCCCGGTACCGGTCCCGATCTCGACCACCGCCCGCGCCCGCACGCTCGTGGCGAGGAAGCTCAACGCCGCGCCCGCGGCCGCTCCGAGCGGCGTGCAGCCGAACTCCTCCGCCCGGCCACGGGCGGCAAGCAGCACCTCGTCGTCGGGCAGATAAGACTCCTCGGCGGTCACGCGGAGAGGTTAGCGTCGGGCATGGGCCGAACGGCGCAAGAGGAGTGCCTTGTTGCGGTTTTGCGCGTACAGTGGACACCTTCGATGGCGCCCCGCGGCGCCGGGAGCCCGGCCGCGGCACTTCTCAGGTGAATCTCAGTGGCGTCTCACCAGACACATAAGGAAACGGACCAAGCTATCCCTCGTACGCGGGAACACGGTGCGGATCTTCCGCGTTGAGCCGAACAGTAGGGAGAACAGCCTGATGGAGGTGCCTTCCCCACCGATGCAGAACAGCCCGACGAACGAGGATGTCCCGGCCGGGGGTCGACCGGTCACCGTCGACGAAGCCGCCTGGACTCCGCCGTCCTGGGACGAGGTCGTCCGCGAGCACGCCGACCGGGTCTACCGGCTCGCCTACCGCCTGACCGGCAACACACACGACGCCGAAGACCTGACCCAGGAGACCTTCATCCGGGTGTTCCGCTCGCTGGCGTCGTACAAGCCAGGCACCTTCGAGGGCTGGCTGCACCGCATCACCACGAACCTGTTCCTCGACATGGCACGCCGTCGCTCCCGCGTGCGCATGGAGGGGCTGCCCGAGGACACCGACCGGATCGTCGGCGACGATCCGAGTCCGGAGCAGGTGTACAGCGACACCCACCTCGACCCCGACCTGCAGGCCGCGCTCGACGAGCTGCCCCCGGAATTCCGCGCAGCCGTGGTGCTCTGTGACGTCGAGGGGCTTTCCTACGAGGAGATCGGCGCGACGCTGGGTGTGAAACTCGGCACGGTGCGCAGTAGGATCCATCGTGGTCGGCAGGCGCTGCGCGCCGCGCTCGAACGGCGTCGCGCACTCGAGCGTGAATCCGTGGAGGCGTCGGTATGACACTGGTTGCGTGGAGGCGCGGCAGTCAGGGCGACCAGAGGGCACGCCTGTCTCCGCCATGGGGCCGGCAGGGCGCCCGCGCGGATGAGGTTGCCGGTGCTGGTCAGGAGTGCCCAGTCGACACGATCGCGGTCGCGCGCAAGATCGTGGAGGACACAGCATGAACGAACCGCGGGGTTGGGTTCGCTTCGCCGAGTCGCACCTGATGCCGGACGCCGTCGTGGCCTTCGTCGACGGTGAGCTGTCGCTCGGTGCGCAGGATCGCGCCGCTTCGCACATCGCCCGGTGCCCCGGTTGTACGGCCGAGGTCGCGGCCCAGCGGCAGGCCCGTGCGGCGGTGAAGGGGGCCGCGGCGCCCCCGATATCGGCCGGGTTCCTGGCCAGTCTGCGGGCCATCCCGCAGCACACCGACCTGCCGACCGCGCCGGACAACCTGGCGGTCACCGAGGACGGGCAGTTGGTGGCGGTCCAGCGGCCGGACCGGGTGGCCGGGTTCCGCGCGCATTCGACGGTACTCGGGTCGTCGTCGCCGCTGGGGACGGCGACTCCGCTGGGCCGCGGCTCGGCAGTGCTCGCCGGCCAGCAGCGTGCCCACTCGGTGCGACGGCGTGCCGCCCAGGGGGCGGGCGTGGTCGTGTCGGGGCTGGTGCTCAGCGCGCTGGCGATCGTGGTGACCTCCAGCGGCGACGGTACCGGCCAGGTCCCGCAGCAGAGCGGCGGCAACCCGCCCGGCGTGCTGCGCGCGCAGTTCGGCGGCATTCCCGAGCCCGCGACGCCCACCACCACGACCAGCGAGAACGCGGCTCCCCTGATCCAGAACCGCTAAGAGGGTACTGACGGGCGCTTCACTGGGGGGACGGGACAATTGGTGGCGTATGGTCACCGAAAAGCCGTGCGTGTCGGGGAGAAATGAACCAGCCCAGCCAGCCTGAAGAGCCGCGCCTGACGCCCAGGCCGGTTGACCGGCCCTCGGTGGACCCGGCGGAGGCCGCCACCTTCGGCAGGCCACGCGGCGTGGAGGGGGCCTTCGACCGGCTGTACGCCCCGGGATCGTCCAATGGCGAGAAGCTGATCACGAAACCGCCCGCCCCGGAGTCGCTGGCCGAGGCGTTCGGGCGGCCGCCCGGCGCCGAAAACGTCGTGCTCCAGCGACCCGGTGACGACAACGGCGGGCCGGTGGAGGTGCCCGAACCCGCGCTGTGGTCCAACGGCGGCGACCCGTGGCGAGACCCGGGTGCGGCCGCTGTGCTCGGCAGTCCGGCACTCGAGGCCGGGGACGACGAGGACGGCGACACCGAACGCCCGCGTGGCGCGATGCTGTCGCTGCCGGAGGTGCTGCTCGGGCGCCGGGTCAAACCGGTCGCGCTCGCCCTGCTCGGGGTGATCTGCCTGGTCATCGGGGCGGCCGGCGGGCTCGTCGGCTGGTGGGTGGCCAGCACGGGAAACGCGCTGACCGGCGAGGCGACCATTTCGGAGGCCGAGGCGGGCAAGGAGCGCGCGCCCGGGTCGGTGGCCGACATCGCCCGGCGGGTGTCGCCGGCGGTGATCTCGATCGAAGTCGTCTCCGGCCAGTCGGGCAGCGTCGGTTCCGGGGTGGTGATCGACCCCCAGGGCTACGCGCTCACCAACAACCACGTCATCTCGTTGGCCACCAGCGACCCGCAGGCCAAGATCACCGCGGTGTTCACCGACGGCACGCGGACCCAGGCGAAGGTGGTCGGCACCGATCCGAAGACCGACCTCGCCGTGTTGAAAGTGGCGGTGGCCAACCCGACGGTGATCCAGATCGGCAAGTCCGCCGACCTGCAACCTGGAGACTCCGTGATCGCGGTCGGATCGCCGCTCGGCCTGCAGAACACCGTCACCGCCGGCATCGTGAGCGCCCTGCACCGGCCGATCACCGCGCAGGGCGAAAACGGCGAGGCACCGGTCACCTACGACGCGATCCAGACCGATGCCCCGATCAACCACGGCAACTCCGGCGGGGCGCTGGTGGACTCCACCGGAGCGCTGATCGGGATCAACTCGTCGATCCGCACCGACGCCGACAACGGCCAGGGCGGCAGCATCGGCATCGGCTTCGCGATCCCGGCCGACGACGCGATCAAGATCGCCCGCGCGCTGATCAGCGACGGGCAGGTCAAGCACGCTGATATCGGGATCAACGCGGCGTCGGTTTCGGCGGACACGTCGGAGGGTGCGCAGGTGTTGAACGTCGCCGACGGCGGCCCGGCGGCGCGAGCCGGGATCGCCGAGGGCGACGTGATCACGAAGGTCGGCGACCGGATGGTGCGGAACGCGCCCGAACTCACCGTGGCCGTGCGGGCGCACAACATCGGCGACGTGGTCCCGGTCCAGCTCGTGCGGCAGGGGCGGCCGCTCGTCATCGACGTGACCCTGAGTTCCGACTGAGCGCTCACAGGGGCTCACAAGGGTTTTGAGCCGGTACGCTGGGACCGGTCCTACTGCGCGGAGGTTGGCTGGTGTTCGAGAGCGTTGGCTGGGGAGAGATCCTCGTTCTGGTCGTCGCCGGTCTGTTCATCCTCGGCCCCGAGCGGCTGCCCGAGGCGGCGGCCTGGCTCGGCAAAACCGTGCGCAAGGTCCGTGAGTTCGCCAGCGGGGCGCGCCAGCAGTTGCGGGACGAGGTGGGCCCGGACTTCGACGAGTTCCGCAAGCCGCTCGAGGACCTGCGGCAGTTGCGCAACTTCGACCCGCGCCGGGCTGTCACCCAGCACCTGTTCGACGGTGACCCGGACCCGCTCGGCCTCAACGGCATCAGCGGCGGCAGCACCAAGCCGAACGGCTATCCCACCGCGTCCACGGCCAAGCCGGACCCGCTCAAGCCCGGCGAAAAGCCCCCCGTCGACCCCGACGCCACGTAACTTCGCCCGGCCGACCTCGTGGGCTGGCCGCCGAATGTCGAACTCGCACGCGGCCGATGTGGGACTCGCGCGCCGTGAGCGGGGGACTCGCGAGGGTGCGGGGTCAGCGGCGAGCGGTGGGGGTGACGTTGAGCATCATCCCGGCCAGGCCGCGGGCGCGCACGGTGAGCTTGCCCGCGATGTCCCGCAGGAGGGCGGAAGCGGGCGCCTCGGGCTCGGCGAGCACGATCGGGGTGCCGGCGTCGCCCTGTTCGCGCAGGCGCGGGTCCAGCGGGACCTGGCCGAGCAGCGGCACCTTCGCACCGGTCGACTTCGACAGGGAATCGGCGACCGTCTGGCCGCCGCCCGAACCGAAGATCTCCATCCGGGTCCCGTCCGGGGTCTCCAGCCACGACATGTTCTCGATCACCCCGGCCAGCCGCTGCCGTGTCTGCAGCGCGATGGCGCCCGCCCGCTCGGCGACCTCGGCCGCCGCCTGCTGCGGGGTGGTGACCACGAGGATCTCCGCGTTGGGGATGAGCTGTGCCACCGAGATGGCGATGTCGCCGGTGCCCGGGGGCAGGTCGAGCAGGAGGATGTCCAAATCGCCCCAGAAGACGTCGGCGAGGAACTGCTGCAGGGCCCGGTGCAGCATCGGGCCGCGCCACACCACCGGGGTGTTGCCGGGGGTGAACATGCCGATGGAGATGACCTTCACGCCGTGCGCCTGCGGCGGCATGATCATCTTCTCGACCTTGGTCGGCTTGTCCCGCGCGCCCAGCATGCGCGGCACGGAGTGACCGTAGATGTCGGCGTCCACCACGCCGACGGACAGGCCACGCTCGGCCATCGCGACGGCCAGGTTGACGGTGACGCTGGACTTGCCCACCCCGCCCTTGCCCGAGGCCACGCAGTACACGCGGGTCAGCGAGCCCGGCTGGGCGAACGGGATGACCGGCTCGGCCGCGTCCCCACGCAACTGTTTGCGCAGCGCGGTGCGCTGCTCGTCGCTCATCACGTCGAGTTCGACCCGCACGTCTCGCACGCCGCCGAGCTTCCCGACGGCCGTGGTGGTGTCCCTGGTGATGGTCTCCTTGAGCGGGCAGCCCGCCACCGTCAGGTAGACCGCGACGGTCACCACGCCGTTCTTGCCCACCACGACATCCTTGACCATGCCGAGATCGGTGATCGGTTTCCTGATCTCGGGGTCGTAGACGTTCTTGAGCGCGGCGCGAACGTCCTCGACGGTGGGCAACTGCTGCGTGCTGGTCATGGGTCCATGCTACGGACCTGCCTTCGCCTTGCGCGGCTTGGCGTTGAGGTCTTCCCGGAGCTTGTCGAGTTCGCCGCGCAGGTAGTCCCGCGTGGCGACTTCGCCGATCGCGAGCCGGAGCGCGGCCAGTTCACGGGCGAGGAACTCGGTGTCGGCCTTGGTCTGGGCGGCCCGGCTGCGGTCCTCTTCCAGCGCGATCCGGTCGCGGTCGTCCTGCCGGTTCTGAGCCAGCAGGATCAGCGGTGCCGCGTACGCCGCCTGCGTGGAGAAGGCCAGGTTGAGCAGGATGAACGGGTACGGGTCCCAGCGCAGCGCGGCGGCCGAAAGGTTCAGCCCGATCCACACGATCACGGTCAGCGTCTGCCAGAACAGGTATTTGCCGGTGCCGAGGAACCGGGCCAGCCGTTCGGAGATCCGGCCGAACGCGTCCGGGTCGATGTTGATCATCCGGCGCGTGGACGCCCGGGGTTGGTCCAGCCGCCTTCTCGTGAGCAGTTCAGGCACGCTCCACCTCCGTATCCTCGGTTACGTCGTGTAGCCCGGTTTCGCGCCAGTCTTCGGGCAGAAGGTGATCCAGCACGTCGTCGACGGTCACCGCGCCCAGCAGGTGGTCCTGCAAGTCCACCACCGGGCCGCAGGCCAGGTTGTACGCGGCGAAGTACCGGGTGACCTCGCCGAGCGCGGCCGAGGGCCGGAGCACGGGGAGGGCGCTGTCCAGGGTGGCGGCGATCATTTCCGCGGGCGGCTCGCGGAGCAGCCGCTGGAAGTGCACGCAGCCGACATATCGCCCGGTCGGCGTCTCGGTCGGGGGGCGGCACACGAAGACCATGGTGGCCAGCGCCGCGGACAGGTCGGCGTTGCGGATGCGCGCCAGCGCCTCGGCGATCGTGGCGTCCGGGGTGAGCACCACGGGTTCGGGCGTCATCAGGCCGCCCGCGGTGTCCGACGAGTAGGCGAGGAGTCGCTTGACCGGCTCGGACTCCTCGGGCTCCATCAGCTCCAGCAGCCGGTTCTGGTCCGCGGGGGTGAGTTCGGCGAGCAGGTCGGCCGCGTCGTCGGGGTTCATGGCCTCGAGGATGTCGGCGGCCCGCTCCTCGGGCAGGTGCTTGAGCAGGTCCTTCTGGTCGTCCTGCGGCAGTTCCTCGAGTACGTCGGCGAGCCGCTCGTCGTCCATCGAGTCGGCGACCTCGTGCCGGCGTTTCGCCGGCAGGTCGCGGACGGTGGCGGCGATGTCGACGGGGCGCATGGTGTCGAACAGCATGAGCAACTGCCCGGCGCCCTGAGGTTGCCCGGCCAGGTCGGTCAGGCCCAGGCCGGAGACCTCCGCCCACGGCAGCACCCGCAACGAAGCCCGCCGCCTGCCGAGGCCGAGCCGGCCGGTGCGCTCCCGGACGGCCAGTTTCGCCAGCACCCAGTCCCGGGTGCGCGTCGGCTCCATGGCGGCGTCCACGACGGTGACGCGGACGCCGGGTCCGGCGAGCCCGGCGTGCGCGTCGGTGAGCTGTCCCAGTACGAGCACTTCGTTGGGACGCTGGTGGAACTGGCGCATGTTGACCGACCCGGTGGCCAGCGTGACGGCGTTGGGTTCGATCGAGGTGACGCGCAGCATGGGCACGAAGACCCGGCGCCGGTTCGAGAGTTCGACGACCAGTCCGAGCACCCTCGGCGGCTGGTGGTCCAGGCGCAGTCCGGCGACCACGTCCCGGACCTTCCCGATGGACTCGCCATCGGGCCCGAAGACCGGCAAACCGGCCAGCTGGGCAGCGAAAACCCTGTTCACGGGGGTCATACAGGCAAGGCTATCCGCCTGTGCCGGGACCGATCCCGAAGGTACTTCTATGCCGGTGTGACGGGAGTAACATCGAGCGCGAGGGGGCGCGTAGCCCGGGAGCTGCCATGTTGGTGGAAGTCATCGCCCTGGTCGGCGCGGCCGGCCTCGCCTGGCTCGCCGCGAGCGTCCGTGTGGTCAAGCAGTACGAACGTGGCCTGGTGTACCGGTTCGGGCGGGTCCGTCCGCACCTCCGCGAGCCGGGACTGGCCATGCTGGTGCCGATCGCCGACCGGTTGCAGAAGGTCAACATGCAGATCGTCACCTTGCCCGTGCCGGCCCAGGAGGGCATCACGCGGGACAACGTCACGGTCCGGGTGGACGCGGTCGTCTACTTCAAGGTCATCGACCCGATAGTGGCCTCGATCAACGTGCAGGACTACCGGTTCGCGGTCGGCCAGGTGGCGCAGACCTCGCTGCGCTCGATCATCGGCAAGAGCGATCTCGACGATCTGCTGTCCAACCGGGAGCGGCTGAACCAGGGCCTGGAGCTGATGATCGACAGCCCGGCACTGGACTGGGGCGTGCACATCGACCGGGTGGAGATCAAGGACGTCGCGCTGCCGGAGACGATGAAGCGGTCGATGTCGCGGCAGGCGGAGGCGGAACGGGAACGCCGGGCCAGGGTCATCTCCGCCGATGGTGAACTGCAGGCGTCGCACAAGCTCGCCCAGGCGGCCACGCGGATGGCCGACACGCCGTCCGCGTTGCAACTGCGCCTGCTGGAGACGGTGGTGCAGGTCGCCGCGGAGAAGAACTCGACACTGGTGCTGCCGTTTCCGGTGGAGCTGCTCCGTTTTCTAGATCATGCCACCCGGAGGGGTGAGAAACTGGATGGCGCCCGCGAGGAGTCGGCGAACGGCCAGGCCGCGCCGCTGCCGTGGATGCCCGAGGAACCCAAGACGGTGGAGAGGGCGACCGGGGCCGAGACGGGGTGAGACTGCTCATAGCACGGTCGGCGGCCCGGGGGCCATACTCACCGGTGATAACCGCGCGAAGACACAGGAGTCGAGCATGGCCCGCCTCGCCCAGACCGCCGGTCTCACCGACGTCCAGTCCGAGATCCTGTCCACCGTGCGCTCCTTCGTGGACAAGGAGATCATTCCGCACGCGCAGGAGCTCGAGCACGCGGACAGGTATCCCGACGACATCGTCGAGGGCATGAAGGAGATAGGCCTGTTCGGGATCACCATTCCCGAGGAATACGGCGGGCTGGGCGAGTCCCTGCTGACCTACGCGCTTGTGGTCGAGGAGATCGCGCGGGGCTGGATGAGCGTGTCCGGCGTGATCAACACGCATTTCATCGTGGCGCACATGATTTCGCGGCACGGCACGCCGGAGCAGAAGCGGTATTTCCTGCCGAAGATGGCGGAAGGAGCCGTTCGCGGTAGTTTTTCCATGTCGGAGCCGGATCTGGGCTCGGATGTCGCGGCCATCAAGACGCGGGCCAAACGGGACGGTGACGAATACGTCATCGACGGCGCCAAGATGTGGCTCACCAACGGTGGCAGCTCGAACCTGATCGCATTGCTGGTGCGGACGGACGAGGGGGCCGAGAAGGCGCACCAGAACCTCACCGCGTTCCTGGTGGAAAAGCCGGAAGGATTCGGCGAGGTGGCGCCGGGCCTGACCATTCCCGGCAAGATCGACAAGATGGGATACAAGGGCGTCGACACCACCGAGGCGGTATTCGGCGGATTCCGGATCGGCGCCGACAAGGTGCTCGGCGCGGCGCCCGGCAAGGGATTCGCGTACATGATGGACGGCATCGAGGTCGGCCGGGTCAACGTGGCCGCGCGCGCCTGCGGGATCGCCATCCGGGCCTTCGAGCTGGCGGTGGAGTACGCGCAGCAGCGGCGGACCTTCGGCAAGCCGATCGCCGAGCACCAGGCGATCGCGTTCAAGCTCGCCGAGATGGCCACCAAGGTCGAGGCCGCGCACCAGATGATGGTCAACGCCGCCCGCCTCAAGGACCGCGGCGCGCGCAACGACGTCGAGGCCGGGATGGCCAAGATGCTCGCCTCGGAGTACTGCAACGAGGTCGTCCAGGACTCCTTCCGCATCCACGGCGGATACGGCTACTCCAAGGAGTACGAGATCGAGCGCCTCTACCGCGAGGCGGCGTTCATGCTCATCGGCGAGGGCACCAGCGACATCCAGAAGATGATCATCGGCCGCAGCCTGCTCAAGGACTACCAGCTCCGCTGATCGGCTCAGCCGCTGGCGACCGCCTCGGCGGCGGCGTCGGCCGCCGCGAGCGCCTCGCTCGCCGCCTCGAGGAATACCGGGCCGGGATCCTAGCCGGTGATGTCGCGCCTTCAGGCTGTGTCACCTTCGCGATTTCCCGGACTCACCCGGCCAACCCAGGAGACTGATTTCTGCCTGGTCTTCGCTAACGTCTGCAAAC
>NZ_DATELF010000062.1:0-39680 GCF_035276945.1 Amycolatopsis sp. | reverse complement strand
GGTCAATCAGACCCTGAAAGGACAACTCGATCTTGAACGGCACGGCGGGCGCACCCCCGCCGGGGTGTTCACCCGCATCGCGCAGCGCCTACTGGCCATGGCCGCCGGCATCTGGCACAACTGGGAAACCGGCGTGACCAGAAAACGCTCACTCACAGCCTTCGATCACTAACACCAACTTCACCGCATCAATCATCTAGGGGTCGATGAAGGCACACCTTCGACGTCGAAGACCCCGCGATCTCGGCCATGGCAGTCCTCGACATGCTCAACGGTGTGCGCGAGTGGTTCCGCGACGACGACCGGTACGGTCCCAGCGATATCGTGCGTCTCTACCAGCGGCTGACCTTGCAGATGCTCGGTCACGTCACCGAGAAGTGACGAGCCGGCGGCTCTCTTGCCCATGCGTACCGTCGCGCCGTCCCAAGAAGCGCCAGCGGTCCGGCTTGGGGTCCGTCCCGGGGATACGGTTCGGCGATGACGCGTCCTCGTTCGAGGTCGACCCGCCCGGGGCGCCGCGCTCGCTGAGCGGGAACGTGCACAACATCGCGGCGCTCGTCGCGTTCGTGGCGCTTCCCTCCGCGGCCTGGCTGCTGACCCGCGTGATTCGTTGTTTCGGCGCGGTGACGGTGTGTGCGCAGGATGTCCGATGGTTCCCGTCGGGCGGCGTGTGCCGGCCCGGACAACGATCGGATGGTGCGCATGTCGGCCGGTACGAAGAAATGCCTCATTGTCGTCTTCGCTGCTTTTATCCTGTTCTTCCTGATAAGCAGACCGACGAAGTCCGCCGACGTGGTGCACACGTCCCTTGGTGGACTGCGAGACGGTGCCGATTCGGTCATCGCGTTCGTCAGCTGCCTGTTCTCCTCCGGGGAAAGTTCCGATGGTGACGAAGTGGTGGTTGACAGTGACGTGAAGTACCAGAGCAGTGACCATCGCATCCGGTAGGCGAATCGCGGGCAGTCACCGGGGAAGGGTCGCCGATCGGCAGCCGGTTGTTTCAGGCCCGGAGTGACAACTCGCCACACGAGGTGCGGGCGATCAAGGCCGGCTCGAAGACCGCCTGGACCGGCTCGCCCGGGTGGTGGACGACTAGCTGGGCCGCTTTCCGGCCCATCTCGTAGGCGGGCTGGGTGACCACGGTGATCCCGAGCGCGGGGGCCCAGGGAAAGTCGTCCATGGTCAGGAACGCGAGGTCGCCGGGAATGGCGATGCCGCGAGCGGTCAGCGCCGCGTGGATTGCGACGGTCAGGCGGCCGGTGACGCAGACGATCGCGTCCAGCGGGAGCGCGAGGAGCGAGCCAACGGCATCGCTCACCTCGCTCTCGCTGTCCGCGACGGCGACCGCGGTGCCGGGCAGGGGCAGCCCGAGTTCGGCAAGGCCCTGCCGGAGCCCCGCCGTGCGCTCGATCTGGGAGGGCCGGCGCCCGGAGGTGACCACGCCGACGGACGACCGCCCGCACCCGGCCAGGTGCGTGGCCATCAGCCGGCCTGCCGCGAAGTTGTCCAGGCTGACCGAGTGCAGGCCGGGCGGCGGGTCCGGCACGGTACGGGTGACGATCACGCACGGGGTGCCGCCCTCGGCCATCCGGCGGGTGCGGCCGTCGGGCGTTTCCCCGGTCGTGACGATCAGTCCGCGCACCCGCTGCTCGTCCATCGTGCGCACCTGGGCGACCTCGCGGTCGGTCCGGCGGAACGTGTTGGCGAGCATGACGGGACTGCCGTACGCGGCCGCCACCTCGTCGATGCCGCGGATCAGGTCGAGATAGAACGGGCTGCTCAGGTCGCGGATGATCACGCCGATGGTGGTGGAGCGCCCGGCGAAGATGCTTCTCGTGAGCGCGTTGGGCGTGTATTCGAGGCGGGTGATCGCTTCCCACACACGGCCGGCCGTGGCCTCGGTGACGGCGCCGCCGTTGAGGACGCGGGACACCGTGGCCGTGGACACGCCGGCCTGCGCGGCGACATCGCCGATGGTTGCCCGCTTCACGACCACCCGGAATCAGAACCGCTCGAACCGGAACGCCGCAAGGGCTTCGCTCTGATCCTCGCCGAGCGCCTCCGCCCCGACCAGGTCACCGGCGTGCACGCAGAGAGTCGCGCCACTGTGTGAGACGGCGAAGTGGAAGTTGGGCAGTCCGGCCGCGCGTCCGAGCACCGGCAGGCCGTCACCGGGAATGGGCCGCTCCCCCACCCGCACGCTTTCCACGGTCGCCGCACGGATTCCCGGATACAGCGCACAGCCTGCCGCGAGCACCTTGCCGACCGACGCCTGCGCGACGCCGGTCTCACCGGCCGCGCCATCGATCTCGGGGGTGTGCAGCAGCAGCCGCCCGGCACCGTCCGGGCGCAGGTGGACGTGCGGGGCATGGACGACGCGAGACACCGAGACCGCGGCCGGCGAGGTGTAGATGAGCACGCCGCGGGTGTTGCGCATGGGCAGGTCGAGCCCGGCGAGCTTGGCGATCCGGTCAGCCCGCGGCCCGGCACAGTTCACGACCGCGTCCGCGGACAGCCGCCGCCCCGACGCGAGCCGTACCGCGCGCACCAAACCGTCGGTCACCTCCAGGCCGGTAACCGCGTCATTGCGCACCAGTTCGGCACCGGCCCGGGAAAGGAGATGCGCGATCAGCGGGGCCGGCTCGATCCAGCCCTCGCGCGGGAAGTAGGCGATCTCGTCCGCCGGTACCTCGGCGGGGTCGATGTCCGGTTCCAGGCGCAGCACCTCCGCCCGGCTGAGCCAGCGCGCCTCATATCCGTAGCCGAGAACGCCCGCGACCTTCTCGCGCAACTCCTCGCGCCCGGCATCGTCGGCGGCCCACTCCAGGTTGCCGCCCTCGTGATACCAATCGCCATCGGGCACTTCGGCCGCCAGTTTCCGGTGCGCCGCCATACTCGCGACGCTCAGGTCGTGGTACGGCCGGGGCTGCTTGCCACAGGAATTGATCCACGAAAACGTCGCCCCGGAGGTGCCGCCCGCCGGCTCGCCCGCGTCCACGACGGTGACCCGGGCGCCCCGCCGCGTCAGCGAAGCGGTCACCGCCGCGCCGTAGACGCCGGCACCGATGACAACCACGTGCTCAGCCACGACACCCCAGGATGTAACTAGTTTCAGCAACTAGTTACATCGTAGGCACACAGGGCAAGCGCGGTCAACGTGAACGCCGGCGCGGCGCCATTGCCCGGTACGTCAGCCGGGCGACCCGCCGGTGCCGGTTTCGACGTCGCCGTAAGGCTGGGCAGCCCAGCCCGTCAGGCCGGTCAGGCTGGTGAGCGCGTTGCCGCGGATCGGGTTCAGCGGTGTCCAGGTGCTCGGTCCGCACCGGGACCTGTGCGCCCGGCAACGCACCACGGGGTTCGTCGCGCCAGGCGCCGATGATCACCTCGCCGGGGAAGATCTCCATCACCTCGTCGAACACCGCGCGGAAGAACTCCACTGTGGACTCGAAGGGGTCGAGCAGGTCGTGGCTGGCCTTCCCATGAGGTCCAGACCTCCTAGGCCCCGGGCTCCGGGTAGGACGCGATCGCCGCTCGCGAGCGTCCGGGGATGTCGATTTCGGGCACGACGGTGATCGCCCGCTCACGCGTAGGCGACGATTTCCCGGAGATCCCGGAGATCCCGGAGATCCCGGAGATCGTTTGCCGGAGTAGAAATCGCCGTGCGGCCTGCCGTCCCGTTCCGGTCCGTTGTGCCTGCCGACCGTCGATTCGCGCCACCACGAACGGATCTCGGTCAGCCGGGGGAACTTCGGGATCTCGATCCGCCAGCCTAATCGTCGGTCAGGTGCAGCACGTTCAGCTTGTGCGCGGCCAGTTGGTCGATGAAGCGCGGCACCTCGTACTTCGGCCGGAAATGCCGTGCCACGTCGAGCAGGCAACCGCGCCGGGGGAATCTCGGATAGTCTCCCACGATCCCGCGCGGAAACAGTCCACTGTGGAGCAGAGCGGCCCGGAAGACGTCCGGGCCGTGCAGTTGCCTCAAGGTCTCGCGGGCGTAGCGCTCCCCCGCGGAGCCGGCGGCGCAACGGATGCCACGACTGGCGGTCCGTACAAGGTTCAGACCACTACCGCAACGCGCCGCGCGGTCACCGCCTGACGGCGTTGCGGGCCGCGCCGGCGAGCAGGCGCGCCACCCCGGGCGTGCCCGTCGCGCCGTCCCCGAACAGCAGGCTCACGGCGTCCTCCGTGGACCGGGGATCGGCCGCCGCCGCGGCGATCGCGGCGCGGCACAGCCGTTCGTGGCTCACCACCCGCCGGGCCACCCGCGAGCTGCGGTAGTGCTTGGCGAACCGCGCCCGGAACGCCTGCTCGTACCCGCGCAACGCCTCCCGGAGCGCGCCGGCGTCGGCCAGCTCGACCGAGGCGAGCCGCTCGGTGAGCATGAGCCCGGCGCGGAGGGCGTAGTAGATCCCTTCACCGCTCAGCGGGTTGATCATCGACGCCGCGTCGCCGACCAGCGCGGCCCGGCGGAACGCGAGCGGCGGGCGGTCGTGGGGCAGCAGGTGTGCGCGCAGGTCATGCGCGGGCACATCGAGCGTGCGGTCCGCCGCCGCGAGCTCGGCGAGGAATTCGCGCACCGCCTGGTGCAGGTCACGGCCGCGGGCCACTGAAAGCCCCACCCCGGCGTTGGCGCTGGTCGGCGAGATCGGGAAGAACCAGCCGTACCCGGGCAGGAACCCCGGCCGGAACACGAACCGGATCGGCCGCAGCCCACTGTCCGGAGTGGGCCATTCCAGGTAGGCACGGGCGGCGACGGAAGTGGTCGCCTTCGGCACCTTCCCGGCCCCCAACACCCGGCGCACGGTGCTGTACGCGCCGTCGCACCCGACCAGGAGCCGGGCCCGGACGGTCACCGAGCGGGCGCCCTCGCGCACGATGGCTGTCCGCCAGCCCGGTTCCAGCGTGGTTCCGGTGACGCGGGCACCCGGCCAGAACTCCGCGCCGGCGCCGATCGCGAAGTCGAGCAGCCGATGGTCGAGCACCGTGCGGGGAATCGTGTGGCCCGCGATCACGCCCCACTGCCGGCTCGGGATGCCGTCGCTGCGAACGGTCTCCCCGCCGGGCCCGACGATCCGGCAGGCCGCGTTGGGCGGGTAGCCGTCCAGCACGCCGCCGGCCCCGATCCCGTGCAGGAGCACCGCCGCGCGCGGGCTGATCCCGTCGCCACACGGCTTGTCGCGGGGAAAGACCGACCGGTCGGCGACAAGCACGTCCAGTTCGGGACGCGCCCGGCACAGCGCCGCCGCCAGGACCGAGCCCGCCGGTCCCGCTCCCACGACGAGGACGTCGCACCTCCTCACCCGAATGAGCGTAGCCAGCATCCGTCTCCGTCCCGGTTGTCCGATTCGATTCGCCGCGGCGGGGTAGCCATGCCTGTGCTCACCGTCGGTGTCGAAGAAGAGTTCCTGCTGGTCGATCCAATGGGTTACCTCTCGCTCAGCGGGCCGGAGGTGGTCCGCGCGGCCCGGGACGCCGAAGGCGACCTGCAGCTGGAACTCGCCCGCTGCCAGGTCGAATCGGCGACCGGAATCTGCCGGAGCGCCGGGGAACTGGTGGGCCAGCTGCAAAAGCTACGGGCACGGCTGGCTGCCGAAGCGTGCCGGCGCGGCCTGAGGGTGCTGCCGACCGCCACCCCGCTGCTGGCCGAAACGACGCCGCCGGAAATCAGCCCGACCGACCGCTACCGCCGGATGGCCGCGCATTTCGGCGCCATCACCAGCACCGGCACCACCTGCGGCTGCCACGTGCATGTCGGCATCCCGGACCGCGAGACGGCGATCGCGGTCAGCAACCACGTTCGCCCCTGGCTTCCCGTGCTGCTCGCGCTGGCCGCCAACTCGCCCTACAACAACGGCCAGGACACGCGGTACTGCAGCTGGCGGCACGTGCTGTGGTCGCGGTGGCCGTCGGCGGGGCCGCCGCCGATCTTCGCCTCGCTCGACCACTACGAGACCGTCGTCACCGCGATGCTGCGTTCCGAGGCGATGCTCGACCGCGGAATGATCTACTGGGACATCCGGCTGTCCGAACGCCAGCCGACCCTGGAGTGCCGGGTGTCGGATGTGGCCGTCACGGCCGAGGAAGCCGCGCTGCTCGGCGTCCTCGTGCGGGGACTGGTCGGCAGGGCGCTCGACAGCCTCGGCGCGCCTCCTCCCCGGCCCCCGCAGGAAGTGCTGCGGGCCAACCTGTGGCGGGCGGCCCGGGACGGCCTCCCCGGCAGTTGCCTGCACCCGGTCAACGGCCTGCTGGTGCCCGTCGACCAGCAGCTGACCGAGCTGGTCGGCCATGTCCGGCCCGCCCTGGCCGCGACCCACGACGACCTCGAATTCGTACTGGACCGGCTGGACCGGACCCGCACGGCCGGCGGGGGCGCGCAACGCCAGCGCGCCGCGTTCGCGAAACGGAAGCACCTCGGCGACGTCATCGAGATGCTGGCCGTCAAATGCTGACCTGCGACGCGGCCGCGCGCATGCCGAGCTGGTCGAGGCTGAGCGGGTACCGCGGCGGGCCGGGCAGGATCATCTCGTGGCGGACGACGAGCCGATCGTCCACATGCACCAGTTCGCCGGGCCGGACCGGCTGCCAGCCGGGGTCCTCGTCCATCCGTTCGCTGGCCACCACCACGGCCGGGAACACGGCCAGATCCCCGGACCGGGCGCGGACGGTGCCCGCGGGGCTGGCGTGCTCGAGATGCCGCCGCCCGTGCCTGCCGCCGGCCGCCCGCTCCAGGACGAACAGCTCGTGCGTGGCGGGATACCGCAACGCCCACAGTTCGTTCGCCGTGGCGAAGACCAGGTTCATCGCGTAGACGGGCAGGTTCTCGGCGACCCAGATCGCCGCGTCGGCGATCCCGGTGGTGACATCCCCGTCACGCCGGTCGATGCGCTTGGTGATCAGGGCGAAGAGGCGTTCGGAATCGGTTTCTCCCTCGACGAGCTCGCGGTACTCCCCCAGTTCGGCGTCCAAGGTGTCCAACCCGTCCAGCACGCCGTTGTGCGCGAACACCCGGCCACGTTGCTCGAACGGATGGGTGTTGCGTGGCTCGACGGGACCCGCCGAGGCGTAGCGGATGTGCGCCACGAAGGTGGTCGACGCGCATTCCCTGGCCTCCATGGCGAACTGCCGGTCCTCGTAGGCGGCCAGCGGCTGTTTCCGGACCCGGGGCGCGCCGGTGGGACCGAAGGTGGCCAGCCCGGCGCCGTCCGGCTCCCGGCGGCTCTGCCGGGCCAGGCTGTCCGGAGCGTCCAGCAGCCAGAAGGTCGCCCGCACCCGGCGGGGCGCGGCGGTCATCCCGAACAAGCGGCACATGGCGCGCTCCCTCCTCCCTGCCGCGGACTACCCGAAATCCGGCACTTGACTCGGCCGGCCGACGACTTTCCCGCCCCGCGAGTCGGGCTCTCGCGACGGGCGAGTCCGGCTTTTCCCGCCCCGCGAGTCCAGCTTTCGCGAGGGGCGAGTCCGGCCTTCGCTACCCGCGAGTCGGGCTTTCGCGACCCGCGAGTTCCGGGTTCGCCGGCGGCAGCCCGTCAAAGGTCCCTCGCGCGAGGGACCGCCGCGGGCGTCGAGTCTCCGCGAAGCCTCCGGCCGCCGAAGACTGATACCGTGAATTTTCTTCCCAGCATCGCCGCGCAGGAAGGAGCGAACGACGATGTTCACCAGTTCCGAAGAGGTCCTGCGGTTCATCTCCGAGGAGAACGTGCAGTTCGTGGACGTCCGGTTCTGCGATCTGCCCGGCATCATGCAGCACTTCACCGTCCCGGCGAAGTCGTTCGACGAAGAGGCGTTCCGCGAGGGCGTCGCGTTCGACGGGTCGTCGGTGCGCGGCTTCCAGTCCATTCACGAGTCGGACATGCTGCTGCTGCCCGATCCCTACACCGCGCGCGTGGATCCGTTCCGGGCCGAGAAGACGTTGATGATGAACTTCTTCGTGCACGACCCGTTCACGCGCGAGGCGTACAGCCGCGATCCGCGCAACATCGCGCGCAAGGCCGAGCAGTACATCGCCGAATCGACCATCGCCGACCGGGCGTTCTTCGGCCCCGAGGCGGAGTTCTACATCTTCGACACCGTCCGGTTCGACAATACGGAGAACCGCGCCTTCTACGAGGTGGACTCGGTCGAGGGCTGGTGGAACACCGGGCGTGACGAACCGGACGGCAACCTTGGCTACAAGACGCCGTACAAGGCGGGATACTTCCCGGTCTCGCCCCGGGACCACTTCTCGGACCTCCGCGACGCGATGGTACTCAATCTCCACTCCGTGGACATCGACGTGGAGAAGGCGCACCACGAGGTCGGCAGCGGTGGGCAGGCCGAGATCAACTACCGGTTCAACACCCTGCTGCACGCCGCCGACGACCTGCAGCTGTTCAAGTACATCATCAAGAACACCGCCTGGCAGAGCGGGCACACGGTGACGTTCATGCCCAAGCCGCTGTACAACGACAACGGCTCCGGCATGCACTGCCACCAGTCCCTGTGGGACGAGAACGGGCCGCTGTTCTACGACGAGACCGGCTACGGCGGGCTGTCCGACCTGGCCCGGCACTACGTCGGCGGGATCCTGCACCACGCGCCGAGCCTGCTGGCGTTCACCAACCCGACGGTAAACTCCTACCACCGGCTCGTGCCCGGTTTCGAGGCACCGATCAACCTCGTCTACTCGCAACGTAACCGGTCGGCCTGCGTGCGGATCCCGGTGACGGGGTCCTCCCCCAGGGCCAAGCGCATCGAGTTCCGCTGCCCGGATTCGTCGGGAAACCCGTATCTCGCGTTCTCGGCGATGCTGATGGCCGGGCTGGACGGCATCAAGAACAAGCTGGAGCCGCCGTCGCCGATCGACAAGGACCTCTACGAACTGCCGCCCGAGGAGGCCCGCGAAGTCACCCAGGTGCCCGCCTCCCTCGAGGCCGTCATCGACCGGCTGGAAGCCGACCACGACTTCCTCCTCGCCGGGGGCGTGTTCACCCCCGACGTCCTGGAAACCTGGATCGAGTTCAAACGCGAACACGAGATCGACCCGCTGCGGCTGCGCCCACATCCGTACGAGTTCGCGCTCTCCTACGACGTGTGAGCCTCATGGTCGGAGCAGTGCGCCGACCCGCGGAAACGTCGGTAAGCGCACTCCAGACCGTGTATTACAGACCCGTCCGAGCACAAAGGCATGACCCACCAACAGCTCCAACGCGTACTCGGCCAGCTTCGCCGCCGCATCGGGAAAGCCCGCGTCGACCAGGCCCGCCACCTCGTCCAAGGCCTCGTCGACTCCGTGGAACAGGAGCAGGCGGCGCCGTACTCCACGTGCAGGTCAACGCGGCGCCTGCGCAGTTCTACGACGTGTGAGCCTCACCCTGGCCTCACAGGTGGGGGACGGTGTCGGGAAGGTCGCAGAACGTCGGGTGCCGGTACACCTTGTCCGCACTCGGCGCGAAAAACGGGTCCTTCGACGCGGTGATCTCGCTCGAGGCGGCCACCCAGATGGACACGCCCTCGTTGCGGCGGGTGTGGAGATCCCGCGCGTTGCGCAACGCCGCCTCGGCGTCAGCGGCGCGCAGCGACCCCACATGCACATGATTCAGCCCGCGCTTACCGCGCACGAACACTTCCCACAACGGCCACAATCACCTGCGCGGTCGAGATATCGGACACCAGAGTGGACACCGGCCCGAACGCCTCCACCTCATGCGGCTCAGCCCGATCCGGGTCACCGGCCAGCAGCACCGGCGACAGGAACACACCCCGCTCAGCGTCAGCATCGACCACCTCGACCCGCTCCGGATCACCGAACACGACATGACCCGCCGCCAGCACCGCCTTCAACGACCGGCTCACCTCCTCACGCTGCTCCACACTCGCCAACGCCCCCATCCGTACCACCGGGTTCGCCGGATTACCGATCACCACCTTCGCCAGCCGTCCAGCAATCGCATCGCCCCCGGCACGAACGCACGCCGGATCGCCGTGCACTTCTGCCCCGCCTTCACCGTCATCTCCGTAACCAACCGCGTAACGAACAAATCAAACCCCGGCGTACCCACCACCGCATCCGGACCCAGCACCCAACAATTCAACGAATCCGCCTCCGCGTTGAACCGCACCCCGTTCCGCACAACGACCGGATGAGTCCGCAACGTCTGAGCCGTGGACGCCGAACCCGTAGACGACACCAAATCCTGCTCAGGCGGATGATCAGACAAGTCACCCACACCACCACACACCAACTGCACCGAACCCGTCACCGCATCGCGCAGAGGCATACCGCCACCAGCGGCCGCATACCACTCACCACCGACATGGCTACGCAGCAACACCAGCGATCCTCCGGGTCAGGTCACAAGTCGATTTACCAACCGAACGTTCAGAAACTTGTGGTAGCGTGCTCCCATGACCGGCGAAAGCGCGCGAGCGATGTTCTCCGACGATGTTGCGTCGCGCAGCCTCGGCATCGAGCTGCTGGAGGTGGCGGAGGGGCGTGCGGTCGCGCGGATGCGGGTCACCGAGCAGATGGTCAACGGGCACAAGATCGCGCACGGTGGCTACCTGTTCCTGCTCGCCGACACGACCTTCGCGTGCGCGTGCAACAGTTACGGCCCGGTGACCGTCGCGGCGGCCGCCGAGATCACCTTCGTGGCGAGTGCCAACCTGGGTGACGAGTTGATCGCGACCGCCCAGGAACGCACCCGATTCGGCCGGAACGGCATCTACGACGTCACCGTGCACCGCGATGGCCAGGTCATCGCGGAGTTCCGCGGCCGCAGCCACACGATCGGAAAAGAGTCGGCATGACCGCCACGCACAACGAAGTGCCGGCGGCGAAGCGCCTCGGCGCCGCCCCCAGTCCGGACGAGTGGAGCCCGGACGAGCGGGTGAGCGTGGACGAGCTTCGCACCCGCCAGCTGAGCCGTCTCAAGTGGACACTCCGGCACGCGTACGAGAACGTGCCCTGCTATCGCAGGAAGTTCGACGAGGCCGGCGTCCATCCCGACAACTGCCGCGAGCTGGCCGACCTGGCGAAGTTCCCCTACACCACCAAAGCCGACCTGCGGGACAACTACCCGTTCGGGATGTTCGCCGTACCGCGGGGGCAGGTGCGCCGCGTCCACGCCTCCAGTGGCACCACCGGAAAACCCACCGTGGTCGGCTACACCGAGGCCGACCTGGACACCTGGGCGAGCGTCATGGCGCGGTCGATCTTCGCGGCAGGCGGGCGTCCCGGCCACAAGGTGCACGTCGCCTACGGGTACGGCCTGTTCACCGGCGGGCTCGGCGCGCACTACGGCGCGGAAAGGCTGGGCTGCACGGTGATTCCGGCGTCGGGCGGGATGACCGCGCGGCAGGTGCAGCTCATCACCGACTTCGCGCCCGAGATCATCATGGTCACCCCGTCCTACCTGCTGACCCTGCTCGACGAGTTCGCGCGGCAGGGCATCGACCCGCGGACCAGTTCGCTCAAGGTCGGCATCTTCGGCGCGGAGCCGTGGACCGAGCGGATGCGGGCCGAGATCGAAAACCGCATGGACCTCCACGCCGTGGACATCTACGGCCTGTCCGAGGTGATGGGACCCGGCGTGGCGCAGGAATGCGTGGAAACCAAGGACGGCCTGCACATCTGGGAGGACCACTTCTACCCCGAGGTGATCGACCCGGTCGAGGGGAACGTGGTCGCCGAAGGTGAGACCGGCGAGCTGGTGTTCACCTCGCTCACCAAGCAGGCCATGCCGGTCATCCGCTACCGCACCCGCGACCTCACCACCCTGCGCCCCGGCACCGCCCGCCCGTCGTTCCGGCGGATGGACAAGGTCACCGGCCGCAGCGACGACATGATCATCCTGCGTGGCGTCAACGTCTTCCCGACCCAGATCGAGGAGATCGTGCTCGCCACCGAAGGGCTGGCCCCGCACTTCCAGCTCCGTCTGTCCAAAAAGGATCGGATGGACCAGCTGACCGTCCTCGTCGAGGCCCGCGAGGACACGCCCGCGCAGCGCCGGGTGCCGGCCGCCGCGGAGATCGCGTCCCGGGTCAAGGACAGCGTCGGCGTCACGGTCGGTGTGGAAGTGCTCGACCCCGACACGCTCGAACGATCGGTCGGAAAACTGCGCCGGGTGATCGACGAGCGCCCACCCGCATAACGGATACTCGACCGATGAAGAACGCACCGCCCAGACGAGGCAGACCGGGTTACGACCTGGAGTCGCTGTTGACGGTCGCGGCGCGCTTGTTCAACGAACGCGGCTACGACGGCACCAGCATGGAGGACCTGTCCCGCAAGCTGGGCATCACCAAGTCCGCCATCTACCACCACGTGCCCAGCAAACAGGAACTGCTCCGCCTCGCGGTCGACCGTGCGCTGGACGGGCTCTTCGCCGAGGTGGAGAAACTCGACGCGGTCGAAGGTCGGGCCGTCGACCGGCTCGAACATCTCGTGCGCGGCAGCGTCACGGTGCTCGTCGACCGCCTGCCGTTCGTGACGCTGCTGCTCCGGGTGCACGGGAACACCAAAGTCGAACGGGACGCGCTCGCGCGGCGCCGGGAGTTCGACCACATCGTCGGCGAACTGGTCACCAAGGCCGCGGCCGAAGGCGACCTGCGACCCGACGTCGATCCGGCGACCGCCGCCCGCCTGCTGTTCGGCATGATCAACTCGCTGATCGAGTGGTACCGGCCGCGCGGCGGCGTCGGCCCCGAGGAACTGGCCGACGCAGTCGTCGCGGTCGCCTTCGACGGCCTGCGCATCCGCGAAAAGGACTAGCCGCACATGAGCCGCTGACCTGCGGTGATACCCAGGAGAACGTCTTGGTGCAGCCCGTTGACCAGCCGAAACGTGAACGGGACTAGCTGCGGTTCCCGTCGACGCGGCGTGGGAGCTGCCAGGGGTTGGCCTCCCGCAGGGCCGGCGGCAGCAGCGCGTCCGGGAAGCCTTGGAAGGCCACCGGGCGGAGGAAACGTTCGATCGCCGCGGTGCCGACCGAGGTGGTGGTGGGCGCCGTGGTGGCCGGGTACGGGCCGCCGTGCTGCTGGGCCCAGCTGACGGTGACGCCGGTGGGCCAGTCGTTCCACAGCAGCCGACCGGCCAGCCGGGTCAGCGCGGGCAGCAGCACGCGGACGTCCTCCGCCTCGGTCTCCTCGGCGTGCACGGTGGCGGTGAGCCCGGGTTCGAGCTCGTCGAGGAGCTTGAGCAGCTCGCCCTGGCCGGCGTAAGTGACCACAATGGACGAAGGCCCGAAGCACTCGTTCCGCAGCACCTCCCCGGCTTGCCGGAAGTCCTCGCCGCGGACCGTGAGCAGCGTCGGCCGGAACAGGTCGCCGTCGGGGTCCCCCGAGGCCAGCACGGTGACCGACGGCTGGTCACGCAGCCGTGCGAGGTCGTGGGTGAAGCCACCGGCGATGCGCTCGTTGAGCATGGGCTGCCCGGGAGCCGCCCCCGCCGCGTCGCGCAGCGCGTCCCCGAGGCCGTGTCCCTCGGGCAGGAACAGCAGACCCGGCTTCGTGCAGAACTGTCCCGTGCCGAGCGTGAACGAACCCACGTAGCCCTTCACGACCTCCGCGCCACGCACCTTGACCGCACCCGGGGTCACGACCACCGGGTTGACGCTGCCGAGCTCACCGTAGAACGGGATGGGCGCCGGCCGGGACACGGCGATGTCGAACAGCGCGCGCCCGCCCGGCACCGAGCCGGTGAACGCCGCCGCCGCGATCCTCGGGTCCTTCAACGCGGTCACGCCGGGCTCCACGCCGTGGATCACGTCGAAGATCCCCGCCGGGGCACCGGCCGCGATCAGCGCCTCGCGCAGCACCTCACCGGTGCGAGTGGACAGTCCGGGGTGGCCGGGGTGCGCCTTGAGCACCACCGGGCAGCCCGCGGCCAGCGCGGAGGCGGTGTCGCCGCCCGCCACACTGAACGCGAACGGGAAGTTACTCGCCGCGAACACCAGGGCCGGGCCGATCGGCACGACGGTGCGCCGGATGTCCGGCCGCGGGCCCATCGGCCACCGTGGATCGGCGTGGTCGACCGTCGCGCGGAGGAACGCGCCGTCGGTGAGCACCTCACCGAAGAGCCGCAGCTGGAAGGTGGTCCGGGCCAGTTCACCGCGCAGCCGTGGCGCCTCGGGCAGGTGCGTTTCCTTCGCCGCCAACGGAATCAGCTCGTCCGCGGCCGCGTCGAGGGCGTCGGCGGCGGCACGCAGCCACGTGGCCCGCTCGGCCGGGGTGCTCTCCGCGATCTTCGGCGCGGCCTCCGCCGCGGCCCCGATCACTCGCCGCAGTTCGTTCGCGTCGGTCTCCATGGTTCCCTTCTCACGTCCTGGGGGTCGCACCGCCGGAGAACCCGGTGCGCGCGCCGGACACCGCGGCCGCCATCGCCGGCCAGCGGGCCGGGCCGGCCAGGCCGAGGTGGTAGAGATGCAACTCGGACGCCCCGGCCTTGCCCAGCTCGGCGACATAGGCCTCGATGTCCGGGTTCTCGTTCGCGCCCACCGCCGTCACATAACCTCCGACGTCCACCGTAGCCGGAAGGGTGGCCCTTGCGGTCGCGACCGCGTCGACCGTGGCCGCCGCCGGCTGCCAGCACGGCAGCACGACGGCGTCCACCTCCTCCGGGGCCCTGGGGGTCAGGCCCGGCAAGGCACCGGTCACCCACGGATCTACAGCGCCGTGCAGCACCACGCGCATTCCCGGGCCGATCCGGCTGAGGACGGCCTGCCGCAGCGTGTCGGCGGAACGCTGCCGTGCGGCCAGGAGCACGTCGCGGAATTCCAGTTCGTCCTCGGTGACCGAAAGGTCGCCGGTGGCGAGCAGGCGGGCGACCTCCGCGCGCAGACCTCGGATGACTTCCCCGGGATCCAGCCCCCACCCGCTCGCGCACGCCGGGCAGCAGCACACCGAAAGCAGCCGCGCCACCGCGGGCGCCCACACCGCGTCGGTCTTTTCGTGCCGGCACTGGTGGATCGCCCCGAGCTGGCCACAGGCCTCCAGGATGACCGAGGAGACCTCCAGTTCCCGCAACGATTCCCCGGTCAGCTTGGCCGCGTACTCCCGCACTTCCTCCTGGGCCGGGCAGAGCGCCCACGGATAGGTCTCCCCGAAGCAGTTGCGCACGGCCAGATCCGGGAACCGGCCGCCCAGCCGGGAATCGTGGGTGAGCACCACCCAGGCCGCGGCCGGGACGCCGGCGCGGTTGAGCGCCGCCACCGCCTCGCCGGCGCTGTCCTGGGAAGCCACCCAGTCCGGCACTCCGGGCCGGAGCCGGCCCCAGCCCTCTTCCCGGAACGGCCGGTACAGGGCGGCGTGCGGGGCGAGCACGGCGGTGCGCTCGGGTGACCACGGAGTGGCCGCCCGCGTCGAGTGATACGACACCGCGACCGCGACCTCGTCCACCCCGAGTTCACCGGCCCGCTCCGGGAAACCGGGCTCCTCCACGACATTCCACGGGTAGGCGTATCCCGTCACCCTCATACCAGCGCCAGCCCCCGCTCGATGATGCCCTCCAGCCGGCCGAGTTGGTCATGTGTCGGCTCGGTCAGCGGCGGCCGTACCCCGCCGACCTTCCGCCCGCGCACCCGCGCGCCCGCCTTGACCAGTGATACCGCGAAACCCGGTGTCTCGTCCCGCAACGCCACGAGCGGCAGGTAGAACCCGGCCAGCAGGGTTTCGATCACGTCGTCCTCGCCGTCGGCGAGCGCCCGGTGGAACCGGGTCGCGATCGCCGGCGCGAAGCAGTGCACCGCCGAGGAATAGCGCGCCACCCCGATCGACGCGTAGGCCCGCGCGGACACCTCCGCGGTCGGCAACCCGTTGAAGAACAGGAACTCCGGGTCCCGGGCCCGGATCGTCGTGACGATCCGGGTCATCAGGTCCACGTCGCCGAAGCCGTCCTTGAGCCCGATCACCGACGGAATGTCCAGCAGGGCCGCCGCCGAGGACGCGGTGTAGACACTCGGCGGACGGTGATAGACGATCACCGGGACGCCGGTGTCCCCGACGGCGTACCGCACGTGCGCGGCCAGCCCGTGTGGCGCACCGGAAACCAGGTACGGGGGCAGCAGCAACACGCCGTCTGCGCCACCAGCCCGCGCCGCCGCCACCCCCGCCCTGGCGTTCGCGGCGCCGCCGCCGGCCCCGATCCAGACCGGCACGCGGCCGTCGGCCACCTCGCGTGCCCGCCGCAGCAGGATCGCCACCTCGTCCGGCGACAGCGCGCTGAACTCTCCGGTGCCGCAGGCGACGAACAGTGCCGCCGCGCCCGAGGCCACGTGCGCTTCGACGTTGTCGGCGAAGGCGTCGGGGTTCAGGTCGAGGTCGTCGGTGAACGGGGTCAGCGGGAACGCGAGCAAACCGTCCAAACTCATGCGGGCACTCCAGATTTCAGACCCGGCGACGGCGTCCGGGGACACGGGTCGGTGATCGCGTCGGCCGGCCGTTCGATCGCACCCAGTCCGATGTAGACCACCGGCGAAACCAGGATCGGCGCCGCGACGACGGTCGTCCGGCAGGCCACGTACACGTCGTAGGTGATCAGGCCGGTCGAGAGCTGCACTGTGCCCCCTGCCTGTTCACATAAGTGAACATAGTCCGTATATTGATGCTGTTTGTTAATGCGAACAGCATCCAGAAGCTAATATGGCACCCATCGCAAGTCAACGAACGCCTGAGGAGTGGTCATGACCGACCCCGCGGAGGCGCAGGTCGCCGAACCGTCGGGGGTGAAATCGGCGCGCCGCACGGTGGAACTCCTCGAAACCTTCGCGACCCAGGGCGCCTGGCTCTCGCTTTCGGACCTGCACGCGCGCACCGGCTTCCCCCGCTCGAGCCTGCACGGCCTGCTGCGCACCCTGTTCGAGGCCGGCTGGCTGGAAGCCGACACCGGCAACGCCCGGTACCGCCTCGGCGTGCGGGCGCTCATCTGCGCCACCGCCTACCTCGACCGGGACCCGGCGATGCCCTACGCCACCGAGGCGCTGGAAATCATTCGCGAGCGCACGGGCCTGACCTCGCACTACGCGCGACGCAACGGCGCCGAGGTCGTCTACCTGGAGACCAGGGAGTCACGCCGGTCGACCCACCTCGTGTCGCGGGTCGGCCGGACGCTGCCCGCGCACGCCACCGCGCTGGGCAAGGCACTGCTCGCCGAACTGACCCAGGACGAGATCGCCGCGCTGTACCCCGACCCGCCGCACGCGCTCACCCCGAACACGATCAGTTCCCTGGAAGCGCTCTACGCCGAATGCGAGAGCACCCGCCAGCGCGGTTACGCCGCCGAAATCGAAGAAGGCACACCGGGAATCCGGTGCGTGGCCGCCGTCGTGCCGTACCGCATTCCCGGCACCGACGCGATCAGCTGCTCGATGCCCCTCGGCCAGGTCGACGACGAGGAAGCCGCCTCCGTGGGCGAACTGCTCGCCGAAACCGCCGCCGAACTCGGCCAGCGCCTGCGCCGGGCCGGAATCCGCTGACAGAAGGAACTGGGAGGGAAGGCACGTATGCGAGTCCTGATCACCGGAGCGGCCGGCGTGATCGGTACCCTGATGCGGCCCCGGCTTCGCCGGGAGGGCCGGATCCTGCGGCTGCTGGACGTCGCGCCGCTCCCGCCGGCCGAGCCCGGTGAAGGCGTCGAGCTGGTGACCGGGTCGGTGACGGATCCCGAGACGATGGCGAGGGCGTGCGCGGACGCCGACGCGCTGATCCATCTCGGCGGCATCAGCCGGGAAAGCTCCTGGGAAGCGGCACTGGAGGTGAACATCAACGGCACCCAGGTCGTGCTGGACGCCGCCAGGAAGGCCGGGGTGACCAGGGTGGTGCTCGCCTCCAGCAACCACGCGGTCGGTTTCCGGGAGAACGGCCAGGCGGGGGAAACCGGCCTGCCCGCCGACTCCTCGCCGCGCCCGGACACCTTCTACGGCGTGAGCAAGGCGGCGATCGAAGCGCTCGGCAGCCTCTACCACTCCCGGTTCGGGATGGACGTGGTCTGCGTCCGGATCGGCTCGTGTTTCGAGCGCCCGCCGGGCGTGCGCGGGCTGTCCACCTGGCTTTCGCCGGACGATGCCGCCCGCCTGTTCGAGGCCTGCCTGAGCTGTCCCGCCCCCGGCTACCGCCTGATCTGGGGCGTCTCCGACAACACCCGCCGGGCCTACTCGCTGGCCGAGGCGCAGGCACTGGGCTACCGCTCGCTCGACGACGCCGAAAAGTTCGCCGCCGACTACGCCGGCCAGCCTGCTCCGGCCGGCGACACCGCCCGTTACGTCGGCGGACCCTTCTGCACCACTCCCCTCGGCCGTCCCAACTGATCCGTGGGCAGCCTTTCGGGAGAAGGGTTTGCGGAGGAAACTCGCCGCTCGCCCTGGCCATCTGCTCGAAGGGCCCTGACGACCCGGCCCTCACGACAGCCGCCATGCATCCGGTTGGGAGCCGTCCACGTCGGTGAATCCGTACACACGCGCGAGTTCACCGGAGGTGAGCGACTTCTGGTTCCAGCGGCCGCGATCGGGATCGGCGGCCAGCGCGGCGACCGCGCGGCCGACGAAGCGGGGAGACTCCGAGTGGGCGAAGCCCGCTGGAGCGACGGGTCCGGCCCGCGCCGGATCGAGGGCATCACGCCAGTTCTCTTCGGAGACGCCGTAGTTGTCGAGCATCATCTCCGAACGCAGCCAACCTGGAGTGAGGGCGATCGCGGCGGCCCCGTGCCGTTCCAGTTCGTGCCCCTGCGAGAACGCGAGCCGGTTCACCGCGACCTTGGCCAGATCGTAGAAGACCGAGATGCGGTAGTGCGAGGCGTTGTATTCGGCGGTGCCGTCGGTCACCTCGACGAGCAGGCCGCCCGGGGAGCCGATCAGCAGCGGGAGCAGGTGGTGGGAGGTGATCAGGTGGGTGTCGACGGCCAGCCGCAGCATCCGCAGGCCGCCGGCGAGGTTGTGCTCCCAGACGGGGGTGTTCCACCGCGCCGGGCCGCCTTTGAGGCGCTCGCCACCCCAGATGTCGTTGACCAGCACGTCGATATGTCCGTGGTCGTGCCGGATCCGCCCGGCCAGCGCTCCCACCTGGCCGGGATCCAGGTGATCGACCGGGACCGCGATGCCGGTGCCGCCGAGCCGTGTCACCAGTTCGGCGGTCTCCTCGACGGTCTCGGGCCGGTCGTAGTCGGACGGGATCGGCCTGACCCGGCTGCTGCGTCCGGTACAGATGACGGTCGCGCCGGCCTCACCCAGGGCGGCGGCGATGCCACGGCCGGCTCCGCGCGTCGCGCCCGCGACGACCGCCACCCGGCCACGCAACGCCTCACGGTCCACGGCCGAAGTGTCACATGACGCCGTGTTCGCCGAAAAAGGACGTCAGCGGGACACCGGCGTGCCGCTCGGCGTGCGCGACGAAATCGTCCGTGGTGACCGTTCCATGCCGGTGCTCGTCCGCCCACGACCGCAGCATCGGGAAGAACCGCCCATCGCCGGCAAGCTCGCGCAGCGCGTGCAGGGTCAGCGCGCCGCGCTTGTAGACGCGCACGTCGAACAGGTTGGCCACGCCCGGATCGGCGAGCCGCAGGCCGGGAAGCCGCGACATCCGCTCCGACCACTGCCGCGCCAGCTCCGCGACGGACGGCCCGCCGGATTCCTCGGACCACAGCCATTCCGCGTAGGTGGCGAACCCTTCGTTGAGCCAGATGTGCCGCCACCCCGCCACCGTGAGGCTGTTGCCGAACCACTGGTGCGCCAGCTCGTGCGCGACAAGCCGCTCGTGGGTGCCCCGGCCGTCGACGTGGTTCGCGCCGAAGATCGCCATGCCCTGCGCCTCGACCGGGTCTTCCAGCTCGTCCACGGTCACCACCACCACGTACTCCCGGAACGGGTAGGGCCCGAAGAGCCGCTCGAAGGTCTCCATCATCCGCGGCTGCCGCCCGAAGTCGTGCTCGGCCGCCCCCCGCAACCGGTGCGGCACGGCGGCCCGCTGCGGCACCGCGCGAGCCACCACCCGGATCTCGTTGTCCCGCCCGAGCAGGACGTTGACCCGGTTCGCCGGCACCAGCTCCAGTTCCTCGTACCGTCCTATTTGGACGCTCATCAGGTAGCAGGCGGTGGGCTCCGCTCGCTCGTACACCCAGGTCGTGGTGCTCGCGTTGCGCCGCGTCGACACCAGGTCTCCGGTCAGCAGCACCAGGTGTGAGGACGACGTGGTGACGGTGACCCGGTAGGACGCCTTGTCCGCGGGACGGTCGTTGCACGGGAACCACGACGGGGCGCCGATCGGCTGGCTCGCCACCAGCACACCGTCGGTGAGCTCGTCCCAGCCGATGTCACCCCAGCGCCCGCCCACCGGCCGCGGGTTCCCGGCGTAGCGGACCTCGACGTCGAACTCCCCGCCCGCCGGCACGGGCTTGGCGGGTTTCACGGCGAGCTTGTGCCCACGCCGGGTGAACTTCGCCGCCCGGCCGTCGACGGTCACCCCGGTCACCTTGAACCCCGAAAGGTCCAGGGTGAACCGCGACAGCGCGTCACCCGCCACCGCGGTGATCCGGGCGCGCGCCGCCAGCCGGTTCGGGCCGATCTTGTAGTCGAGTTCGAGGTCGTAGTGGCGGACCCGGTAGCTCGGGTCCCCGTGGTCCGCCAGGTAGTTCGCCGGGTTGGCTGAGTTCTCCGGGTTCTCCGGGTTCTCCGGGTTCTCCGGGTTCTCCGGGTTCTCCGGGTTCTCCGGGTTCGTGGAGTTCACAGCCAGGCCGAAATGGGGTTGCCGAGCCAGCGCGAGTCGGCGGGCACCGCGTCGCCCCGGGTGACCAGGGAGCCGGGGCCGACCGTGGTCCGCGCGCCGATCATCGCGCCGGGCAGCACGATCCCGTGCGGGCCCAGCGTCGCGCCCTCGTCCAGGGTGACCTCGCTCATGCTCATGACGCGATCATGGAACAGGTGGGTCTGCACCACGCAACCCCGGTTGATGGTGGCGCCGTCGCCGAGCCGCACCAGGTCCGCCTCCGGCAGCCAGTAGGTCTCCAGCCAGACGCCGCGTCCGATCCGCGCGCCCATGGTGCGCAGCCAGGCGGTGAGCATCGGCGTGCCGGAGAGCGAGCCGACCAGCCACGGCACCGCCAGCGCCTCCACGAAGGTGTCCGCGAGTTCGTTGCGCCAGACGAACGAGTTCCACAGGGGAACCTCGACCGCGCGGAACCGCCCGACCAGCAGCCATTTCATGACCGTGGCGAGCGCGGCCGCGAGCAGCCCCGCGCCGAGCAGCACCGTCCCCGAAGCCAGCGCGGAGAGCCACCAGCCCGCCGCGGCCCGCAGCGACAGCAGGCCGGCCAGCACGAGCACCGCCAACGCGGCCCCGCACATCACCGGCACGATCCGGCACACCTCGACCACCGCCCGCGCCACCTTCAGCCGCGACGGCGGCTCGAAGGTCCGGCTGAGGTCCGCGGACTCCACGGCTCGTCGCAGGGGCATCGGAGGCATGCCGAGATACGAGGAGCCCTTCTTCGCCTTAAGCGGCGTGGCGGACAGCACCCCCACCAGCCCTCGCTTGGGCACCGCACGGCCGGGCGCGGTCATCCCCGAGTTGCCCAGGAACGCCTGCTTGCCGATCCGGACCGGAGCCACGTGCAGCCAGCCGTGGCCCAGCTCGTAGGTGCCGACCATGGTGTCGTCGGCGAGGAACGCGCCATCGTCCACTTTGGTCATCTTGGGCACGGCGAGCACGGTCGACGCCTCCACGCCCTTACCCACCTTCGCGCCCAGCAAACGCAACCAGACCGGCGTGAACAGGCTGGCATACAAAGGGAAGAGCGCTTCCCGCGCCGAATCCATCAACCGCTCGGTGACCCAGACCTGCCACGCCACCCGGCCGTGCACCGGGTGGTAGCCCTCGCGCAGCCCGATGCCGGCCGCCCGCACCCCGGCCACGATCAGCAGGGCGTAGGCCAGGAAGTAGGCGACGGCGGCCAAGGGTACCGCCATCAGCGCGTGGCCCAGCGCCGCGCCAAGGGTAGGTGTGCCGGACACGGCCCAGCCGAGCACGGCGAGGCCGGGCACGACGGCGAGGCCGGGCAGCAGTCCGAGCAGCAACGAGGTCAGGCCGTAGACGACCATCCAGAACCGCGAACGCGGCGGCCTGCTCGACGGCCATCTCAGCGCGTCCTTGCCGGTTCGCTGAGCGGGCGAGCCCGCCCAGCGCCGGCCCGGCGGGACCGCGCCGCACACCGTCGACCCGGCCGCGATCTCCGCGCCCTTGCCGATCCGTGCTCCGGGCAAGATCGTGCTGCGTGCCCCGATCCGCGCGGCCGCGCCGATCCGGATCTTGCCGACGTGGACCTCGTCGCCATCCACCCAGTGGCCCGACAGGTCCACCTCGGGCTCGACCGCGGCGGCCCGGCCGAGCTTGAGCAGACCGGTCACCGGTGGCTGCGAATGCAGATCGACGTCCTTGCCCACCTTCGCGCCCAGCGCCCGCGCGTAGGTGGTCATCCAGGACGCGCCGGACACCCCGGTCACACCGCTGAACTCGGCCAGCCGCTCGGCCGCCCACAGTCTCAAGTGGACACTTCCGCCGCGTGGGTAGCGGCCCGGCCGGACCCCGCGCAGCAGCGACCGGGCACCGCCCGCGGCGATCGCGATGCGCCCGGCGGGGCTGAACAGCAGGAGCCAGGCCAGTCCGAGCCACCACCAGGACACCGTGGGCGCCCATCCGGCGCCGCCGGCCGCGAGCAGGTTGGACAGCGCCCCGAGCATGGTGACCCAGCGGAACCCGACCAGGCTCAACAGCGGCACCATCAGCAGGGCCTGCGCGATTCCCGCGCGCCGCGGCGTCGGCCGGACCTCCCTGCGCGCATGCTCGGTGCCCGCCAGGCCGTCCAGCAGGCGGGCGAGCATGCCCAGCTTCGGGTTCTGGTAGATGTCGGCCACGGAGACCTGTGGGTGGCGGGTCCGGATCCGGGCCACCAGCTGGGCCGCGGTGAGGCTGCCGCCACCGTGGGTGAAGAAGTCCGCCTCCGGATCGCTGACCGAGACGCCGAGAATCTCCGCCCAGCCCTCCGCAAGCCAGCTCTCGGTGGCCGTGAGGGCGTCCGTGTTCTCCACTGTGGACAATGGCCACGGCAGCGCGGCCCGGTCCACCTTGCCGGAGGTGCGGGTCGGCAGATCACCGACCACGGCGAGCAGCGGCACCAGCGCGGCGGGCAGATGCTCGCGCAACCGGGCCGACGCGGCGTCCACATCGAATTCCCCGGCGGGCACGACGTATCCGACGAGGATCTCGTTGCCCGCCTTGGTCTTCCGGATGGCGGCGGCCGCGCCCGCGACGCCGGGAAGCGCTTGCAGCGCGGCGTCGACCTCACCGAGCTCGACCCGGCGGCCGCCCAGCTTGATCTGCTCGTCCGACCGGCCGAGGAAGACCAGCCCTTCCGGCTCGGCGCGCACCAGATCGCCGCTGCGGTACGCCCGCGACCAGCCCAGCGCGGGCAGCGGCGCGAACTTCTCCGCGTCCTTGACCGGATCGAGGTAACGGGCGAGCCCGGCCCCGCCGATGACCAGCTGCCCGGTCTCCCCCATCGGCACCGGTTCGCCCAGCTCGTCGACGACCGCGAGCTGCCAGCCCAGCAGCGGCAGGCCGATCCGCACCGGGCCCTCGCCGGTCAGGTGCGCGGCACAGGCGACCACGGTGGCTTCCGTCGGACCATAGGTGTTCCAGACCTCGCGGCCTTCGACGGCGACCCGCTCCGCCAGCTCCGGCGGGCAGGCTTCGCCACCGAAGATGAGCAGCCGCACCTCTTCGAGGGCGTCGGCGGGCCAGAGCGCGGCCAGCGTCGGCACGGTCGACACGATGGTGATCCGCTGGGCGACCAGCCACGGCCCGAGGTCGACGCCGGTGCGCACCAGCGACCGCGGCGCGGGGACCAGGCAGGCGCCGTGCCGCCAGGCGAGCCACATTTCCTCGCAGGAGGCGTCGAACGCCACGGACAGCCCGGCCAGCACACGGTCGCCGGGGCCGATCGGCTCCTCGGCGAGGAACAACGCGGCTTCCGCGTCGACGAACGCCGACGCGGCCGCGTGGGTCACCGCGACACCCTTGGGCTTTCCGGTCGAACCGGAGGTGAAGATGATCCACGCGTCGTCGCCCGGCCCCGGAACGCCCTGCCTGCCACCGGGTTCCGCCCTGACGGAGAGCGCACCGCCGTCGGTGAGCACCGCGCACACCCCGGCTTCGGTGAAGACGAGTTCCGCGCGCTCGCCGGGGTCGTCCCGGTCGACCGGAACGTAGGCGGCACCGGCGGAGAGCACCGCGAGGATCGCGACATACAGCTCGGCCGTTCCCGAAGAGATCCGCACACCGACCCGGTCGCCCACCCCGATCCCGGCCGCGGCGAGACGCCGGCGCAGCACGTCGATCTCCTCGGTCAGCCCGCGGTAGGTGAGAACCGTTGTGCCGTCGTCGATCGCGGTCGCGCCAGGATGCCGGGCCGCCGTTTCCGCGAGCACGTCGAGCAGCGTTCGCTCGCCCGCCGCGAGCCCGGTGAAGTACAACGCGCGGGCGAGAACCGGCTTGGGCTCAACAAGAACAGGCGACATCGGGCACCTTTCAAGGGGTCTGGGGGCTTGCCCCCAGGCGGGGTCTGGGGGTCGCACCCCCAGAAGACACAGCGGTCCGGGGGCTCGCCCCCAGGCGGGGTCCGGGGCTTGCCCCCAGCGGGGTCGGGAGTGGCACCCCCAGACGACGCGGGCGGACTCAGCCGAGCAAGCTTACGCGAAGATGAACAAAAGGTTGCCCACAGGTGTGATCAGCGTGACTTCTTGGGCTTCTTCTCCCGCACCCGCACGTTGATCCGCACCGGGCTGCCCGTGAAACCGAAGCGCTCCCGGAACTTCCGCTCGATGAACCGCCGGTAGCCCGCCTCGATGAACCCGGTGGTGAACAGCACCAGCGTCGGCGGCCGGATGGCGGCCTGGGTCGCGAACAGCACCTTGGGCTGCTTGCCGCTTCGGACCGGCGGCGGGGTCGCCGCGATCAGCTCGGACAGCCAGCCGTTGAGCTGCCCGGTCGGCACCCGCTGGTCCCACGAGGACAACGCGGTCCGCAGCGCCGGCGCGAGCTTGCGCACCGCGCGGCCGGTCAGCGCCGAGACGTTGACCCGCTCCGCCCACGGCACCCGCACCAGGCCACGGTCGAGCTCCCGGTCCAGCTGATGCCGGCGTTCCTCGTCGACCAGGTCCCACTTGTTGAGCGCCAGCACGCACGCCCGCCCGGACTCCACCACCATGGTCAGCACCCGGAGGTCCTGTTCGGACAGTGGCTCACTGGCGTCCAGCAACACGATCACCACCTCGGCGGCGTCGATCGCGGCCTTGGTGCGCAAGGAGGCGTAGTACTCGGTGCCGCTTGCGGTATGCACCCGCTTGCGCAGCCCGGCGGTGTCGACGAACCGCCAGGTCTGCCCGTCCAGCTCGACGAGCGAGTCGACCGGGTCGACGGTGGTGCCCGCGACCGCGTCGACCACCGCGCGCTCCTCGCCGGTGAGCTTGTTGAGCAGGCTCGACTTGCCCACGTTCGGCTTGCCGACCAGCGCCACGCGACGCGGCCCGGCCGTGCGCTCGCCGTCGCGCGGCGCCTCCGGCAGCGCCTCGACGATCGCGTCCAGCAAGTCGCCAGAGCTGCGGCCGTGCAACGCGCTCACCGCGAACGGCTCGCCGAGCCCCAGCGACCACAGCGAGGCGACGTCGGCCAGCAGCCGATCGTCGTCCACTTTGTTCGCCGCGAGCAGCACCGGGCGCTTCGACCGGCGCAGCACCTTGGCCGCCGCCTCGTCGGTCGTGGTGGCACCGACCGAGGCGTCCACCACCAGCAGCACGGCGTCCGAAGTGGACATCGCCAGTTCGGCCTGCGCGGCGACCGCGCCCTGCAGGCCGGTCGCGCCGGGCTCCCAGCCACCGGTGTCGACCACCGTGAAGCGGCGGCCGTTCCACACCGCGTCGTAGGCCACCCGGTCCCTGGTCACCCCCGGCACGTCCTGCACGACGGCCTCACGCCGGCCGAGGATCCGGTTCACCAGCGTGGACTTGCCCACGTTCGGGCGCCCGACCACGGCCAGCACCGGCTGCGCGAGCTGCGCCTCCTCCTCGGCGCCTTCGCCGTCGGCCTGGGCGTCGAGCGCGGCGAACTCCGCCTCGTCGGACCAGGTCCCGTAAACCTCAGTCATACTTTCGCTTTCCGTTTCTCTGGCGCGCTCACCGGTCACCTCGGCTGCCGCCCGTTACCTGGCACGCCGGCTTTTCTCATCTCGTCGAGGCTCCGCACGAGCGCGGCGAGTTCGGCGCGCAACCGCTCGGTGGCCTCCTCCAGCCCCGTCCTGCCCTTGCCGACCTCCACCGTGAACGGCTCGCCGACCAGCACGTCCACCCGTGGCCGGAAGCGGCGTTTGCCGCTCTCCGGGGGCCGCGTGCCCCTGGTCGCCACCGGCAGCACCACCGCCCCGGACGCCCGGACCAGCCAGGCGGCGCCGCGTTCGGCGCTGGCCACGTCACCGGCGCCGCGCCTGCCCTCGGGGAACACCCCGACCAGCCCGCCCTCCCGCAGCACCTTCGCGGTGGCCAGCAGCGGCGCCCGGTCCGGTTCTCCACGGCGGACCGGCACCTGGCCGATCCGCCGGAAGAACCACCCCACCGCACCGGCGAACATCTCCTCCTTGACCAGGAACACCGAACGGCGCGGCAACATTCCGTAGATGACGGGCGGCTCGAGCATCGAGCTGTGGTTGGCGATCAGCAGGACGGGTCCGGTGCGCGGAACCCGCTCGAGGCCCTGAACGCGGATGCGGAACGCGGGCCGGAAGCAGTACCGCCCGATCGTCCGGCCCAGGTCGTGCAGCCAGCCGACCGCGCCTTCGGGCAGCCCGGCGGAACTCACCGCGTGACCTCGGCCGCCCGGTCGCTGAGCATCCCGCGCTGGCTGGCCAGTTCGGCCAGGGCGATGATCACCTGGTCGATGCTGAGTTCGGAGGTGTCCATGTGCACGGCGTCGTCGGCGGGCCGTAGCGGAGAGGTGACGCGGGTGGAGTCGAGCCGGTCACGGCGGTCCACCGAGGCCAGCGCGTCGGCGTGGTTGGTCTCCCGTCCCGCCGCGGAGTCCTGGGCGCTGCGCCGCGCGGCGCGGACGTCCGCGGCGGCGGTCAGGTAGACCTTCAGCGGTGCGTCCGGCGCGACGACGGTGCCGATGTCACGCCCTTCCACCACGATCCCGCCGACCTCCGCCAGCACCTCGCCGACGATCTTCCGTTGCCGGGCCACGAGCAGCGCGCGCACCGCGGGCACCGCCGACACGGCGGAAACCGCGTGATTGATGTCATTGCCGCGGATGGCCGCCGTGACGTCCTCCCCGGCCAGCGTCACCGACTGGACGTCGGGACTGGTGCCGATGCCGAACGAGGTGCCGCCCGCGATCGTGGCGACCCGGGCGCCGTCGGCCGGATCCCCACCCGCCCGCAGCACCGCCAACGTCACCACCCGGTACATCGCGCCGGTGTCCAGATACCCGGCACTTAGCCGGTCGGCGAGCTTGCGGGCGACCGTCGTCTTCCCGGTGCCCGACGGACCGTCCAGCGCGACCACGCCACGTAGGGCTCCCGCCACTGCCTGCTCTCCTTGCGCTCCGAATTGCCGTCCGACCCCGGTCCCCGAGGTTCCATTCTGCCTGGCGGGTGACGTCGCGAGCGCACCGGGACCAGGCGGACCCTTTCGTGACCAGCCAGGTGGACCGCGCCGCGCCTCGATCCGACGGTACCGTCAGCGCTTCCGGATTCGCTCGTTCCCCGGGAGAAAGGGAACGGCCGAGCCCGGGTCGGTTCCACGCCTCGACACAGGCAGGCGACAACGAGGGCCCGCTTCGGCAGAACCGGTTCCGCCTTGAACGTTCGGTACCGTGGCGGATGTGAATGTGGAGGTAACACCCTTACCGGGCATCGGGGTGCGTAAGGACTTCGCCATCCGCAACGGACGCCGCGTCGGCGTGGTCACGCACCGGGACGGGCAAATCGAGCTGATCGTGTCCAGGACGGACGATCCGGACGCGTGCCTGGCCGCACTGCCGCTCACCGTGGACGAAGCGGCCGCGCTGGCGAACCTGCTGGGCGCGCCACAACTCGTCGCGCGGCTCACCGAAGAACACCGCGAACTGCCGGGAATCAGCACCCGGCAACTGCCGATCAAAGCCAACGCGCCGTTCGACGGCCGCACGCTCGGCGACACCGCGATGCGCACCCGCACCGGCGTTTCCGTGGTCGCGGTGATGCGCGCGGGCCAGGTGCATCCCTCCCCCACACCGGATTTCACGTTCACCGCCGGCGATCTGCTCGTGGCGGTCGGCACCGCGGAAGGACTCGACGCCGCGCAGAAGATCCTGAAGAACGGCTGACGCCGCTCGCTCGTGAAAGGCTCGCATGGACCACACCGCGCTGTCCCTGATCGAACTCGGAGCCGTCTTCTTCGGCCTCGGCGCACTCGGCAGGCTGGCGGGCCGGTTAGGTCTGTCCCCGATCCCGCTCTACCTGCTCGGCGGGCTGGCTTTCGGCGAGGGCGGTCTGATCCCACTGACCGACATCGGCGGATTCACCCACCTCGCCGGCGAGATCGGCGTCGTACTGCTGCTGTTGCTGCTCGGCCTCGAATACTCGGCGGCCGAACTGTTCACCGGCCTCAAACGATCCTGGGCGGGTGGCCTGGCCGACATCGTGCTCAACGCCGCGCCGGGCGCCGCCGTGGCACTGTTGCTCGGCTGGGGACCGGTGGGCGCGCTGGTGATGGCCGGGGTGACCTATGTCTCGTCGTCGGGCATCATCGCCAAGGTGCTCGGCGACCTCGGCCGCCTGGGTAACCGGGAAACCCCGGTGGTGCTGTCCATCCTGGTCTTCGAGGACCTGGCGATGGCGCTGTACCTGCCGATCCTGACCGCGGTACTGGGCGGGATCAGCTTCCTCGGCGGCCTGCGGGCCGTGGGCATCTCGCTCGCGGTGATCACCGTGGTGCTGGTGATCGCGCTGCGGTTCGGCGGTCACGTTTCGTCCATTGTGGACTCCGAAGATCGCGAGGTGTTCCTGCTGAAGGTGCTCGGCGCCGCCCTGCTCGTCGCCGGCGTCGCCTCCGCGCTCCAGGTTTCGGCGGCCGTGGGCGCCTTCCTGCTCGGCATCGCGATCTCGGGTTCCACCGCGGAAAACGCCACGAACATGCTGGAACCGCTGCGGGATCTGTTCGCCGCCGTGTTCTTCGTGGTGTTCGGGCTCAACACCGACCCGGCCGCCATTCCCCCGGTCCTCGCCTGGGCGGTCGCGCTGGCCGCGGTCACCACCCTGACCAAGGTCGCCACCGGCTGGTGGGCCGCCCGCCGGCAGGGCGTCGGCCGCCTGGGGCGCGCCCGCGCCGGCGCCGCCCTCGTGGCCCGGGGCGAGTTCTCCATCGTCATCGCCGGCCTCGCCGTGACGGCGGGCGCCGTGGACGGCGAACTCGCCGCGCTCGCCACCGCCTACGTCCTCCTGATGGCCATCCTCGGCCCCGTCGCCGCCCGCGTCATCGAACCCGTCGCCCGGACACTGCGCCGAAAGTCACCACGCGTCGAACCAGCGACATCCGACGCGTAGCCCCGCCGTGCCCTGACCGCGCGGGCTATTGAGCCAGTAGGTCGAGGATCTGCTGCCCGTACTTCGCGAGCTTGTTTTCGCCGACGCCGCTGATCAGGCCGAGTTCGGCGAGGGTCGTGGGGGCCTCGGTGGCGATCTGGCGCAGGGTGGCGTCGTGGAAGATCACGTAGGCGGGGACGCCTTGTTCCTTCGCGGCCGAGGCGCGCCAGGCACGGAGGTGTTCGAAGACGGGTGCGGCCTCCGCGGGCATTTCGACACTCGGCTTGGCGGCCTTGGTGGCCTTGGCGGCGCGCGGTTCGCGCTTGGGCTCGCGGCGCAGGCGGACTTCGCGGCGGCGGCCCAAAACCTCGCCGCTCGCCTCGGTGAGGACAAGGGTGCCGTAGTCGCCCTCGACGGCGAGCAGCCCCTGGGCCAGCAACTGGCGCACGACGCCCCGCCACTCCCCGTCGGACAGCTCGCTGCCGATCCCGAACACCGTCAGCGAGTCGTGGCCGAACTGGGTGACCTTGGGCGTTTGCTTGCCGAGCAGGATGTCGACGACCTGGCCGGCGCCGAACTTCTGCCGCCGCTCGTGCTGCAATCGGTACACAGTGGACAGTAGTTTCTGGGCCGCGACGGTGCCGTCCCAGGACTCCGGCGGCGCGAGGCAGGTGTCGCAGTTGCCGCAGGACTCCGCCTGCTGGCCGAAGTAGTTGAGCAGCTGCACCCGGCGGCACTCGACCGTCTCGCAGAGCGCGAGCATCGCGTCCAGATGCCGGCCCAGCAGGCGGCGGTGCGCGACATCGCCTTCGGAGTTGTCGATGAGCTTCCGCTGCTGCACGACGTCGGCCAGCCCATACGCCAGCCACGCGGTGGACGGCAGCCCGTCGCGGCCCGCCCTGCCGGTCTCCTGGTAGTAGCCCTCGATCGACTTGGGCAGGTCCAGGTGCGCGACGAACCGGACGTCCGGCTTGTCGATGCCCATCCCGAAGGCGATCGTCGCGACCACGACCAACCCGTCCTCACGCAGGAACCGAGCCTGGTTCGCGGCGCGGGTGCGCGCGTCGAGACCGGCGTGATACGGCAGGGCCGGGATCCCGTTCCGTACCAGGAGCTCCGCGGTCTTCTCCACCGACGACCGGGTCAGGCAGTAGACGATTCCGGAATCCCCGACATGCTCGGTACGCAGCAACTCCAGCAGTTGCTTGGCGGGGTTGTTCTTCGGCACGATCCGGTACTGGATGTTGGGCCGGTCGAAGCTGGCGACGAAATGCCGCGCGTCCCCCAGGTTCAGCCGTTCCGCGATCTCGGCGTGGGTCGCCTTCGTCGCCGTCGCGGTCAGCGCTATGCGCGGCACCGACGGCCAGCGCTCGTGCAGGTCCGACAAGGCGAGGTAGTCAGGCCGGAAATCGTGCCCCCACTGGGAGACGCAATGCGCCTCGTCGATGGCGAACAGCGAGACCTTCCCGCGATCGAGCAGGCGCACGGTGGACTCGACGCGCAACCGCTCCGGCGCGAGGTACAGCAGGTCGAGCCCGCCGTTCAGGAACGCCGCCTCGACCTCCCGGCGCTGCTCGAAATCCTGCGTGGAGTTGAGGAATCCGGCCCGCACCCCGAGCGCCCGCAGCGCGTCGACCTGGTCCTGCATCAGGGCGATCAGCGGCGAGATGACCACCCCGGTGCCCGCGCGCACCAGCGCCGGAATCTGGTAGCACAGCGACTTGCCGCCGCCGGTCGGCATGAGCACGAGCGCGTCCCCACCGCCGGCGACATGCTCGATGATCGCTTCCTGCTCGCCCCGGAAGGAGTCGTAGCCGAAGACGCGCCGCAGCACGCCCAGCGCTTCGGAGATCGTTTCGGTGGAGCTCACCCGGCGATGGTACTGATGACCACCGACATCACAGGCCGACCTGCCGGTAGAGGCCGCCGATTTCCTGCCTGGTCAGCCTCCGCAGCGTGCCGGGCTTCGGGTTGCCGAGCTGCACGTCGCCGATCGCGGTCCGGACCAGCTTCCGCACCGGGAACCCCACCTCGGCCAGCAGCCGCCGCACGATGTGCTTGCGGCCCTCGTGCAGCACCACCTCGACCAGGGTCTGCCCGCCGTAGACATCCTTGACGCGGAACTCGTCCACCTTGACCGGCCCGTCCTCGAGCGTTACGCCGGCCCGCAGCTGCTTACCGAGCCCGCGCGGCACCTTCCCGTCGACCTCGGCCAGGTAGGTCTTCGGCACGTGGTAGGAGGGGTGCATCAGCCGGTGCGCGAGATCGCCGTCGTTGGTGAGCAGCAGCAATCCCTCGGTCTCGGCGTCGAGCCGCCCGACGTGAAACAGGCCCGCGGCATCGCTTCGCCCGCGCACGTAGTCGCCGACACAGGGCCGCCCCTGGTCGTCGGTCATCGTGCTGTGCACCCCGCGCGGCTTGTTCAACGCCAGATACACGAGGTCTTCACGCAGGACGATCCGCGTGCCGTCGACGTGGATCACGGCGTGGTCCGGGTCCACCCGGCGGCCGAGTTCACGCACCACCTGCCCGTCCACGCTCACCCGGCCCTGCACGATCAGCTCCTCGGCCGCGCGCCGCGAAGCGACCCCGGCCTTGGACAGCACCTTCTGCAGCCGGACACCCTCGGCCTGGTCAGATGTCATCGATCGCGTCCACTTCCGGTAGCAACGGGGCGATCGGGGGCAGGTCGTTCAGCGACGACAGCCCGAGCCGCTCGAGGAACAATTCCGTGGTCACATACAGGGTGCCACCGGTCTCGCCGTCCGTGCCGCTCTCCTCGATGAGCCCACGCGCCAGCAGCGTCCGGATCACCCCGTCCACGTTCACACCCCGCACCGCCGACACCCGCGCCCTGGTGACCGGCTGGCGGTAGGCGATCACCGCCAGGGTCTCCAGCGCGGCCCTGGTCAGCTTCGACCGCTGCCCGTCCATCAGCAGCTTCTCCACGAAGGGCGCGTAGGTGTCCCGGGTGAAGAACCGCCAGCCCTCCCCGACCCGGCGCAGGTCGATCCCGCTCGCCCGCTCCGTGAAGGCGGTCGCCATCGCCCGCAGCGTGTCCGTCACCCGCGTGACCGGCTGGCCGACCGTCTCGGCCAGCGACTCCTCACTCGCCGGTGAGTCCACCACCAGCAGCAGCGCCTCCAGGGCGGATTCCAGCGCCGGGTCCCCGGTCAGGTCGGGCACCGAACCGCCCACCGCCACGAGATCGGCCGGGTCCCCCGCAAGGTCCTCGCCGCTTTCCACCTGCGGCGCCTCGGGCTCCGGTCCGTCGGCCTCGACCTCTCCGGGAGGTCCTTCCACGCTCACCCGTACTCCTCTTCTTCCGCGCCCGCGCCGCCGGCCTCGGAGACCGCTGCGGCTGCCAGGACCTGTTCGACGGGTCCGCCCGTCCAGCGCACGCTCAGCGCGCCCAGCGCCTCCTCCTGGTCGAACTGCACGCTCGACTCGCGGTACAGCTCCAGCAGCGCCAGGAACCGTGCCACCACCTCGATCGTGTGCTCGCAGTCGGACACGAGTTCCGCGAACGTCGCCGTGCCGGCCGAGGCGAGCCGCACCCGCAGCACCGCCGCGTGCTCGCGGACCGAAACCCGGCCCATGTGCAGGTGGTCGAGCGACACCGTGGGCGGCGGCTTCGGCCGGAACACCGCGAGCGCGATCTCGGCGAACTTCGCCGCGTCCACACCGAGCATGACCTCGGGCAGGAGCCCGAGGTAGCGCTCCTCCAGCGCCACCGACCGGGGGTAGCGCCGCAGCGCACCGGCCTCCAGCTCCGCGAACAGTCCGGCGACCTGTTTGTAGGCACGGTACTGCAGCACGCGCGCGAACAGCAGGTCCCTGGCCTCCAGCAGGGCCAGGTCCTCCTCGTCCTCCACCTCGGCCGCGGGCAGCAGGCGCGCGGCCTTGAGGTCGAGCAGGGTCGCCGCGATGACGAGGAACTCGGTGGTCTCGTCGAGGTCCCAGTCCTGGCCCAGCGCCCGCGTGTAGGCGATGAAGTCGTCGGTGACCTGGTGCAGGGCGACCTCGGTGACGTCGAGCTGGTGCTGCGAGATCAGCTGCAGCAGCAGGTCGAACGGGCCCTCGAAGTTCGCCAGCCGGACCTTGAACTTCGACGGCTCGCCCGCCGCGGGCTCCGGCTGAGCCACCCCAGCCGGCTCCCCGTGCTCTGTCACTGCCCCGAGGCTTCCTCGGTTTCGAGTGCCAGACCGTCCGCGCGCAACCGCTGCATCAGCACCGAATCGGGCCCGTGCTGCTCGAAGTCGGCCAGCAGCACCGCCACCGCCTCGCGCACCAGCCTGCCGCGGTCGACGACCATCCCGTACTTGGCCCGCAACGCCAGCCTGGCCTGCTCCATCGCGACCAGCTCGTCGCCCGAGAGGTACACGGTGATCTTCGTGTCGTGCTTCTGCCGCCCCGTGGTGCCGCGGGCGGCCGAACTGCGCTGCAGCTGCTCCTTGTGCCCGCCGCGGACGGCCGGCTCGGCGGGGGTGCTGGTCAGGCGGAACAGTTCGGCGGTCGGGGGCAGCGATGGACGCCTGCTCACCGCGCGATCACCTCGCGTGCCAGCGCACGGTAGGCGGCGGCGCCCTGCGATTTCGGCGCCCAGCGGGTGATCGGCTCACCGGCGACGGTGGTCTCCGGGAACCGCACGGTCCGGTTGATCACCGTGTCGAACACGGTTTCCCCGAAGGCTTCCACGACCCGCGCCATGACCTCTCTGGAGTGCAGGGTCCTCGGGTCGAACATGGTGGCCAGTATGCCGGTGATGTCCAGTTTGGGGTTCAAGCGCTCGCGTACCTTCTCGATCGTGTCGATCAACAGGGCCACGCCACGCAGGCTGAAGAATTCACACTCCAGTGGGATGATCACACCGTCCGCGGCCGTGAGCGCGTTCACCGTGAGCAACCCGAGCGATGGCTGGCAGTCGACCAGAACATAGTCGTAGCCGTTCATCACCGGTTGCAGGACCCGGAGCAAGGTGTGCTCGCGGCCGACCTCCGCCACCAGCTGGACCTCCGCGGCGGAGAGATCGATGTTGCTCGGGAGCAGGTCCATGTCGTCCACGCAGGTCTTGCGCAGCACGTTTTCGGCGGACACCGCGCGCTCCATGATGGCGTTGTAGACGGTCTGATCCAGCTCGTGCGGCTGGATGCCCAGGCCCACCGACAGCGCGCCCTGCGGATCGAAGTCGACCAGCAGCACGCGGCGGCCGTACTCGGCCAGCGCGGCGCCCAGGTTGATGGTCGAGGTGGTCTTGCCCACACCGCCCTTCTGGTTGCAGATGGCGAGCACCGTGGCGGGCCCGTGCCTGTCCAGCGGCGGGGGGTCGGGAATCTCCCGCAGCGGCCTGCCCGTCGGGCCCACCGGAGCCTTGCCGTTCGCCTTTCCGGTGGCGGTCTCCACGGCAGTGTCCACTGCGTTGGGGTCCCCCTCTATCGCGATCGTCAGCTGGTCGAGGTTCGCGGCGGCCGACTTGGCAGCGGCCGATCTGGCCGATGGCTCGGGTGTCGACATGGCGCGAAAACTCCTCAGTGTTATCCGCGACACGCGCAGCTGGCGCCAACGCTTTCGTGCCCCGGACAACGCTTCCTCATCCGACGGGTCTCCGGAAGCCTATGCCGTGAGCCGTTTGTCGCCAAAGCGGCTCGCCGACTACCTCTCCCGGTCAACCCAGCGCGCGAGGATGGGCATGAGCATATATCTCACGCAGAGTGTTCACCGTCACCAGGGTGTAGACCTGTGTCGTGGTCACCGAAGCGTGCCCCAGCAGCTCCTGGACCACCCGGACATCGGCTCCGCCCTCCAGCAGATGGGTGGCAAAAGAGTGACGCAGCGTGTGCGGTGACACGCTCGCGGAGATCCCGGCGCGCTCGGCATTGGTCTTGAGCACCTGCCAGGCGCCCTGCCGGGAAAGGCGGCCGCCCCGCGCGTTGAGGAACAGCGCCGCGGTTCCGGTCCCGCCGCCGCGGGCGGCCAGTGCCGGGCGGGCGCGGACCAGGTACGCCTCCAGCGCGGCCACCGCGGGCTTGCCGACGGGGACCAGCCGTTGCTTGCCACCCTTGCCGTCCAGCAGCGCGGTTCGGTCGCGGGCGTCCATGTCGTCGAGGTCGAGCCCCACGGCCTCCGAGATGCGCGCGCCGGTCGAGTAGAGCAACTCCAGCAACGCCCGGTCCCGCAGCGCGCGCTCGCCCTCGGCGGGCGGCATGTTCAGCAGCCGCAGCACATCGTCCACCGGCAGCGCCTTGGGCAGCCGCTTCGCCGCGGCGGGCGGGCGCACCTCGCGGGCGGGGTCGTCGTCGGTGATGCCGTCCAGGTGCGCGAACCGGTGCAGCCCGCGCACCGCGACCAGCGCGCGGGCCGCCGAAGACGCGGCCAGCGGCGGATGCTCGTCGTCGCCTTCACGCAGCGCGGCACCGAACCCCGCCACATCGGCCTCCCCGACCCGGCGGAAGTCCTCGATGCCCGCGCGGGCCAGGTGCTCGGTATAGCGGCGCAGGTCGCGGGCGTAGCTGTCCAGGGTGTTGCGAGCGGTGCCCCGCTCCACCGCCAGGTGGTCGAGGTAGGCCGTGACCACCCCGGCCACCGGTACACCCGCGTTCGGCACGCGCCCACCTTAGCCGTGCCACCCGGGCACGCCCAGCGTCTTGTGGGGGTCCGACCCCCACACCCCGGCTGGGAGCAAGCCCCCAGAACCCCTTGTTTTCAGCCCTGGCCGACCCTCCGGCCGGCGAACGTGGCCGGGCGGGTCGGCCACGGCGCGTCGACGGGCCTGGGCTGCGCCTGCCCGGCCAGGACGGTGTGCGCGGCCAGCACCCCCGCGACGGTGGAGCCGTTGACCAGCTCGCCCGCCAGCGCCATCCGCACCGCCTCCGGCAGCGGAACCCGGTGCACCACCAGATCGGCCTCCTCGTCGGAAGCGGGCGGCGTGCGGTCCACCCGGGCCAGCCCGCGGGCGAGGAAGACACGCACCACCTCGTCGGTGAACCCGGGCGAGGCCGCCACGTCGACCAGGACGTCCCAGCGGGTCGCGGTCAGCCCGGCCTCCTCCAGCAGCTCCCGGCGAGCCGTCTCGACGGGCTCCTCGCCGTCCACGTCGAGCAGACCGGCGGGCAGCTCCCAGAGGCGCCGGCGCAGCGGATGCCGGTACTGGTGGATCAGCGTGACCGCACCGTCGTCGTCCACCGCCGCGATGGCCACCGCCCCGAGGTGCTCGACCACCTCACGGCGTGCGACGGAGCCGCCCGGCATCACGACGTCGTCGACGCGCATGCCCACCACGCGTCCGATGTGGACGTCCTCAGTGGACACCACGGAGAAGTCGTGGGCCCCTGGGCCGGTCATCGGACGCTCACCGACGGCTCGGGCAGCTCCACCGGAAGCCGGTCCGCCGTGCGGTATTCCACCGCCGCGTTGATGAACGCGTCGAACAGCGGATGCGGCCGGGTGGGCCTGCTCTTGAGTTCCGGATGGGCCTGGGTGCCCACGAAGAACGGGTGCGTCTCCTCCGGCAGTTCGACGAACTCGACCAGGTGATCGTCGGGCGAGGTACCCGAGAACACCAGCCCGGCGTCCCCGAGTTGCTTGCGGTAGAAGTTGTTGACCTCGTAGCGGTGCCGGTGCCGCTCGGACACCTCGGTCGTGCCGTACGCCTTGGCCACCTGCGATCCGGGCACCAGCCTGGCCGGGTAGGCGCCGAGACGCATGGTCCCGCCCATGTCCCGCTCGCCCGCGATGACGTCCTTCTGGTCGGCCATCGTGGAGATCACCGGATGCGTGGTGGTCTCGTCGAACTCGGCGGAGTTGGCGTCGGCGATCCCGGCCAGGTTGCGCGCCACCTCGATCACCATGCACTGCAGGCCAAGGCACAGGCCGAGCACCGGGATGCCGCGGGTGCGGGCGTGGCTGATCGCGCCGATCTTGCCCTCGATCCCCCGCACGCCGAACCCGCCCGGCACCAGCACACCGTCCACTCCGGACAGTGCGGCGGCCGCCCCGGCCGGGGTGGTCGCGCGGTCCGAGGCGACCCAGACGATCTCCACCTTGGCACGGTGGGCGAACCCGCCCGCCCGCAGCGCCTCGGTCACCGAAAGGTAGGCGTCCGGCAGGTCGATGTACTTGCCGACGAGCGCGATCCGCACCTTCTCGGCCGGGTTGTGCACACGGTCGAGCAGGTCCCCCCACACCGTCCAGTCCACGTCGCGGAACGGCAGGTCCAGCCGCCGCACCACATACGCGTCGAGGCCCTCGGAGTGCAGCACCTTGGGAATGGCATAGATGGACGGTGCGTCGGGGCAGGCCACCACGGCCTCGGTGTCCACGTCGCACATCAGCCCGATCTTGCGCTTGAGGTCCTCGGGCAGGTTCCGGTCGGCGCGGCAGACCAGCGCGTCGGGCTGGATACCGATGTTCCGCAGCGCGGCCACGGAGTGCTGGGTGGGCTTGGTCTTCAACTCGCCGGAGGGCGCGAGATAGGGCACCAGCGACACGTGCAGGAAGAAGCAGTTGTCGCGGCCGATCTCGTGCCGGACCTGGCGGCAGGCCTCCAGGAACGGCAGGGACTCGATGTCGCCGACCGTGCCGCCGACCTCGGTGATCACCACGTCGGGCCGCTGGTCCGTCCCGTCCGAGGAGGCGACGGCCATGATGCGCCGCTTGATCTCGTCGGTGATGTGCGGAATGACCTGGACGGTGTCGCCGAGGTACTCACCGCGCCGCTCCTTGGCGATGACCTCCGAATACACCTGGCCGGTGGTCACGTTGGCCGAGCCGGACAGGTCGCGGTCGAGGAAGCGCTCGTAGTGGCCGATGTCGAGGTCGGTCTCGGCGCCGTCCTCGGTGACGAACACCTCGCCGTGCTGGAACGGGCTCATCGTGCCCGGGTCGACGTTGATGTACGGGTCGAACTTCTGCACCTGCACCTTCAGCCCGCGCGCCTTCAGCAGGCGCCCGAGCGAGGCGGCGGTGATGCCCTTGCCGAGCGACGAGACGACGCCGCCGGTCACGAACACGTACTTGGGCGGGCGGCGCGCCACTATGGGCGCCCCATCGCGTCGAGCTCCCGCAGGACGGGCGTGCGCTCGATCAGCGCCCCGAGGGAGCGAACCTCGCCGGCCGCGGTGAGCGCGGCGAGCCCTGCGATGCAGAGGATCTGACCCCGAGCCGTGAGCCTGCCCACGGATCCAAAACCTAGCACGGCGCCCAGCGCGTTCGAGCCTGCGTCCCCCAGCATCGTCATCTCGCGGAGATCGTAAGGAGCGAGCAGGACGGCCGCCGGGAGGTAGCGCGCGGCGTCGCCGCCGACGAGCGCCGCGCCTGCGGCGAAGACCTTAAGCGCGCGGCCCGGACGGGTGTCGAGCTGGTTCAGCGCGTTGGCCGCGAGCGCGACGAGCGCTGCCTTGCGCAGCGAGCGCGTCGTCCCCAGCGCGACGAGCGGGATCCCGAGCGCCTTCGCGACGCCGGTCGTCGAGCCCTTGGCCAGGTGCGCCTTGAAGCCGCGCTCCGGCCCGCTCCAGAGGTCGTCCGCCACACCGAGCAGCGCCGTTGCGGCGACGCCGGCCCGGGTGCGGGTCGATGCCCCCGAGCCGCCGAGCGCGACGAGCACGCCGACCAGCGGCAGCCGGAGATCGCGGTAGTTGGCGGCGGTCGGGCCGCAGGCGAGCACCGTGTCGAGCAGCTGGCGCCCCCGGTGCAGGAAGCCGCGGGCGGTGCGGCCGGTGTCGCGGTGACCGAGCTCCAGCTCGCGCTCGTCCACGCGCAGGCCGGCGCGGACGGCGTCGATCGTCATCCGCACCTCGCAGCCGAAGCCGGGGGCAAGCGGGAAGCAGGTGTCGCGCGCCGACCGCGAGAGGACGCGCTGCCCCGACAACGGTTCGCGGGCGTCGGAGCCGCTCCGGGCGCGCACGAGCGCGCGGGCAGCAGTCTTGGCGATCCCGAAGCCGCCGCCAACCCGCGCCGCGAAGGCGGCGACGGCGAGGTCGGCGTCCTCGGAGACGAGCTCCCTGAGGTCGCCGTCGAGATCGGCGTCGCAGAGCAGGAGACGGCCAGTCGGCAACTCGCGCTCCGCGAGCGTCAGAGCCTGGCCCTTGCCGAGCCGCGGCAGCCGGAGCACGACGGC
>NZ_DATELF010000061.1:0-12624 GCF_035276945.1 Amycolatopsis sp. | reverse complement strand
AGTGTCCTGCCTGGAACACCGGCAAGCCGCTGTCGCCGAAGCTGCTGATCCTCAACCTGCGCGACCACGCCTACGCCAAGGCGCCCTACCTGCTCGCCGGCGGCGGCAAGGACCTGACCGGCGAGGAGAAGGGCACCCCCGAGCAGCTCGCCCGCGTCGACGCCCTCGCCCTCGCCGAGGCGGAGCGCCCGCTCATCGGCGGCGCCGACGACGGCGGGGTCATCGACCCGGACGTGCTGTGGTCCTGCACCACCTGCGGCGCCTGCGTCGAGCAGTGCCCGGTGGACATCGAGCACGTGGACCACATCGTCGACATGCGCCGCTACCAGGTGCTGATCGAGTCGAGCTTCCCCAGCGAGCTCAACGGGATGTTCAAGAACCTGGAGAACAAGGGCAACCCGTGGGGCCAGAACGCCAAGGACCGCCTGGCCTGGGCGCAAGACCTGGACTTCGACGTACCCGTCTTCGACGGCGAACTGGGCGACGCCGAGTACCTGTTCTGGGTCGGCTGCGCCGGTGCGTTCGAGGACCGGGCGAAGAAGACGACGCGAGCCGTGGCCGAGCTGCTGCACATCGCGGGCGTCAAGTACACCGTGCTCGGACCCGAGGAGACCTGCACGGGCGACCCGGCCCGGCGCGCGGGCAACGAGTTCCTGTTCCAGATGCTCGCCCAGCAGAACGTCGAGGTGCTCAACTCCGTCTTCGAGGGGCGCGACCAGCGCAAGATCGTGGTCACCTGCGCGCACTGCTTCAACACGATGGCCAACGAGTACCCGGAGCTCGGTGGTCAGTACGAGGTCGTGCACCACACCCAGCTGCTGAACCGTCTCGTCCGGGAGAAGCGGCTGGTGCCCGTCGCGCCGATCGCCGACGACGTGACCTACCACGACCCGTGCTACCTGGGCCGTCACAACAAGGTCTACGAAGCGCCGCGTGAGCTCGTCGGTGCTTCCGGCGCGCGGTTCCGTGAGATGCCGCGTCACGGCGACCGCTCCATGTGCTGTGGCGCCGGCGGTGCGCGGATGTGGATGGAAGAGAAGATCGGCAAGCGGATCAACCTCGACCGGGTCGACGAGGCGCTGGGCACCGCGCCGTCGAAGATCGCGACCGGCTGCCCGTTCTGCCGCGTGATGCTCACCGACGGGGTCACCGCGCGCCAGAACGACGGCAAGGCCGGCGAGAGGGTCGAGGTCGTCGATGTCTCCCAGCTGCTGCTGGCCGCGGTCAAGCGGGCTCCGCGGACGCCTGCCGGAGCCGTGCCGGACTCGCTGCCTGAGCCGGGCGCGGATCCGCTGGAGACCCTGGAGACCCTGGATACCCACTGACTCGGCTGAGACGCGGAACCGGGCGAAAGCGCGAACGGGGGTCGACACACGCGTTATTCTGTTATCTCGCAGCCGATGCAGTCCGCGAAGCACTGCGACCTGCGTGAACGGGGCGACTAAATGGGGATACCGGCCGATACCGGACCAACCGGTGAGTCCCCCGTGCCCAGGGCCGGTGCGCGGTTCCCCTCGGCGAAGCAGCTGAGCAAGCTCGCCGACGACCAGCCGGACCCGGGCCAGAGGAGCCGGCGGAAGGGCTCCCGACCGTCCGGTGCCCGGTTCCCCACCGATCGGCAGCTCGAGAAGTACGTCGAGCCCGACCCCTCCGAGCAGCCCGAGCCGGCCGCTCGGCCCGCGCCCCCGCCGCGGCCACAATCTCGACCGCGGCCCCAGCCGCGTGCGGAGGAAAGCAGGGGGGAGCCCGAGGAGTTGGTCGGCCCCCGGGTGCGTCCCTACGTGCTGACCCGGGGCCGTACCCACTCGGTCTACGAACTCCGGCTGGAGACGATGGTCTCGCTGCGCGCCGACGCCAAGTGGGGGGGTATGGCGCTGAGCAGCGAGTACCAGCCCGTGCGGGCGCTGTGCGCGACCCCGCAGTCGGTGGCCGAAGTGGCCGCGAACCTTTCGGTGCCGATCGGCGTCGCGCGCGTGCTGCTCTCCGACATGGCCGAACTCGGCCTGCTGCACATCCACGGCACCGAGCGCACCGCCGAGGGACGGCCACCGATGGCCCTGCTGCGGCGGGTGCTTGACGGACTGCAACGTCTCTAGGTAAACGCTTACGATCATCAGGTGGCCGAGGAAAAGGGCGAGAGCACGTTGACCGTCGTGCTCGCGGGCGCGGTCAACCTGGCCATCGCGATCATGAAGGCGATCGCCGGGATCATCACCGGCTCCGGCGCGCTGCTTTCCGAGGCCGCGCATTCGGTGGCCGACACCTTCACCGAGGTCCTGCTGCTCACCGCACTGCGCCGATCCGCCCGGCCCGCGGATCGCCTCCATCCGTTCGGTTACGGGAAGGAGCGTTACTTCTGGTCTCTGCTGGCTGCCGTGTCGATCTTCGCCTCGGGCGCGATGTTCGCCTTCTACGAGGGTTTTTCCACGGTTTTCGGGGGGCCGGTCGAGCAGACCAACTCGATCGTCGGCTACATCGTGCTGGCGCTGGCCTTCGCGATGGAGTCGGTGTCCTGGGTCCAGGCGCACCGGCAGGTCCGGCGCGAGGCGGCCGAGCAGCACAAGTCCCTGCTCGAGTACCTGAAGTTCGTCGACGACCCCGCGCCGAAGACGGTGTTCCTGGAGGACTCCGCGGCGCTGCTCGGGCTCCTGCTCGCTTTCGCCGGACTGGGACTGCACCAGCTGACCGGCTCGGTGATCTGGGACGGGGCGGCCTCGATCGCGATCGGGGTGCTGCTCGCGTTCGTCGCCTACATCCTGGGCCGCACCAACCTGCGGCTGCTGATCGGGATGCAGGCCGACCCGGCCGTGGTGCGCGGCATCCACAACCTACTGGCGGCCGCGCCGGAGATCGAGGCCGTGGTGGATCTGCAGACGATGTTCCTGGGCACCGATCAGCTCCTGGTCTGCGCGCGGGTGGACTTCGACGACTCGCTCGGCGCGGCGCACGTCGAGCGGGCCTGCGTGCGCCTGGCCGGGGCACTCGCGCGCGAATGCGGCGATGTCACCGAGGTGTTCATCGAACCGGTTCCACGCACCGATCCCGATCTCCGTGCCGCCGTATTGGCCCGGTACGGCAAACCGCTGGTGTGACCCCCGCCAAGGTTCTTTGAGCGCTGATACTGGGGTTTCGCACAGGGAATTTCAGGCGCCTCGCCGCGATCCTGACCAGTGCGGCTCGGACGGGCTTCGACCAGTCCTTTGGCATTCCGGGCGCGTTGCCGTACCTGCCGCACGGAGTCAAGCAGGGCTGGTCCGGTTTCGGTGCTGCCCCGGCTCCCGGTGAGGAGTGCACGGAGAACGCGGCCACCCTCCGCGTGCTGGCCTCGCCCGAGGCCAAGAGGGCGCTCACACTGGCATCGAGCGGAGACGACACATCCGGGGGCCTTTCGGCGCAGAGCATCGATCTGACCAGCCGCGCGATGCACACGACCGGCACCGTGGGCCCGTGCAACCGGAAGATCGTGGCGGTGCTGACCCTCGAGCCGACCACCATCACCTGGCAGGACTCCGCCAAGCGGATCACCGATCTCACCAGGGCCGGCTACCGGCACCGCGCCGTTGACTGAAGCAGTGAATCAGTGCTTCACTTGTTGAGTGCCGTACAGGCGTACCCCGCAGGTCCAGGCGCGGCTGGACGCCCAGCGCGCCAAGATCCTCGACGCCGCCGCCGAGTTGCTGGCGGAACGAGGCTACGCGGGCTGCTCGGTCGCGGCGGTCGCCGAACAGGCGGGCGTCGCGACCGGCAGCGTCTACCGGCATTTTCCCGGCAAGGCCGAACTGGTCGTCGAGCTGTTCCGCGGCCTGGTGAGCCGCGAGGTGGCGGCCGTGCGCGAAGCCGCGCGGCGCCCCGGCAAGCCGGCCGAACGGGTCGCCACCATCTTCGAAACCTTCGCCAAGCGAGCGCTGAAAGCGCCGCGGAGGGCCTACGCGCTGCTCGCCGAGCCTGTCGACGCCGAGGTCGAGGCCGAGCGCATCGTCTTTCGCCGCGTCTTTCGTGACGTGGCGGCCGAGCACATCGCCGAAGGCGTCCGGTCGGGGCAGTTGCCCACGCAGGACGCCGAGTTCACGGCCGCCGCGATGGTCGGCGCCGTGTCGGAAATGCTCGTCGGACCACTGACCAGCAACGACACCGCCGCGGAGCTGCGGCCGTTCATCCTTCGCGCCTTGGGTGATGAGCCGCGGCGCGCGAGGTGACCAGTGAGCGCGCCAAGTCGCGGGAAGGACGGGAGCGGACATGCCTGACACCCATGAAGTGACCAACCAGGTTCCGCCACTCGTCCACGACGTGGCCGACGATCCGGCGCTCCTGGAGGGCCTCCGGCGGGAGGGCGCCGGGTGGGCGGAGGAGGAACTGCACGAGCTCGGCAGGCTCGCCGGGAGCGAGCAGGGTCAGGAATGGGGCCGCCTGGCCAACGAAAACCCGCCCAAGCTGCGCACCCATGACCGGTACGGCCACCGCGTCGACGAGGTCGAGTTCCACCCGCATTGGCACGACCTGATGAACGTCGCGGTCAGCCACGGCCTGCACGCGTCACCGTGGCGGCAGGACCGGCCTGGCGCGCACGTGGCGCGCGCGGCGAAGGTGCTGGTCTGGAATCAGGCGGAACCCGGCCATGTGTGCCCCATTTCCATGACCTACGCCGCGGTGCCCGCCTTGCGGCACAATCCCGAGCTCGCCGCCGTGTACGAGCCGCTGCTCGCGTCCACCGAGTACGACTTCGGGCTACGCCTGCCGACCACCAAGCGCGGACTCATCGCGGGCATGTCGATGACCGAGAAGCAGGGTGGTTCGGACGTGCGCGCCAACACCACCACGGCGACGCCTTCCGGCGACGGTTACCTGCTGACGGGCCACAAGTGGTTCACGTCGGCGCCGATGTCGGATTTGTTCCTGACGCTGGCGCAAGCTCCTGGCGGGCTCTCGTGCTTCCTGCTGCCGCGTGTGCTGCCTGACGGCTCCCGGAACCGGATCTTCTTGCAGCGCCTCAAGGACAAGCTCGGCAACAAGTCCAACGCATCCTCGGAGATCGAGTACGACGGAGCCGTCGGCTGGCTGATCGGCGAAGAGGGCCGAGGCGTGCCGACCATCATCGAGATGGTCAACAACACCCGGCTGGACTGCGTGCTCGGCTCCACTTCCCTGATGCGGCAAGGGGTTGTGCAGGCCGTGCACCACGCCTCGCATCGCCGCGCGTTCGGCGCGTACCTCGTCGACCAGCCCGCGATGGCGAACGTGCTGGCCGATCTCGTGGTCGAGTCGGAGGCCGCCACCACCGTCGCGATGCGGCTCGCGGGCGCGGCCGGGGACCCGTCCCAGCAGGCGTTCCGCCGCCTCGCGCTCGCGGCGACCAAGTACTGGGTGTGCAAGCGCGGACCGGTGCACGCCGCCGAAGCGCTGGAATGCCTGGGCGGCAACGGTTATGTCGAGGACTCGGGTATGCCCCGGCTCTACCGCGAGGCGCCCCTGCTGTCCGTTTGGGAGGGTTCCGGCAACGTGGTGGCGCTGGATGCCCTGCGCGCCATGAGCAAGCAGCCCGAGTCGGTTGCCGCGTTCTTCGCCGAGATCGGCTTGGCGGCCGGGGCCGACGATCGGCTCGACGGCGCGGTGGCGCGGCTCCGCACCGAACTGTCCTCTTTGGACGACATTCAGTTCCGGGCGCGACGCCTGGTCGAGACGATGGCGCTGGTGTTGCAGGGCGCGCTGCTGGTGCGTCATGCCCCGCACGCGGTCGCGGACGCGTTCTGCGCCTCCCGGTTCGGCGGCGACTGGGGCATCGCCCTGGGCACGCTGCCCACGGGTGTCGACACGAAGGCCATCCTCGAACACGCGCTGACGGCCTGAATCAGTTGCCAGTCAGCCGTTTTGTGGCTCGGTGCGTGATCTCCGAGCCGGCGCGCGTGAACTCGACGATGAGCCGAAGCTGCTCGTCGCTGTAGCGGTCGAGGAACCGCAGCATCTGTTCGATCAGGTACTCCCACGGGCTCGCGTCGTCCGGCTGGTCCAGTTCGATCAGTACCTTGCGCCGGTCTTCGGGGTGCGGTTTGCGGCGGACCAGTCCCTTGCGCTCCAGGCGGTCGATGAGCGCGGTGACCGAAGCCGGTGCCAGTCCCGAGTGTTTGACCAGGTCCTTCGGCGTCAGCGGGCCGAAGCGGGCCAGGTAGTCCGTCGCCTTCGACTCGGTGGCGGACAGGCCGCGCTTGTCGGCGATCGCCGCGTGGAACATCACTGTCTCGGTGGACATCTCTCGGCAGGCCATCAGGACTTCGCCGATCAACTTCTCGCGCTCGCTTGACACGTCCCCCAGTCTACTCCATTATTTAGTTCGGTAGAACGAATTACTTGTCGAGATATTCGAAGGAAAGGACTAACATGACACGCGCGTTGATCATCGGCGGGGGTATCGCGGGTACGGTGGCGGCTATCGCGCTGGACCAGGCCGGTTTGGAGCCGGTCGTCTACGAGTCCTACAACCGGTCCGCCGACGGCGTCGGGGCGTTTCTCACGCTGGCCAAGAACGGGCTGGACGCGCTGGACGCGATCGGCCTGAAGGACCTCGTGCGCGAGGTCGGCGTTCCGACGCCGGGTATGGCCCTGTACAACGGCGACGGCAGGCGGCTGGGGCAAATCGAGATGCCGGCCCACACCGTGGTCCGGTCGGATCTCTACCTAGCGTTGCGGGACGAGGCCGTGCGGCGGGGCCTCCGCGTCGAGTACGGCAAACGGCTCGTGGACGCGACAGGTGTCCGGGCCCGGTTCGCGGACGGAACCTTTGCCGAGGGGGACCTGCTCATCGGTGCCGACGGGCTGCGGTCACGCGTGCGGGAACTCATCGATCCGCAGGCACCCGCGGCACGGTACATCCCGTTGCTGAACACGGGCGGAGTCGCCGAAGGCGTCCAGGTCGACGATCGGGTGGGCGCGTGGCACATGATCTTCGGCAACCGGCAGTTCTTCGCCTACGTCCGCCGGCCGGACGGGAAGGTGATGTGGTTCGCCAACCCGCCGCGGAAGACCGAGCCGACACCGGCCGACCTGGCGGCGGTCAGCGACGAGCAGTGGCGTGCCGAGCTGATCCAGCGCGCCCGAGCCGATCGAAGCCTGGCGGCCGAGCTCATCGCGGCCACTCCGGTGATCTTCCGGCCGTGGGCGACCTACGACTTCCCGAGTGTGCCCATCTGGCACTACAACCGCATGATCATCATCGGTGATGCGGCCCACGCGACCTCGCCGTCTTCGGGGCAGGGCGCCTCAATGGCGATCGAGGACGCTGTCACGCTGGCGATGTGCCTGCGTGACGCAGGGATCGACGAGGCGTTCAGGCGTTACGAGAAGGCCCGCCGGGAGCGGGTCGAGACCGTGGTGAGAACCGGAAAACACAACGGGGACGGCAAGATCGCCGGTCCGATCATGCGCCATGTGCGCGACTTCTTCGTCAGCAGGGGCTTGAAGAACACCGATGCCGGCGCGATGAGCTGGATGTTCGACCACCACATCGAGTGGTCGCAGCCGGTCGGGGTCTAGCGCCAGGTGTCCACGCGGTGGAAGTTCTGGTAGGCACGGCTCGGTGTGGGTCCGCGTTGCCCCTGGTAGCGGGAACCGGCCTGCACCGAGCCGTACGGGTGCTCGGCGGCACTGGTGAGCCGGAAGAGGCAGAGCTGGCCGATCTTCATCCCCGGCCACAGCGTGATCGGCAGGTTCGCCACGTTGGACAGCTCGAGCGTGATGTGCCCGGTGAATCCCGGGTCGATGAAGCCCGCCGTCGAGTGCGTCAACAACCCCAGACGGCCCAGAGACGACTTGCCCTCCAGCCGGCCCGCGAGGTCGTCGGGCAAGCTGACCAGCTCGAACGTCGAACCCAGCACGAACTCGCCGGGGTGCAGGACGAACGGGTCTTCGCCCTCCTTCTCCACCAGCGAGGTCAGCTCGTCCTGCTGGATGGCGGGGTCGATGTGGGTGTACTTGCTGTTGTCGAAGACCCGGAAGAAGCGGTCCAGCCGCACGTCGATGCTGGACGGTTGCAGCATGGCGGCGTCGAACGGGTCGATGCCGAGCCGGCCGGCTTCGACTTCCTTGCGCAGGTCGCGGTCACTGAGCAGCACGGCCCCACCCTACGGCGAGTTGCCCGCTCCCGACCCGCGAGTCCCCCCTCACAAGACGCTGAGTTCGGCTTTGGCGGTCAGGCCGCCCGCATATGCCGAGCGTAGGTGCGGTCGAGCTGGAAGATCTTCGCCAACCTGCCGACATACTGGCGGCGTTCCAGGCCGCCGATGAACTCCCGCACTACCGTGGCTCCCGGGATGTGCCTGCGCGCGGTCTCGGCGGCGAAGTTCATCGCCGCCGTCGTGAGCACGGCGGCCTGGGTGAGCGGGTCGTTGGGGATTTCCAAAAAGTCGGCGTTCTTCTTGCCGAGCACCAGCCTGCTGATGGACGAATGCACGCGGACCGACAGCTGGGACACGATCTTGCCGAGCAATCCGTCGCCGACTTGACCGTGCGAACGCACGAGGGCACGCGCGAGCCGTTTCGAGTCCTCGTCGGGGATGAACTCAGTCACGGTCAGGAGCCAGAACAGGCGCCAGGCGTCTTCCTCGCCGGCGGGCAGGAGTTGCTCGTCGACACCGATCAGCCAGCCGACATACCGCCACAGATGCAGGATGTCGGCGCGCTCGCGCTCGCTGTAGCGGATGCCGAGCAGTTGGGTGCCGAAGACGAAGACGAGCGAGAAGAGCAGGAGGGTGCCGACCATCTGTACCTGGTTGACCGGCTCATCCCAGGCTTCGTAATCCCAGTCCCGGCGACGCCGCATCGCCGCCCTGACGTGCGCGTGCACCAGCCGCACCCGCAGTGCCGAGGCATACCCGGTTTCGCCGCGGCGCAGGTTGCCCGGCGTGGTGACGTCGATCCACCACGCCGCGGTCTCGATCAGCCTGCGACTCGCGAGGTCTTCGATCTCCCCGGTCGCGACCAGGGTCTTCGTCGCGCGGGACGCGAGATACCCGCCCATCAAGGACATGTCGCCGAGCGGAAACAGGCCGAGAATCCCGGTGCGCGTGATCGCCTTCGCGCCACGCTCGAGCCGGTCGTAGTCCAACCAGTACGGTGTCGCCTCGACCTCGCGAAAGAGGTTTTCCAGCTCCACCGGCGCGTTCTCGACCGCGTCGATACCCTCATAGAGCGCCGTCTCGAACAGTCGCCGAACCTCCGGCCGCTCCCCGAACACAGCCACCACAGGGTCCGCGAGCGGGTCCGTGACCTGCGCGAACTCGCGGAACCGGCGCACCTGCTCGGCGGTGCCGCGGATGTCGCTCCGGATGAACACTCGTGAGGCCAGCCGGAGCCCGCCCTGGCGCAGCAACTCCGGGTCAGGCAGCCGCTCGTCCATGACAACGATCGTTGTCACTCGCCGCCGAGGTGTCAAGGAAGAGGGTCTTGACTGAAGGAGACGGCCCACCGTGTATGCTCTGGTACCGCTGCGGATGTAGTTCAATGGTAGAACATCAGCTTCCCAAGCTGAGAACGCGGGTTCGATTCCCGTCATCCGCTCTTTCTCGAAAGCCTCAGGTCAAACGGGGTCTACTGTGGACCCGGGGGTTTCGTTTTGGCCGGTTATTCCGTCGCTTGGGCCATTAACGGGCCATTACGTCGTGGGGACCAGCACGCCGCTCGCCCCGTCGTCCGGGTCTTCGTCTTCGGGCTTACTGCGCTTCCGGTGCTTGTCGACGAGATCGGACAGCCGGTCGGCGATCCGTTCGTCTGCCTCGCTGGTCGCCCGCTGGTAGATCAACGCTGCCCGCACATCGTCGTGACCCATGCGCGCCATCAGGTCTTTCGTGGACGTGCCCGCCTTGGACGCCCAGATGTTCCCGGCGTGCCTCAGGTCGTGGAAGTGCAGACCCTTCAGGCCCATGTCCGCGACGACCTTCGTCCACCTCACCCGCTGATTGAAGTTCGGCCGACGCAGCGCGTTCCCGTTCCGCTCACCGGTGAACAGCAGGGCGAGCTGGTCAGGCTTGACGTAGGTCGTCAGGTGCTTGACCACTTCCGGCCTGATCGCCGCAGGGACGATCAGCTCACGAACCCCGGCCCGCGACTTCGGCGGCCCGACGATCAGCCCGCGTCCGGGGACTTCGACGAGCGCCTGAGAGATCCGAATCCAACTCGCATCCTCCCCGATGTCACACCGGCGCAGGGCCGTCACCTCGCCCCACCGCAGCGAGGTGAACGCGGCGAGCAGGACCAGGGCGCGGAACCTGTTCGGCAGCCTGTCCGCCAGTTCGAACACCTGGGCCACAGTCAGTACCGGCCGCGCGTCCGGGTGTTCACGATCAGCCCCGCGGACACGGCACGGGTTACGCGGGAGAATCTTGTCTTCGTCCACGGCCGTGCTCAGGACACCCCGCAGCAGCCGGTACGCCTTGGCCGTCACCGACTCGGACACCCCGGCCGCCAGCCGATCCGAACGCCATTGCCGAACAATCGCGGTGGACAGCTTGCCCAGCTCCACCCCGCCGATGTACGGCTCGATGTGCTTACGCAGTAGCCAGCGGTACAGCTCGACCGTGCGCGGACGCAGGCCCGGTCGCTGAGTAATCCACTGCTCGGCGTAATGACCGAGCGGAACCTTGGCCCGCTCAGGATCAGTCCACTCACCCTTCATGATCTGCGTCTCCGTGAGCGACAGCCACCGCTCGGCGGCTCGCTTGCTGTCGAACATTTGCGGTGCGCTCCGCATCCGCCCATCCGGACCGGGGTAGCGTGCCTGCCACTTTCCCGACTCCCGTTGACGCACGTTCCCGAACCCGCGACGTCCCTTCTTGTTCGGCATCAGGCAGCCCCCTTCAGATCGCGGATCACGGCAGTGCGGGTGATTGGTTCGACGCGGCCGGCCTGGACGAATGCCTCCAGGTCGTCGACGGATAGGCGGACGTGTGCGCCGACCTTGTGGAAGGCGATGCGACGTTCGGCGATGAGTCGCCGGACGAAGCGGACGGAGGTGTTGAGGTATTCGGCGGCTTGTTCGACGTTCAGGTAGTTCGTGTTCAACGTGTCGTTTCCCCAGGTAGTCACGCTGCTTGTGGAATTGCCGAAGTTTCTGGACCGTCGCCGGGCGGCCCAGCGGCTGCGAGTAGTGCCCGGTCGTACTCGGCCCGCCAGGCGATGCGTTCGGCGATGGCCCGCATGAGCAGGTGGGCGCGGGGTGGTGCGTCGCGGTCGCCGGGTTGGAGCTTGCGCCAGATCAGCCGTGCCGGGTCCTGTTCCGGTTTGACGATGCCGACCGCCGCGAGCATGTCCCGCACGAACCGTTTGCGGTCTGCCTTGTGGTCGGCGAGGGTCTTGCCGGACCACTTGCGTGACACCAGCACCCGCCGCCCCGGTAGACCGAGGGTTGTTCGGCGGTGTGCCCGTCCCTTGCAGTGCCCCGGCGTGGTGCGGGAGTTGGCTCCCTTGGGTTGGATGCCGTAGAGCAGCCAGACCGCGCACCGCGGCGAGCACGGCGTCACCGTCAGCTCGGCGTGGAGCCGGTCGTGGTGCTCCCGCTGCTGCACCGAGGTGGCCTCGACCACCTCCCCCGTGGACTTGGTGAGGTATTTGGTCAGGTAGCCGATGTGCCGCCCGGCTTCCTCGGTGCCGCCAAGGATGCCCTTGGAGTGGACCTGTCGCCCGAAGGTGACCACGTGCGCCGGTTCCTCGACCTCCTCCGCCGCCTGGTCCCACTCACTCAGGGGTTCCCGCGTTTCGGGGTCCACAAAGGACTTCGAGCGTGGTTCCCAGACGGGCAGCCGGTCACCGTGATAGACGAGCCGGTCATGGTTCGGCCACCACACTTGGTGATAGGTCGCCGCCGTGACCTGCCGGATCACCTCATGCGGGATGGCACCCCGCAGCGCCGTGTGCAGGTGCGGCGCGGCGCGTTTCTGGGGTTCGACGGTGGCGAAGTACTGCACATCCCAGCCGACGACCCGGCGCAGGTTCTGCCACCACCGATCCACCAGCGCGGAGAAGTGCACCGCGTCCCGCGCTGCCCGCCGGTAGTCGTAGCTACCGGGCTCGACCGGGGTGCCGTCGTCCCGGACCCGGCCGTAGGTGTCGCAGGTGAGCGTGACGAACATCGACGGCCGGAACCTCCCGGCGTACTCGCGGCCCACGGTGGTCTTGGCGACCTTGCGTCGGGGCAGGTTCGGCGCGTCCTGCCGCCGCCGCGTCGACCGCTTCGGAGTCCGCTTGTCCGGCAGGTCCGGCGAGGGCAGCCGCCCCCGCACGCCAAGTTGCCGAAGTTCTTCGTCCACGCCCCGGATCTCGTCGCGGAGTTCGTCGGCCTGGCCCTGGTCCCCGTAATCGACCGCCGCCCGGTAGGCCGCCACCAGATCGGCCCGGAAGGTGACGAGCGCGGTTTGGTCCTCGGTGGGTGGTGTCGGGGTGAAGTCCGGTTCCTGGTCGAGGTGCCAGCCCTCCCGGCACTGCACCATCCGTAGCGCCTTGGCCTTCTTCGCACACGGCGCACAGACGCTTTCCACTGTGGAGCCGCAGGGCACGGCCACGTAGCGGAGTTCGCCGGTGTCGGGGTCGCCGGCCTCCATGGTGAACGGCCGGACGCACACGCCGTGTTTCTCCGCGGCCGCC
>NZ_DATELF010000060.1:0-11095 GCF_035276945.1 Amycolatopsis sp. | reverse complement strand
CGGATGTAGGGCCTCGAATTTGATGGCTTGTTCTCAATGATCTTGGCATCTGGTTGGCACTTGTGTCATCGGCGTGAGACTCGCCGTCATTGTCTGTTCTCACTGAAGGTGACAGGTTCTCGATCAACTGCGTTGACACTTGGCCGAATCTCACACTGTTGGCACTCCGACGAAAACCGAGACGGCGGTGTCGGCGGCCGACTGGAAGTCCGCCGCCGGCACCGCCGTCGCATCAGGCCGGTGACCTGCCGAACCGGTCCGGGTTCTCGGCTCTGGTCTTGGCTCCTACATCAAGCACGTCTCCGAGCCAGGTCGGAGACGTGCTTGTCCTCTTCCGGCGCGTGCCGGCCCACGACTAGGTCCGGTAGCGGAACAGGATCCGGCCGCGAGTGAGGTCGTACGGGCTGAGCTCCACGAGTACCCGGTCGAGCAGCACGATCTTGATGTAGTTCTTCCGTATCTTCCCGCTGATGTGTGCGAGCACCTTGTGCCCGTTCTCGAGCTCCACCCTGAAGCTGGCATTGGGCAGACACTCGACGACGGTGCCCTCGACTTCGATACCCCCTGCTGTTTTCGTCATGTTCTCGCGCTCCTCCGGTCGGTGACGGTGAGATCGGTGAGGAAACGAATCCCGTTGACGCGATCGTGAACGACGCGCCTGCTCATCAGATCGGCCTGTGCCACGCGTGCTTCCTCGCGCGGTGATGTGGTCAGGCGTCAGCGGAACACCAACTCCAGGTTGCTGCTCGCGCGCCGGGCGCCGATACCCTCGAACAGCGCCATGGCCGCCCCGTTGGATTCGTCCACCTCGGCCGATGCCGTTTCGATCCCGCTGTGGTGCAGCGAACCCAGCATGTGGGCCAGCAGCGCCCGCGCGATACCGCGGCGGCGCAGGTCGGCCTGGACCGCGATCAGCCCGATCCGTGCGTGCCGGCGCCGCGCCGTCACTCGGACCAGTCCCACGTACCGACCGGACTCTGCCGCCACCGCATACCTCGACGGGTCATGCGGGGCAGCCCCGACCGAGCGGTGGATCACCTCTACCGGCATCGACTCCCAGCCGACGGCGGCTTCGACTTCGGCGCGAATCGTGTTGTACACCTCGCGCAGCGGGCCCTTCTGCGCCGCGCCGACGGGCACGATCGTCACGCCCGACGGCGGTGGCACCGAGTCGAGTCCCGTGACCCGTGGGTCCGTGGACACGAGATACTCCCACTCGCGGCGCCGGGTCGTGAAGTCGGCTCGCGCCCAACTGGATGTCAGTTCGAGGTCAGCTTCGTCGACCACTGTGTACAGCGGCGTTGGCAGAGCGGCCAGCATCGCATCGGCGAGTTGGTCGAAGACCGCGCCGTGCCACGAGTCGATGCTGAGGAAGATCCGCCCGTCGGGCCTGGGCGATGCGTCGCCGCGGCCGACCACCCGGCCGTCCTCCACAGCGTGCCATTGCCGCTCCGCGACCCGCGTGATCGCTACCGCGGGCACGCCTGGTGGTGTCCCCTCGGCGGAATGCGCAGAATCCATAGGATGTCGCCTTTCGGAAGTGCCTTGTTGTCGAGGCGCTCCCGGCGACACCTACATCGATCGCCCAACCGTGACGAAGCGAGGGAGCACCCACGTGCGTACAGCGTTCATGGGTCTCACCTCCTCGGGCGGTGTCACGGTCTCTGACACGCTAGCAGCCCGGCCGTGGCCCCGCCGAACCATTTTCGGTGTCCACCAACCCCGCGAGCGCTTCGAGATCAGCCGAACGTCCGCAGACCGGCCGTTCAACGCGATCCCGCCCGGTGCCTGCGGAAAGTGCCAACCTCAGTGGGAACCGGTGCCAGCCCTGGTCACCGAGTGCCATCCGCGACCGCCCGTCGAGGTATACACCCGGCGGCAGCCAGGATCGCGTCAGCCACCTCCGCCAGAGGCCGTCTGCCGTCGATGATCGTCGCGCCGAAGCGTCGGTAGGTGGACTCGACACCGTCATTGTGTTCGAGTGCCGCCGTCAGCTCCTCCGGCTGCTTGCCGAAGGCATTTGTCGTGCGGGTCAGGAGACGGTCCCGGAGTGTCTCGTTGTCAACCACCACGCAGACCACGAGGTCGAAGAGATTCCACACGTCTACCTCGTTCTCGACAGTTCCACACAGGAACGCGATCTTGTCGTGCATCCTCGCCGCAAGGGCCTCGACCTCAGCGCGGCTGATCCGCCACGCGAAGCGATCAAGCCAGCCGGCTGGCACCGGATAGGGAGGATCAACAACAACCTGTCCGCTCATCCGATCGACCCAGTGGTTGTAGCCCTCCCAGTCGGCATCCACCGCCAGCTCTCCCAGGCTCTTCAAGAGTACGCAGACCGTTGACTTGCCGACCCCTGAGTTGCCGGTCACCCACACCAATGGCACCGACCAAGCATCGCTCAGGAGCCGGCGCTGGCGGCCCCTGAGCAGACAGCCGAGGAAATGCCACGAGTTTGAGACCGATCATGATGGCATTTCCTTGAGACAACCAAGAAAGCCCGCGTCATACAAGATCGAGATCGGCGGTCACCGCCAGCACCGGCAGGCTGTGCGGGACGGAGATGCCGTGCAGCAGGGCCCGCGGTGCCGAGGGCGAACGCGCCCGGCACCGACCAGATCCCGCCCAGCACCCCGGTGGCGGTGATGTGTCACGCGCGGCGAGACCTACCGCGGAGCATCAACTCGCCCGCCAGTGGCATGTCCACGTCGCCGATCCGTGCAGCGAGACCCCATCCCGCAGACGAAACGGTGCTGCGCAACACCCGGGCGCAGTCCGCGTCGTCGGGCGGCACTACCCGGGCACACCTCGCCCGGGTACCTCGAACACGGGACCTCGCGGCGTGCGCAACCGGTCGCGTTGACGGCGTTCCCGTGACGAACACCGACCCGCTCCTGTTTCGCCCCGATCGGCGTCGTGGCTTGGGCCTCGGGTGACCGCGAGGCTCGGACCATCGCGCTCGACACCTGGTTCAGCTTCCTTCCATGACCCCACTAGGGTTATATATAGGGTTACATGAACCACGAAGGGAAGGTTGCCATGCCGAAGATCAACGTGTATTTGCCTGACGACCTGGCGGAACGCGTCAAGGCAACGGGTGTCCCGGTGTCCGCGATCTGCCAGCGGGCACTGGAGCAGTCGGTGCGGCGGGTGACCACGATCCGCGCGACCGTGTTGGGCGACCTGGAGGTCGACGATCCGACGGCCCAGCTGTCCCAGTTCACCGAGCGAACACGGGCCGTGATCAAGCTGGCCGTCGAGCGGGCGCGGGCGGACGGCGCCTCCACCGTCGGCACCGAACACCTGCTGCACGGAATCCTCGTGGAGGGGACCAACCTGGCCGTGCAGGTCCTGCGCGCCGGCGAAACGGACCCCGGCCACGTGGAAAAAGCGCTCGCCGACGCGTTGCCCGCCCGGGCTGACAACCCGCAGGCAACGCAGTTCAGCGGCCCGGCGGCCAACGCCTTGGAGCTGACGGTGACCGAGGCGATCGCACTGGGGCACAACTATGTCGGCTGCGAACACCTCCTGCTCGGCCTGATCAGCGAACCCGACGGCACGGCCGGGCAGGTCCTGCGCGAACTGGGTGTCGACCTGCGCTCCACCCGTCGCACGGTCGTGGCCGCGCTCACCGGCTACGCCCACCTCCGCGCGCAGGCGGGCAGCGCAACCCCCGCGGACGCGGCGACCGTGATCACCACGGCGATCCAGCGGGAACTGCGACCCGTCCTCGACCGGATCGAACGGCTGGAGCAGCGGACCGGCCTCGCCAGCGAGACCTGAGTGTCCACAAGGGACATTGCTCGGACAGTTCTCCGGTCCGCCGGGACAGCCCTGCTCACCGCGATCGTGGTGATCATCGCGACGGGAGCGGTGTGAGGCGTGCTCCGGATTCGCCCGGAACTACGCGATGGCCGGCGACCTCCCCACCGACCGCGGCGGGCTCGACCGTAGAGAGCTGTCCGGACCGCGGACACCGTCGTCGCCGGGACCGAGATCTCCCAATAGTCTGTTTTGATCGTGATTCGATTGCTGGATTTCGATTGTTGACGACTCAGGTTGACTTGTTGACCTGCACTGATGTCCAGGTCGAGGACAGCTGAACAGGTACCCTTGCGATGCCTTGCGAATGTTGCAGAATCCGGCTCTATGGGATCAAGGCGCGCCACCAGCGGCGGCGCGCAGCTGGCCCGTCACCTTGTCGGCCTGGTTCGGTTGGCCAGCGCGGCACATCCGGCTTGCCGCTCCGCTCCAGCCCGGCGCGCCGCGCAGCATGGCCGCCGAAGGGGCACCGCTGGCAGCGCACAGAGTCCAGACCACCTGACCGCCTGCTCCAGGCCGTGACGATCGCGCACGGGGTCAGCCTGCTCAAGCTGGGCACGGCGATCGACGCCCGGCGACGCTCCGCGCCACCGGCCAACGGACTCACGTCGTCGCGACCGGCGGATTGTCGGTCCTGCCCGCTACCGTCCCTGCCGTGGACGCCAGACCGTACGAATGGACCCCGCACGGGCTGCCTTGCTACCGATCCGGGGCAGCTCCCGTGTTCCTGCGCACGGAGAAGCAGCTCGCCGAGCTTGGGCTTAGGCCAGGTCGCACAGCCGCCTACGTCGACTCTCAGTTTGGCAGTGCAGCCCTTTACCTGATCACCGAGGCCGTGCTGGCCAACCCCGAGAGTTGGCCGCCCCCTCACCCCGACGCCCAATCGTGACAACGGGTCGGCCGCACGGTGTCAAGGCGGGAAAGCGTGCCTTGACACCGCACCACCGGCCGCGTTTTGGGCTTCGTGTCGGGATAATGGAGGGGAGTGCTCAGGGCAGCAACGTGAACGCCTTGACATGCCGCGGGCGGACCACCGTGAAGTGCCGGACGTCCAGCGTCGCTACCTCGTCGATGTCGAGACGCTCGGCGACTGCGATCACGGCCGCGTCGCTCGTGCCGAGGGGAAGGTCTGCGTATTGCTCGACGAGGTCTGCCATGCGGTTGTAGTCGGCGCTTGTCAGGTCTGTGGCGACGAACAAGCCGTCCGCGACCGAACGAAGGAAACCCGCTTCGATCTGGGCACTGCCGAGGCGGGCGAGGAAGTAGCCGACCTCGGCGATGATGGGAGAGGGGATGATCAGCGGGCGGTTCGCCAGGTGAAGGCCCGTGAACAGTTCAGTGCAGCGGTAGTAGTCGGGATCCCGGCGGATGGCGGCGGCCGCCAGGGGGCCCGTGTCACAGATGACCACGAATTAACGGCCGAACCCCTCGTGCAGCAGCTCCTCAGCGCGAGCACCGACTGGGGTCCCATCTCCCTCAATGCTCCCGAAGAAGGCCGGCGGCCACGTCCGCTCCCGCACAGGGTGAAGGTGCCTGCGCACGTCGGCGAGCACCTGCGGGACCTGCTCGTCGGGCAGCTCGTCCACCAGGCGCTTCAGCTCGTCACGCTCGGGGCTACTCATGTAGAGAAGTCTACAGTCACGCTACGACACCATGCTGGAATGGCGGCAGTCGTGCGCATCCCGTAGCGAAGATCAACACCACACTTTACCCACACGAAACGGCAAAAAACCGCGCGAATCGTTGATCAACCACGAAAGACATTTCACCAGCTTGCGAGCACTTTTCGGAGATGACGAGAAACGTCCGGAACCACAGACGCAGAACTTCGACGGTTCCGCGACGCCGGAGTGACGCACCTGATCGTCACACCACCGGGATCACAGCAGGAGCGGAACCGAGTGCTGGAGGTGCCGGCCCAAAGGCACCCTCGGTAGTGCGGGCTGACCATCCCGCCCGGCTCACCTGCTGGCCACCCTGCGGTACCGGGCAGTGGCCAGCGGCGCGAAGATCGCGATGAGGGCCAGGCAGCACAGGATCGAATACAGCGCGGCATGTTCGGCCGGCCACCCCGTGGGCGGCGGGCCGAACCTGTTGCCGAACAGGTTCCTGGTCGCGTTGATGACCGCGGTGAACGGGTTCCACTCCGCGATCGCCCGGAGGAACGGGGGCAGCTTGTCCAGCGGTACGAACGCTGAGGAAATGAAACTGAGCGGGAACATCCAGATGATTCCCGCGCTCTGCGCCACCTCAACGCTGCGCGCGGCCAGGCCGATCAGGGCCCCCACCCAGGACAGCGCCCAGGCGAACAGCAGGATCACCAGATAACCGAGTACGGCATCACCGAAACTGCCCCGGATGCGCCAGCCGACGATCAGCCCGCACACCGACATGACCACCAGCGCGACCACGCTCACCATCAGGTCGGAGGTCGTCCGGCCGAGGATCACCGCGACCCGCGACATCGGCAGCGAGCGAAACCGGTCGATGATGCCCTTCTGCAGGTCGCTGGCGAACCCGATCACGGTGAACGCCGAGTTGAAGGCCACCGTCTGCGCGAAGATCCCGACGATCAGGAACTCCCGGTAGGCCGCGCCACCCGCCGCGCCGCCGATCGCGTCGCCGAAGACGTAGGCGAACAGCAGCACGAACATGATCGGTTGCAGGGTCGCGGCCATCAGCCAGTCCGGGTTGCGCCGGACGTTGAGCAGGTTGCGCCAGGTGACGACCCCGCCGTCGGAGATGCCCTTGACGATCGCGTTCATTTCGGCTCCTCGCGAGATTCGGCCCCGTGTCCGGTCAAGGACAGGAACACGTCGTCCAGAGTCGGCCGGTGCAGCCCGACATCCTGCACCGTGATGCTCTGCGCGTCCAGCCTCCGCAGCGCTTCGATCAGCGCTTTCGGACCGGTCTCGACCAGGATCTCGGCCCTGCGGGTGTGGGCGTCACCTGCCGGCTCACCGGTCCCCACATCACTCAGGACCCGCAGCGTGGCGGGCAGGTCGTCGGCCGAGGCGAGCACCAGTTCCAGCCGCTCGCCACCGACCCTGGCCTTCAACTGGTCGGCGGTGCCGCGCGCGATGACCCTTCCCTTGTCGATCACCACGATGCTGTCCGCGAGCTGGTCGGCCTCCTCCAGGTACTGGGTGGTGAGCAGCACCGTGGTGCCGTCGGCGACCAGTTCCTTGATCACCTCCCAGGTGTCGATCCGGCCGCCGGGATCGAGTCCGGTGGTCGGCTCGTCCAGGACCACCACCGTCGGCTCCGCGACCAGCGCACCGGCCAGGTCGAGCCGGCGCCGCATTCCGCCCGAGTAGCCCTTCGCGGGCCGGTCGGCGGCCTCCTCGAGGCCGAACCTGGCGAGCAGTTCCCGCGCGCGGGCCTTGGCGGCGGCCCGTTTCCGGCCGTAGAGCCTGCCCACCAGGTACAGGTTCTCGAAGCCGGTGAGGTTTTCGTCGACCGCCGCGTACTGCCCGGACAACCCGATCCTGCGGCGGACCGGGTCGGGATCGGCGAGCACGTCGTGTCCGGCCACCCACGCCTCACCGGAATCCGGTCGCAGTAGCGTGGTCAGGATCCGCACGGTGGTGGTCTTCCCGGCGCCGTTCGGCCCGAGCAGGCCGAGCACTTGGCCGGCGGGGATTTCCAGGTCCACGCCGTCGAGGGCACGGGTGGACCCGTAGGTCTTGACGAGTGCGCGCACTCTTACGGCGATTTCCGGCTCGGGTGGTGACATCTCGGCTCCCCTCCTTCTTGGCTGACAAGCTAGACGAAGGCACCGACAAAAACCTCAGGGATTTCCCCGGGTGAGCCCTCGAGCGTAAATGGCTTGCCCGATCGGCGGGCCATCTGCTGTAGTCCGGAGTTCGGTGGACCGCGAAGGAGGGGGCATCAACGCGCATCGGCGTCCGGATCAATCCTGAAGTGCCCGCCGCCCGGGTGGCCGCACTGGTGCGGCAGGCGGCGCAGGTAGGTCTGGACGAGGTGTGGGTGGTCGAAGACCACTTCCACGGGGGCGCCGTGTCGATCGCGGCGACGGCGCTGGCGGCGATTGAGAGAATCGCCGTCTCGATCGGTGCGCTGCCCACCCTCGCCCGCAATGCGGCGATCACGGCGCTGGAACTGGCCGGAACTGGCCGGACTGGCCGGGCTCCACCCGGGCAGGCTGATCGCCGGGTTCGGGCACGGGTGCCCGCGTGGATGCGACAGATCGGCGACGTTGCGAAGCGTCGGCTACCGGCTCTCGTGACGTGATGGCGTGCACCACAGATCGGCGCCGGTCCCCCGTCGCCGCTGGCGGCGCTGAGCGAGACACTGGACGCGGTCCGCTGGCCGGTGAGCACGTTTCGATGACCGGGCGGCAGTCCGGCTGGACGAGGTGGAACTGGAATTTTCGCCCGCGGTGGTTCCGCCACTGCTCACCGGTGTCCGCGGGCCGAAATCCCCGCGGGTGTCGGGCGCGCCGGCCGACGGGACGATTCTCGCCGAACCGTCGGCGCCCGAGTATGTGCGTGCCGCCCGCGCCGCCATCGAGGAAGACCGTGCCGAACCCCACCGCACCGGCTCGGCACTCGATCGTCACCTACAGCTGGTGCGCCCTGGATGACGACTTCGCCCGCGCCGCCCTGGCTTCCTCGCTGTCACCGGACAACGCGGCACTCCTGCGGCCACTGCCCTACGGCGAAGAAATCATCGCCGCCATCGAAAGCTCGGCCACGGCCGAAGCGCTCTCCGCGCGGCTACGCCCGGAATGGGTGGCCACCTCAGCGTCTCCGGCGATCTCGACCGTTGTGCCGAGCAGGTCCGGCGGCTGCACGCCGCCGGAAGCGACTCGGTGGTGTCGCTTCCGCTGGTGGCGGAACCGGCCGAAGAGGCGATCGCCGCTGCGGGCCGCATCGCCGCGGAGCTCCGGGTGAGTCAGTAGCGGGTATCCACCAAAGTGGACTCCCACTGGTCCAACTCGGCGAGCTGGCGCTGGAGTTTTTCCCGGATCCTGCGCACGGCTTCCGGCCCCAGCGGCACTCGTAGCGGCGCCCGATCAGCACTCACCATGTCGATGATGATCGCCGCCGCCCTGGCCGGATCGTTCGGCTGCCTGCCGTCCTGGGCGCGGAACCGCGCGCGAAGGGCACCCGCGGGCGTTTCCGCGTAATCGGGAATGGGGTCGGCGAAGGTCATCGACCGCCCCGCGAATTCGGTGCGGAACGGGCCGGGTTCGACGATCAGGACCCGGATGCCGAAGGGCGCGACCTCGCCGGCCAGCGCTTCGGACATCCCTTCCAGCGCGAACTTGGAAGTCGCGTAGATCGCGTGCCCGGGGTTGCCGACCACCCCGCCCACCGACGACATCTGCACGAAATGCCCCTGACGGCGGGCACGCATATGCGGCAGCACCGCACGGGTAACCGTCAGCACGCCGAACAAGTTCGTTTCCAGTACCGCGCGCGCCTGTTCCAGTGAAAGTTCCTCCAAAGCGCCGATCAAGCCGTGTCCGGCGTTGTTCACCACGACGTCGATCTGGTTGAACTCGGCGATCGCGGCGTCGACCGCCTGCCGCACCGAAGCCGGGTCGGTGACGTCCAGCCGGGCGGGGAGAACCCGCCGCGGCGCACGTTCGGCGAGATCCTTGACGGTGCTCACCTCGCGCGCCGTCGCCACGACTCGCCCGCCGCGGGCGAGCACCGCTTCGGCCAGCGCGCGGCCGAATCCGGTGCTGGTGCCGGTGATCAGCCAGACCCGTCCGGCCTGGTCCTGGGTGGTAGCTGCCATCGAGCGACGCTCCCGTGTCCATGTTAGCTTGATACTCAAGATAAATTACCCCGATAGTCAAGGAGTGTCGAGCGGTGGCCACAGCTTCCTCCAGCGACTCGGTCGGCGCCGACCTCGACAGGTGGATCGCGCAGATGCCCGAGGGTGTCGATCCCGGCATCGAGGCGGCGCGTCAGCGCATCGGCCGGATCTCGCGGCAGTTCGGACAGGTTCTCGCGCGCGCCGCCGCACGGCATGAGCTGAGCGTCGGCGACTGGGAGGCGCTTTCGGTCCTGCGCCGCTCCGGGCCACCCTACGTGCGCACCCCCAAGCAACTGGCCGAAACGCTCGGCATCACCTCGGGCACCGTCAGCGTCCGGATCGACCGGCTCATCCGGGCCGGCCTGGCGGAACCGGTGTCCTCGGCGGACGGCCGCAGCCGCCCCGTCGGGCTGACCCGGAAAGGGCGGCAACGCTGGAGCGCCGCGACCAAGGAGCGGACCTCCTACGAGCAACGGATCTTCTCCGGCGCGCTGACCAGCGAGCAGCTCGCGGAACTCAACCCGCTCCTGACCGCGCTCCTGGCCCGCTTCGAGGAGGAATTCGGGCCGGCTTCCCGGCACGATGTCAACCGATCGACCACTTAGGACCGTTTCGACGATCCAGGCCAGTTGCCCGAGCGGATTCGGTCAGAACGCACGGTAGGGTTAGCGATACCAACGTTTGGCCTCCTAACGACGATAGCGCGCTCCAGTTAGTTGAACCAACAAATTTGCTAGACTGCGGTCATGGAGACGCCCGACCACTCCGTGCCCGCCCGGCTGACCAACCTGCCGAGCTGGTTGCTGACCCAGTCCGCCGCGCACGCTCGACGGCTGGTCAGCGACGGGCTCGCGATGCTCGACGCCCGCGGCTACCACTACCGGCTGCTGGCCGCGCTCGCCGAGTTCGGTCCGGCCAGCCAGGCCACGCTGGGACAGCGAAGCGGTATCCACACCAGCGACCTGGTCGCCACGATCAACGAACTGGCCGATCGGGAACTCCTCGAGCGCGCTCCCGACCCGGCCGACCGGCGGCGCAACATCGTCACCATCACCACGGCCGGGAAACGGCACCTGCGACGGCTCGACCGGCGGCTGGCCCAAATCCAGGAAGAACTGCTCGCCCCGCTCTCCGCCGGTGACCGCGAGCGGCTCGCGCGGCTACTGGGCCGGGTACTGGCCCATCATGCCGCCCGGTCCTAGTGTCACGTAATCGTTTGAGCTTTACGGCGCAGACAGTCGATCATGCTGTGACCAGCGGAAGCTTGCCTGTGACGGTGTAAACCCACTTCCATTACACGACACTAGTGTGTCGCGTCTTAAATTCATGAGTTAAGTTGTTGCAATCGATGCTGTGGCGAGAACTGGACGGCCGAGCGCGGAGTTGGTGCTCACCGACGCCGAGCGTGAGCAGTTGGTGCGGTGGTCGCGGCGGGCGAAGTCGTCGCAGGCGTTGGCTTTGCGATCGCGGATCGTGTTGGCGT
>NZ_DATELF010000059.1:0-132419 GCF_035276945.1 Amycolatopsis sp. | reverse complement strand
GGCGGCCGCGGAGAAACACGGCGTGTGCGTCCGGCCGTTCACCATGGAGGCCGGCGACCCCGACACCGGCGAACTCCGCTACGTGGCCGTGCCCTGCGGCTCCACAGTGGAAAGCGTCTGTGCGCCGTGTGCGAAGAAGGCGAAGGCGCTACGGATGGTGCAGTGCCGGGAGGGCTGGCACCTCGACCAGGAACCGGACTTCACCCCGGCACCACCCACCGAAGACCAGAAAGCGCTCGTCACCGTCCGCGCGGACCTGGTGGCGGCGTACCGGGCGGCGGTGGAGAACGGGGACGAGGGCCAGGCCGACGAACTCCGCGACGAAATCCGCGGCGTGGACGAGGAACTTCGGCAACTCGGCGTCCGGGGCCGTCTGCCCTCGCCGGACCTGCCGGACAAGCGGACTCCGAAGCGGTCGACGCGGCGCAGGCAGGATGCGCCGAACCTGCCCCGGCGCAAGGTCGCCAAGACCACCGTGGGCCGGGAGTACGCGGGGCGGTTCCGGCCGTCGATGTTCGTCACCCTCACCTGCGACACCTACGGCCGGGTCCGGGACGACGGCACCCCGGTCGAGCCCGGTAGCTACGACTACCGGCGGGCCGCGCGGGACGCGGTGCACTTCTCCGCGCTGGTGGACCGGTGGTGGCAGAACCTCCGCCGAGCGGCCGGCTGGGATGTCCAGTACTTCGCCACCGTCGAACCCCAGAAACGCGCCGCTCCGCATCTCCATACGGCGCTGCGGGGATCGATCCCGCACGAGGTGATCCGGCAGGTCACCGCGGCCACCTACCACCAAGTGTGGTGGCCCAACCATGACCGGCCCGTCTACGGCGGTGACCAGCTCCCGGTCTGGGAACCACGCTCGAAGTCCTTTGTGGACCCGGAAACCCGGCAACCCCTCACCGAGTGGGACCAGGCGGTGGAGGAGGTCGAGAAACCTGCCCACGTGGTCACCTTCGGCCGTCAGGTGCACTCCAAGGGCATCCTCGGCGGAACCGAGGAAGCCGGGCGGCACATCGGCTACCTCACCAAATACCTGACCAAATCCACGGGTGAGGTGGTCGAGGCCACCTCGGCTCGGCAGCGGGAGCACCACGACCGGCTCCACGCCGAACTCGCCGTGACGCCGTGCTCGCCGCGGTGCGCGGTCTGGCTGCTCTACGGCATCCAACCCAAGGGAGCCAACTCCCGCACCACGCCGGGGCACTGCAAGGGACGGGCACACCGCCGGACAACCCTCGGTCTGCCGGGGCGGCGGGTGCTGGTGTCGCGCAAGTGGTCCGGCAAGACCCTCGCCGACCACAAGGCGGACCGCAAACGGTTCGTGCGGGACATGCTCGCGGCGGTCGGCATCGTCAAACCGGAACAGGACCCGGCGCGGCTGATCTGGTGCAAGCTCCAACCCGGCGACCGCGACGCGCCACCCCGGGCGCATCTGCTCATGCGGGCCATCGCCGAACGCATAACCTGGCGGGCCGAGTACGACCGGGCGCTACTCGCAGCCGCTGGGCCGCCCGGCGACGGTCCAGAAACTTCGGCAATTCCACAAGCAGCGTGACTACCTGGGGAAACGACACGTTGAACACGAACTACCTGAACGTCGAACAAGCCGCCGAATACCTCAACACGTCCGTTCGCTTCGTCCGGCGACTCATCGCCGAACGTCGCATCGCCTTCCACAAGGTCGGCGCACACGTCCGCCTATCCGTCGACGACCTGGAAACATTCGTCCAGGCCGGCCGCGTCGAGCCGGTTGAGGTGCGCTGGTCTGGCGGGAGGGCGGCGTGATGGCCAGCAAGAAGCCACGTCGCCGTTTCGGGAAGGTGCGGAAGCTGCCGTCCGGACGCTTCCAAGCGTCGTTCATCGGGCCGAACGGGAAGCGACAGTACGCGCCGAACACGTTTCGAACGAAGACGGACGCTGACCGCTGGTTGGTCAAGGTCGAAGCGGACATCAGCCGGGGTGCCTGGTTGGATGACAACCTCGGGCGGGAAACGTTCGCCAACTACGCCGATGCCTATCTTCGGGACAACCCGGATATCGGCGACCGGTGGGAGGAAACGTGTCGGCGCAACATGCGCCTGCACATGACAGACCTGCTTGAGTTGCCGTTGATCGCGATCACTCCGCCGGTGGTTCGGAGCTGGTATGGCAAGGCGACGGCGGGCACGGGTGGTAAGACGTCGATTGGGCAGGCGTACCGGTTCCTGCGGGCCGTGATGAACCAGGCCAAGCGTGACGGCGCCATCCAGGTCAACCCGTGCCAGATACCCGGCGCCGGGTCGGACAAGTCCAAGGAGCGGAGCATCGCGACCCCGGCGCAGATCGACGAACTGGTCGAGGCGATCACGCCTCGGTACCGGGCGGCCGTGCTACTGGCTGCCTGGTGCGGCCTGCGCCGTGGGGAGGTCTGCGGGCTACGGACGGAAGACGTTGACCTGGTCGGCGGCGAGATCACGATCCGTAAGAACCGCGTCGAACTTCTTGAGAGTCCGAAGAAGTACGACAAGGACCCGAAGTCCGAGGCTGGAAAGCGGGAGATCGCGTTTCCTCCACATCTGAAGCCGTACCTTGTCGAGCACATGGCGAAGTGGGCGGGTACGCAGCGGTTCTTCATCGGCCGTGACGGTCAGCCCATGCGAGGCAACGCGGTGTACCAGGCGTTCGTCCGTGCTCGGGATCGTGTTGGCGTCAAGGTGTCGTTTCACGATCTCCGGCACACCGGTCAGACGCTGGCCGCGAGTACGGGGGCGACCCTGGCGGACCTGAAGAAGCGGCTCGGGCACTCGTCGGCTGCGGCGGCCTTGCGGTACCTCCATGCGGTCGAGGGCAGGGACAAGGAGCTGGCGGGCGAGCTGAGCAAGTTGGCCGAGCGGGGCGACGCGATCAAGCTTCCGAAGACCATCATCGTGAAGCACTGATGGGGCACGCGGGGTGCACGAACCACTCGTGTACCCCGCCTGACCTGCTGAAACGTCTGCGCCTGAAAAGCGGAAGGTCGCCGGTTCGACCCCGGCCCTGGCCACTTACACTCCCTGATCCCGTGTTTTTCATGATCTGTCAGGTTCGGAGCGTTAGCACAGTGCTCGCCCACACTCCGCTTGTTCCGCGTAGTGTCGCTGGTGAGGTTATGTTGTGGGGGCCGTGATCAGGGCGAATGCCGATCTTCGGTAGTGGCGTGTGGTTTTGCCACGGTTGATCAGATGCCAAATGTCTCTCCTAGCGCTGCTCGTGACGCCGACTCCCGTAGCTGGTGCTGCATTTTCTAGCGAGATCGCTATCTAATGCAGGCATGCCCCGTCCTTCGACGCTTGGTTTGCTCGCTGATCTTGCGGAGGATCAGTGGGGGCTGTTCACGCGTCGGCAGGCTGAAGCGACAGGGATGGCGTGGAGCACGCTAGCGCGTTCGGTCGCCGGAGGGGGAGCTGTCGAACGGGTTGCCCATGGCGTGTACCGACTGCGAGGTGCTCCCGTGGCCGATCACCTTGAACTGAAGGCGGCGTGGCTGCAACTCGCTCCAGATGTGCCGGCATGGGAACGCACCGCTGACGGGGGTGTGGTGTCACACCAATCTGCTGCCGCCGTACCCCCGCGTGCGCGGGGACGACGGGCGAAGACAGGTAGATCGTCTGACCGTTCGGGGTCCACCCCCGCGTGCGCGGGGACGACGGGTCGTCCAACCACGCGGCGAACCCGCCCACCGGTCCACCCCCGCGTGCGCGGGGACGACTAGCGGGCAAGTAGCGACCCCGCGCGCACTTCCGGTCCACCCCCGCGTGCGCGGGGACGACGATCGTGCAGACCGCGATCGATCACGCCCCGTAGGTCCACCCCCGCGTGCGCGGGGACGACGAGGACACGCTGCTGGGTGCGTCCCTCGAGGAGGGTCCACCCCCGCGTGCGCGGGGACGACGCCTCGCCGACCGGTTCCGGCCGCCCGCACCTGGGTCCACCCCCGCGTGCGCGGGGACGACGCTCCGCGTTCGCGGGTGTAGTACCGCATGAAGGGTCCACCCCCGCGTGCGCGGGGACGACAATCTTAAAGAAACCGCCACGCTTGTCCAAAGAGGTCCACCCCCGCGTGCGCGGGGACGACGTGCTGGAGACCCGCATCCCGTCACCGCGCCGAGGTCCACCCCCGCGTGCGCGGGGACGACGCTTCGAAAGACCACGCCATCGAGTCCGCGGTGGGTCCACCCCCGCGTGCGCGGGGACGACGTCCCATGTAAACCGGAGCTCGCCACGGCGATCGGTCCACCCCCGCGTGCGCGGGGACGACCGGATCTCTTTCCGCAGCTTCCGGTACTCGCGCGGTCCACCCCCGCGTGCGCGGGGACGACACTTGCTGACCTGGTGCTTTGGAGCGCATCTCGGCGAAATTGATTCGGTTGTATTCACCTCTCGTGTGTAGGTGAGATGGGTGGTGCGACGGTGATGAGGCCGCAGCCGAAGGCCTTTGCTCGTCCGATGCCGTCGAGCAGGGCCCGTGTGAACGTGCCAGGGTCCGTGACGATGAGGTGGCCGTCGTAGCGGACGGGTTCGACGGTGATGAAGGTCGCGTCGTTCTTGTGCCCACGCAGGGTTGGCGTGGATGACGGTGCCACGTCGGCTTGCCCGTTCGCGGCGATCGGGATGACGAAGCCGTGGCGTTCGCCTTGTCGAGCGAGCCATTCGACTTGCTTGTCAGGTTTTCGGTGGGGAACCCGCTTGCCCCGCCCGCGTTGGCCTGGGTTGCCTTCTTGATGGATGCTGCGGGTCGGGTTGGCGACCAGCCGGAAGGCAAGTTTGCGGCCCGGTTGGATCGCGTCGAGGACTGGCTGCAGGTCACGTATTTGGGCGGGTTCTGACAGGTAGCCGTTTGCGAGAAGCACCCAGTCTGGTTTCGTCTGGCTTTGCACGTAGAGCGCGAACCCTCGTTGCGCCGTGTCGAGGCGCCACAGCACGCCGTGTGCCTGCCGGGCCGGCTGTCCCTCGGTCACGTCGGGAAACACCGACATGACGGTGCGGTGCATCTGGTGGATGTCGGCGTAGTCGCGTCGGAACTCGCGAGAGGTCACGTTGACCGGGAGTTTGCTCAGGAACACGTGGGCTCTCCTGATTGGATCAGCTCCGTGGTCAGCGGGACATGACTGGTGACCACCGAGCGGGTTGCGAAGCGACGGTTTCCCTGCGCAAAGGAGATCGGGTGATCCCGACGTGGTTCGGCACCAGTGTGTGAGGACTTGCAGTCGGTGAGAACGCGCAGGTCCGCGGTAGGTTGGCCGGCGTCGAGCTTTCGTACTTCCTGACGTCGAAGGTCCTCGCGGATCTCCAGCCAGGGGTGCTGCCGTAAGACCTCGTCCACGGAGCGTTCGACGAGCCCAACCGCTGTCGGCGCTTCGGTCTTTTCCTTGCCTGCAGGGGTGACCAGCGGACGAGCGGGCACGAAGGCTTTTCGCCCGAAAAACAGCGGCCAGCGCGGGCGTTGAACGGCCGCGTGCAGTCTGCGCAGGAGAGCGGCGTCGCCTTCCAGCACGACGAGGAAGAGAGCATCGGCCAGGTAGTAGCGGTTGCTGATGACGGTGCGGTGTCCCCTGCCTTCGGTATTGGGGACGTTCTGCGTGGTGTGGTAGTCGCGTTCGATGATCCCTTCGCGATCGGCCCGAATCCCTAGACGAAGCCTCGCCAGATCCGCGATCGAATCGTCATCGTTGCGTTGGATGCCGAGTGCTGCGGCAAGCAGTCCGACGACGCCGGATTTGGTCGGCTCGGTCGCGGTGTCGCGGACGACGAAGCGTGAGTCGACTCCCCAGGATTGCATGGGCGCGTCGAAGCAGAGCGCCAACGACGTAGGCATGAAGGATCAGGCCTTCGTCGAACCCAGGACACGACTGGCGAAGTCGTCCATGCCTGCCGCGACTTCGCTCGCTTCGATGTGTGGGAGTTCTCCATCAACCGAGGCTGCGGTCACCGAACGAATATCGGAGTCGCCGTAGAAACGGCGGAGTTGTGTGAAGTGGTGCAGCAGCCTGTCGGTGGAGACGGTCAAGAAGTTGCAGCGGGCGACGGGTGTGAGGAAGGCGTTGGCCAGGTTCCAGGCGCCGCGTTCCCGGACAACGCCGAGCAGGGCGTGGGGCGTAGTGAGAGCGGCCATCGAGTTCTGCTTGCCGCTGGGGACCGCGTGAACGAAGGCGTAAAGCCACGCTCGGGCGGTGCGCGCAGTCAGATCGGCGTCACCGTGGAGGTTGGACGACAGTTGGTCGAGGTCGAGGTTGGCGTATCGGTAGTAACAGGCGGCGTTGAAGTCGACCGTGCCGATCATGTCGGCGCCGGCCTCGGCGTCCGGCTTCAGGTCATCGACGGCGGTGTAGTAGTCGAACTCGTTTGCGACGGCGTGCGTGGAGATCGCGTGCGCGACCTGCGAGGCGGCATCGACGCTGAAGTACTTGTTGTCCGCGATCATGCGTCCGAACAGGGCGACGTCGGCGACACGACTGGCGTCGAGGATGCGCCGGGCCTCAGCCAAGGTTTCCTTGTCTGGTTTGATCTTCTTCGCTTTTTCCTCGGCCTTCTTCTCGGCGTCGGCCTTTTCGGCGGCCGTGGCCTTCTGCTTCTCGGTTAAGACCTTGTGCAAGGTGTCCCAGTTGCGCTCGCAGAAGTCGGCGAGGAGTCCGATCGCGTTGTGGCCGACGAACATCAGGTACTCGGTGAGCTGGGTTTTGGTGTTGATCCCGAAACCCAGCGCCCACAGGCCTGCCTCCACCACGCCGAGGGCATCCTCTTTGCTGCGGTTGCGGTCGGAGCCGACCAGGATGTCCGCGGCGTTTTCCAGCAATCGTTTGGTGCGCACACCCGTTTCCGACTTGTCCAGTCCGTGCTGGTCGAACAGTTGGCGCGCGGCGCGCTTGAGGCTCTGGCTGGAGATCCGGCCCCGGATGTAGCCACCGAAGGTGGCGGTCTTGGGTTGTCCGACGTCGTCTCGGTTGAGGTTGCTGACGGGAAAGGACTGCAGGATGTGCAACTCGATGATCACGTGATTTCTCCGGTGGTCAGGCGATGGAAGGAGATTCGACCTTGGTGGTTGCGTCCTGGCCCGCACGGGGCTTCCGGTGGTAGTCACGAGCCCAGCGCAACCGAACACGGCGGACTTCCTCGTCGCGGCTGTATGGGCCGAGGACGACCACCAAGTCGTCAAGTAGCTGGTCATAGTCGACGGCCACGTTCTTTGTGCGTAGCATTTGGACGCATTGACGCAGGTAGTGTGGGAGTGCATTTCGGTCGACGGCCAGCAACTGCTGGAACCGGCGGGTGGTCGACTCGGTGGGCGGTTGCGACAGCGCGCGCATCGCAGTACCGATCGAGCCCCGTGTGTCTTTGCGGGGACGGGGTTGTGGGTGCAGCGCAAACAGGCCCGCGACGAGCAGCCATATCTCCTGCTCCGCCTCAGGCGGATCGTGCTCGAACACCACGTCGTAGGCCTCGGCTTCCTGACGCGGACCCGCGAAGCTACGGCGCAACCGTGCAAGCACCCGGCGCGCTTCGGCCGCCTGGCGGGGATCCGCTGTTAAGGCATCGTGATAGCGGTACATCGAGTTGACGAACAACCAACGACGTTGCTGCGGCGTGTTGGGCTCTGTTGGTTGCGCGGTCACGCCGACTCCTCTCCTTTGGCGTAGTGCCTGGTCTCGGCCTCGAACCGGTCGATCAGCCCTTGCACTGTGCCGACGAAGGTTCCGTGTACCTTGCCGGCCACATACAGCCCGCGGGCCCGGTCCGATAAGCGTTCGATCCAGTGTTCGGCCGCGTGATGTGCGACGCGGTGGACAGCACCGCTCCACTCGCGAACCACCAGCGTCTCGGGGCCGTCAGAACGCAATGCCGCCCCGAGACCGCGAAGGTACGTTCCGAATGGTTGGGGCAGGTTCGGCCAGTACTCGAGGTCGAGGTCACGTGTGTATTTGGCGTGGTCTTCCCTGCGGTAGGCTTGGAATTCCTTGCGGTAAGTAATGACCATATCTCTCAGTGCGTAGCCCGCCTCATCCGCGAGTGTCACCGCGAATCCGACGAGTCGGCCGACTCGGCTGTCCTGTGCCCGTAGCAAAGCCACGGGCGCAGGCACCTCTTCCTCGAACCAGCACTCGATGGCACCGCCATCGGGCTTGAGCTGTTGGCCGAACACCCGAAGAGTGAACTCCGTGTGCTCGGGAATCAGTTCCTCCATGCGCCCAGACAGTTCTTCGAGCGTGTGAGGTCGCTGGCGATCGGGATCCCCCGCCAGCAGCAGTTCCTGGCTGTGCCGCCACACCCCTTGGCGCTCCCGGAGACGCACGGGCGAGAACGGTTGCGGCTTCTTGCTACGAGGCTTCCTGGCCGGACGCTGGAAGGCGGCCATCAACTCCACGTGCCGCAACTCGCCGCGCAGCCGGGTGCCGGGTGTGATGATCACCCCGTCCACCACTGTGTTACCTCCCTCGGTTCGCGAGGACAACAGAATGCGCCGGGAGGGCCAGGTCAGCAGGTCAGTCCAGCCCAGGGGATCTCGGGATTTGGGCTCCGCACGCGGCGGGCTCGTCTCCCACGCCGGCCTGTCGTCGGCCGTCGTCATCATGGGCATTTCAGACTCCGGCTCATAGGTCGGCATGTTCAGCAGCAACGTTTCTTTCAACGTCGCACCCTCGACCAGGACACAGCCGAACTGGTTACACGGGGCTCTCTCCGAGGACTTCACCGTGCGATACGGTGTCTTCGTCCCCCCGGTGTCGTAGGCTTGCACTGTCACCAACCAGCGGGCCGCCTCGGCAGGAGACAGCATTGGCCGATCGGCTGCCGTGGTGTGGTCGAACAAGGTCACGTTGTTACCCGCTGCACGGAATGGCACCAGCTTCGCCGTCCCGGACATCGAGCACGACGCGAGAGCCGGACACTGGAAGAACGGCCGTTCCGGGTGGAACAGGTCGAAGTGATTCGGAAACTTGCCGACGTAGGTGCGCAACGGGTCTGTGGGCAATCCGTGCGCCGCCCACAGGCTCTCCCATTCCTGCTCGTCCTGGGGCCCGTAGACGCGGTGGGCGAAAGCCAGCACGAGCCGGTATAGCGCGGCGGTCATCGGCGGTGTCTCGCCCGCGATGCGGTAGAACTCGTGCGCGTGCAACAGGAGATCGGCGAGGCCTACGCTGACGTCACCGCTATCCACTGGGATCCACGGATCATGGACCAGGTCGAAAGTGGGGCGCTTTTCCTGGGGAGGTCTCGCCGGGGCGGGCGAAGCGTTCATCGGTCACCATCTTTCGCGGATACACAGAGGCCGAGGTCGGCGTCATAGGTCAGCACGAAGGCGCCCACGGAGCATTGTTCGTCGCAAAGTACCAAAGGGCGGTGATGACGCAGCCACGGAGTCGCTTGAAACGTCGGAGGCACGGGGATCTGGCGCAGGAGATCCACGGCCTCGCTGGGCACATCCGGGGATGCCAGCAACCGCACAGTCGAGTCGGTCAACTCCGCACACACCTCGCGCGCCAGCGGTCCAGGGGCGGCCAAGTCGACCACAGAAGCGCCGTCGATGGGTATCGCAGCATGGTGATCGCCGCGGAAGACCACCACATCAACGACCTCCTCGTCCATTGCGGAACGAAGGGTTGTGTTTTCGTCGATCATCGCCGTCGACCACTGTCCTTCCTGGTGCGACTCGAACTCGTCGCCCTCACGGTCAAGTCGGAAAGCCTGACGTGAGACGAAGCCTGCGGCAGGTACACCTCGGTTCCCAGGTATTTGTCGTGGGCGCGGGCAGCATCTCGTTTCCCGATCGCTGTCTCCCAGCGCCGTTCCCAACCCGCCGGGCAGGGGATCGTCTCGTCCTCGCCGTACACGGCGTCGACGAACTCGGACACGTTTTCTGGCGAGGTCAGTTCACGCTGATTACGGAGCAGCGCACACGTCCGCAGCAGCAGAATCTCCGGATACACCGTGACGGCATACCGTGGGAAGCGAGGGCCCTTGTCGCTGTCCACCACACCGGTAATCGCCAGGATGGGCGGACTGCCGTCGTTGATCCGCCGATGCCGCCACAACCTGCCCATTCGCTGGATCAGGCTGTCGATCGGCGCGAGGTCACTGGCCATGGCATCGAAATCCAGATCCAGGCTCTGCTCCAGCACCTGGGTACCGATCACGATCGCCCGCGGCCGTTCCTTGCTACGGGGACCGAAGTACCTGCGTAACTGGTTTTCCCGCTCCTTGCGGACCTTCGCCGTCAACCGCCCGGTGAGCACGATCAGCTCTGGCCGTTCGTCTCGCGGCAACAGCTTGATCAGTTTGACGAGCCGGTCATTGGTATCAGCGACTCGCCGTAGCAGGTTATGGATTACAACAGCGCAGCCACCATCCTTGACCTGCTCCAATGCCCACTCGGCGGCGCCGTCCATCCCCAGGCACTCGATCCGCGCTCTGCGCTTCGCGTTCAGTGAAGAGACCTCGGGCTCGGGCACTGTCGGCACCCGGTGCTCTCGCCCGTCAGACCAAGTCAGACGCGGATATCCCCCTGCCGAGGGCAGCGCAGCCACCTCGCTGACCTTGTAACCGCTGGCGCCCGCAGACCACGCCCGCACCAACTCCTCACGACGGCCAGAGGGCAGCGTCGCCGACAACAACACCACCGACACCCCTAACCTGCCCATCCACCACAGCAAACGGTCCAACACGGTGGACATGTACGTGTCGTAGGCGTGGACTTCGTCGATCACCAGCACCTTGCCTGACAACGCGGTGAGCGTGACGTACACCCATCGCGAGCGGATGGCGCCCTTCAAAGACTGATCAACAGTGCCGACACCGATAGGAGCGAGCAGCCCCCATCTGAGAGTGAGCCAGTCCGAGGCGACGGCGACGCAGTCCTCCCCAGCCTCATCCCGGCCGATGTCGACCAGGTGCTCCCCGGCGCTGCTGTGCAGCAACCGCGTTCTCGGGTCCACGGCCTGATTCGTGAAAAAGGTCTGGACCTCGTGGCGAGCTTGATTACTGGTGGCTTTCGTGGGCATGCCGATGTACAGCCCGGTGAGCCGCTGGTGGCGGATCAGGGTCGTCGCCCACTGCAGAGCGGCCTTGGTCTTACCTTCCCCCGTGGGAGCCTCGACGACGAGGATTGACGGACGGTCCTGATCCTTCGCCAACACCTCGACAGCCCGCTGGACCGGTCGCGGCTCTGACTTGAACAGATCCGAAAAGCCGGAGTCCTCTTCAGGGCGCCAAGGGATCCAGTCCAACTCGTCCACGGCTTTCCGCGCCAGCTTCCGGGCGGTCTCCACGTAGTCGACCAGGTCGACATCCACGCCCGCGTAGCCGAAGTTCTTTTTGCCCGAGGCAATCCAGTCGCTGACCGTCGTCAGCCCGGCCAAGCCTACGGCCGCCGCAAGGTCAATCCGCACCCGATCCCACGGCAACGACGACGGATCCGGCAGTCCCCACAGACGAACAAACTCCTCGACCATGCCGGTCCGCCACGTGGCCCACTTCTCCTCACCGTGACCGTTGATCGCGTCGCGCGCCTGGCGCCTCGTCTCGGCGTCCTGGAAGAAGCCGTGGTGACCGCCCAACACCCAGGCCAACTGCTGCGAGACCGACGCGGTCGCACCCCACGAGCGCAGCATCAGTTCTAGGTGCACCCCGGTCAGCGAGCCGTGTGGCGTGTCCGTCCGCCCTACACCCTTTACCGGGCTTACCCATCGGATGTCCGCCGCGGCCGCATCACCCAGCAGGTCGATGGCGAGATCGGCACGCAACGACTGGAACGCCGGCGAGAACTTGCCCAGGTCATGCAGCCCACACAGCACCGCAACCCACGCGGCCGCGTCACCCAGCGGCGCCAGCCCTGCCTCCAACTCGTCCCGGCACCGCGCCCCCAGAAGGACTGGATACAGCAACTCGGCGACCGCCGCCGTATCCAGCATGTGGCAGATCAACGGATGCGGAACATCCCCCGTCCCCGCTTTTCCCCAGACCCCTCGCCAGTCCGGAGGTGATGGCTGCCCCCTGTTTCCGCCGGTCACGCTGCCTTCCGGCCTGCTCCCCACAGGTACCTACTCCTACCACTCGAACCAACACTGACGCGCGCCGCCCCGCCTGCGGAAGACAGATGAAACCAGCGACCACCGATGAAAATCTCCGCAAGCTCGCAGAACGAACGATGTACCTGTCAGTAACACCCGAATGGTCCAAAGCGGCAACACGGACTCCAGGCGTCCGGCGACAACCTCCGCGTGCGCGGGAGGACTATGCGGCCAGCCTCGATTCTGGAAAGAGGGAAGGAGTCCCCGCGGGCCGCTGGGACGACTGCTGGACCCAGGGCGACGACGGGTTCATCTGGGGACCACCCCCGCGGGCGCGGGGACGACTGCAGCGGCCCCGTGGAGTCAGGATGCTGATTGGGACCACCCCCGCGGGCGCGGGGACGACGTGAGCACCGCTGGTCCATGCACGGCCCGGACGGGACCACCCCCGCGGGCGCGGGGACGACGTCTTCCTGACTCCACTCAAGGACCGACATGGCGGACCACCCCCGCGGGCGCGGGGACGACACTTGCTGACCAGGAAATTTACCGCAAGACCGTGGGGTTTTGAATCAGTAAGCAGTGCGCTCGTGCTTGGCGCGAACGAGGATGCGTGCAGCGACTCGGGGGTTCAGTTTGGGTCTCATTCATCTCAGGTCGCCTGCTGTCGTGACGGTACGCGGATGTTCTTGACCTGGAGCTTCGTCTGTCATGAACGATCATGAACTGACTTCCCGAGAGCTGAAAAGCGGAAGGTCGCCGGTTCGACCCCGGCCCTGGCCACCCTCGTAGGAACCATCTTGACGCAGGTCAAGGGTCTGCCGGAGGCCGCGAAGCGCCCTTGACCGGTTCCGCGCGGTCTGGCTGCTCTCGGGCGCGCCGCGAGGAGGTCGCCGGACGCTGGCCCGTTCGGCTGATCTCCGAAGCGGTGCCGGGTCCAGGGCAGCGCCCTGACCGCCGGAGGCTTTTGTCTTCACTGCGCATGGAGCGCCCAGTCAGCGTCCAGCCTGGCGCCCGGAGACCGTCGGACCGGGCCTTACAACTCGACGTACATCACGTGCAGGTCCACACGGCCGAACTTCGGGTGGTCGAAAGCGCCGGGAGCGGTGCCGACGATCTGGAAGCCGAGGCGCTTGTGGAGGCTCACCGCCGCATGGTTGGTCTCCACCACGGCGTTGAACTGCATTCTTGCGTAACCGTGGCTCCGCGCCCAGTCCAGCGCATATCGGCACAGCGCCTCGCCGACGCCGCGCCCGCGTGCGTCCGAAGCGACCATGAAACTCGCGGTAGAGACGTGCGAGCCCGGGCCCACGGGGTCGCCATCGCCAACTCCCTCGCCCGCCGCATGGTGGTAGCGCCGCACCGCGCCGGCGGGCAGGCGCAGTTCGTGGAATCCCCTGTGCCGACTCTCGACGACGGTCACAACCTGGCCGAACTCGTCGACTGGGTGCGCCAACACCTGGGCGAGCCCCTGACCGTTGGCGACCTGGCCGCCCGGGCATTCATGTCGCCACGGACGTTCGCCCGCCGGTTCAAAGCGGCTATCGGCATCACCCCGTACCGCTGGCTACTGGAACAACGACTGCTACTTGCCGAGCAGTTGCTCGAAGACACCGACCTTCCGATCGACCAGATAGCCCACCGCAGCGGCCTGGGCAGTCCCGACACGTTACGTCACCACTTCGCCCGACGGCGCCGCACCAACCCCATCGCCTACCGTTACGCCTTCCGCGCGACCACCAATCCCACGAGGTGAGTGCAGGCGCTTCGTCACAGCACCTCCAAGACCGGCTTCTGACTGCGAGGCAGTGAAGGTGCGGCGTTCGTACGCGGCGAGAGCCCAGCAACTCCGACAGGACGCCGTCCAGCCGCGGTCGGCGCACTGTGGTTCGGAACGGCGCGGCGAGACCGGCTCAGCCCGGGCAGTCTTCCACGCCATGGGGCGCTTGACGGTGACGGGTCCACGATGGACGGCGCGGACTCATGCGGGCAGAACCTGTTCGTAGAGCGGGAACTGGAGAGGATCGAACCGCTTACGACACGGTCGCGGTCAGCTATGCCGACCAGTTTCGTGGCGCCCTCGCGGGGGAGCCCTACCTGCGTGGGGTTCTGGCGTTGTTCGCCGACCTCGTTCGTGCCGTCGGCGGCGGGCCAGCGCTGGATGCGGGCTGCGAACCAGGACACGTCCCGGCCTACCTGCGCGAACTGGGCGTCGACGCCTTCGACATCGACCTCTCGCCCACGATGACCGACGTGGCCCGGCGTGGACATCCCCGCCTGCGGTTCGAGGTCGGTTCCACGACGGACCTGAACCTTGCCGATGCCTCCGTCGCCGGCCTGCTCGCCTGGTGGTCGTCCCCGATGCCGCAATTCCCGGGGTCTTCGCGCAGTTCCGGCGCGTGTTGCGTGCCGGATGGCGCCCGGATGCTCGCGCCCGGGCGCCACCCCGGAGCAGGTCCATTGCCGCTCGGCTTTCACCTGGGTGACGCGTCTCGGCTGAAGACGCAGGGCAACGGCGGCCATCCGATGAAGGTGGACGTCCACCGCCGCCCGGTGCTTGGCTACGCGAGAGCGGATTCGCGATCGAAGCCGAGATGGTGGTCATCGATTCGGACGGAAGGCTCCCCAGCGTCATTTTCTTCGCGCACTGACCAATTACACTGGACCAGGCGTTTTGTCTGGTAGAACCGGCCACCCAATAGGGGCGTCGTTCCTGACGGGGTGATCGGCTGGAGTAGCGTCAGCGGCATGGCGGGAATCTCCACGGTGTTCGGGCTGTTGCCGCGGCCGTTGCGGTCATTGCTGATCAAGCATCGTGAGCTGCTGAAGTTCGCGACCGTCGGCGGGATCTGCTTCGCCGTGACGAACGTGGTCACGTACGGGCTCCGGCTCACCGTGCTGACCAGGCAGCCGATCACCGCGCTGGCCATCGGCGTGCTGGTGGCTACCGTCGTGTCGTACGTGCTCAACCGCGAGTGGTCGTTCCGGACCAGGGGCGGGCGGGAGCGGCACCACGAGGCCGCGCTGTTCTTCGTGATCAGCGGGATCGCGGCGGGTCTGAACGAGGTTCCCCTGGCTGTCGCGCACTATCTGCTGAACCTGCGCACACCCCATGTCGGCTTGGTCACCCAGGAGATCTCCGACTACGTGTCGGGAATCATTCTGGGCACGCTGGTGGCGATGGTGTTCCGCTGGTGGGCCTTCAAGAGATGGGTGTTTCCCGAGGCCGGGGCCCGGCCACGGATCGTGCGTGGCCAGGCGCGGCAAGCCGCGAAGCCTGACGAACGAGCCGCCTGAGGAGTCCGTGACCCCTGTGGTGCCGCTGGGCGACACCGTGGTCGTGCCGCAAGGCGGTCGTGTTCGGTATTCACTTCGCGACCGCTGTGATCGTTCTCGTCAGCGCCGCCCCGCTCTTCGCGATCTGATCACTCCCGGAACAGTAGGCAAGGAGGCGGGCATATCGTTGATCGTGGCCACGACGCCGACATCCTGATCGTCATCACGCCGGGGTGGAGTGGCACGCTGGCGGATGACCTGCATCCGGTTTCGGAACCCGGTCGCCCGCCGCTTTCGGGAAAAGGCGGAAATTACCGGCGCACCTTTCGTGGCAGGTAAGCGAAAACAGTAAGGTGACCTAATGGCTGGCGTGAGACGGCGCACCCAGGCGGAGCGCCGGGCGGCCACGCGGACCGCCCTGCTGAACTCGACGGTCGACTGCCTGGTCGAATACGGTTACACGAACGTCACGGGGGCGCAGATCGCCACGCGTGCCGGGGTGACCAGGGGCGCGCAGGCGCACTACTTCGCCACGAAGGCGGAACTCGTGGCCGCCGCGTTGGAGCACGCGACCGGCCGCATCACCCAGCAGTTCCGCGACGACCCGCCGCAGCGCGCCACGGAGGCGGAAGCGGTGATGGCACTGGTGGATCGTTTGTGGGTGCTCCACGACAGCCCGGCGTTCACGGCGGTGGTCGAACTGTGGCTGGCCAGCCGCACCGACGCCGAACTCAGCTCACACGTTTCCAGGCTGAACAAGCAGATGACCGCCGCGGTCAAGGAGATCCTCACCGAGGTGGTGCCCGACTTCCTGTCCGGAAAGGACGGTGTCGCGGTGATGACCACGGCGCTGGCGGCCATCCGCGGCGTGCTGCTGACCGGTTTCGTGGCCGGCCCGGAAGCGCTGGATTCGGTCTGGACAACCACTCGCGGTCAACTCGAAAAGCTGGTCAGGGCAGCCATCGAGGACGGTCAGCGCTCGGCCGGCCAGAGTTCGTCCGCGGGCAGGGGTTTGCCGAAGTAGTAGCCCTGGCCCTGGTCGCAGCCGAGCCGGCGAAGCAACTCCAGCTGACTCCGGTTCTCCACGCCCTCGGCGACCACGGTCAGTTTGACGGCGTGTGCCATCGCGATGATGCTGGTCACGATCACCTCGGCCTCGGCGGAGCTGCCGAGCTTGGTGACGAACGACCGGTCGATCTTGAGCGCGTCCAGGGTGAGCCGCTGTAGCTGCGCCAATGACGAATAGCCGGTGCCGAAGTCGTCGATGGCAAGCCGCACACCGAGTTCACGCAGCGCGGACAGCACCTCCCCGGCCGCGGTCGCATCGCGCATCAGCGCGCTTTCGGTGATTTCCAGGCACAACGCCTTCGGCGGCAGACCCGCCCTGATAAGCGCTTCCTCGACGGCGGGCACGAACCCGGGATCTTCGAGCTGCCGGGTGGACAGGTTGATCTTGAGATCCACTTCGATCCCGGCGGCCCGCCGTGCCCCCAGTTCCTGGGTGGTCTCCCGCAGCACGTAGTTGCCGAGGAGGTTGATCAGATCGCTTTCCTCCGCGAGCGGGATGAACTCGGTCGGGGACACCGCTCCGTGCACCGGATGAGTCCAGCGCAGCAACCCCTCCACGGCCACCGTCCGGTTCGAGCGCAGGTCCACCACCGGTTGGTAGGCCGCCCACAGCCTGCCCTCGCGGACGGCGTCGCGCAGGTCCTGCTCCAGCCGGAGCCGGCGTTGCACCCGTTCCCGCAGCCCCACGTCGAAGAACTCCACGCGGCTGCGGCCGAGCGTCTTCGCCTGGTACATCGCGACGTCCGCGTCCCGCACCAGATCGTCGGCGGTGCGCGGGTCGTCCGGCCCGGCGACCACGATGCCGATGCTCGCGTCGACGTGCAGCCCGCGGCCTTCCAGCGCGATGGGCTTGGTCAGTGACTCGCGCAGGTGCTCGGTGAGGGCGCGCACGGTCGACGGGTCCGGCACGTCGAAGGCGATCACCACGAACTCGTCGCCGCCGAGCCTGCCGACCAGGTCGGTGATCCGGACCGCACGCCGCAACCGCTCTCCCGCGATCCGCAGCACCCGGTCGCCGGTCGTGTGCCCGAGGGAGTCGTTGATGACCTTGAACTTGTCCAGGTCGATGAACAGCACCGCGACCGTCCGGTCGCCCAGCGCCGCGTTGAGCCGGTCGAGCACGAGTGTGCGGTTCGCCAGTCCGGTGAGCGGATCGTGGGTGGCGTCGTGCTCGAGCCGTTCCCCGATCGCGAGGCGCTCGGTGATGTCGCTGAACGACAGCACGAACGAGCTGTTCTTGATGTCCTCCGGATGCATCGCGCGGCAGGACAGCGAAAGCCACACCGTTCGGCCGTCGCGTCGCAGCACGCGCAGCACACGGTTGAGCTGGGGGACGCCGGTCCGGCGGACCTGCGCTGACGGAAACTGCGCCGGTGTGAAGCGGTACCCCGATTCGTCGTAAAGGGGCCATTCTCGAGGCGAGGAGCGCATCATCATGGACTCCGGCACGCCGAGGATGCGCTCGGCCGCGGGATTGGCGGAGACCACCATGCCGTCCGGGCCGACCACCAGCACGCCTTCGTCGAGCGCGGCAACGACCGTGCTGTACTGCCGTTCGGCCCGGCGCCGGGCGGTCTCGTCGGCACAGACCAGCACATACCCGTCCTTCATTTCGGCTACCGAAACTCGAACTTCGAGCGCGGCACCATCGGCCGAACGGTGGCTCGCCGCGATGACGCCGCCGGCACGCAGCACCTCGCCGGGGTCCAGCGGAGCACCGACCAACTCGCCGACCCACCGCCCGAGCGCGACGCTGTCCGGCAGCCCGTAGATCGTCTCGGCCGCCGGATTCCAGCTGGTCACCCGGCCGTCGGCGTCGGTGGCGATGATCGCGTCACTGACGTGCTCGACCAGCGCGGCCTGGTAGTGCAGCGACGCCTGCGCGGCCTTCTGCGCGCTGAGATCGCGCAGGATCACCTGGTAGGCCGTCCTGCCTTCCCAGGTCGTCCGTACCGACACGACCTCCATCGGCACCTTCTCGCCGTCGGCGAAGCGGAGCAGCGCCTCCGCGGGCGCGGTCCTGGCACCCGGTTCGGTCAGCGAGGCGATCCGATCGAGCATGCCGGGGACCGACTCCTCGGCCACCAGTTCCGTGATGGGTTTGCCCAGCAGGTCGGCGCTGGTGGTACCACCGGCGAAGCGCACCAGGCTCGGGTTGGCGTAGACCACGAGCCCGTCCTGGTGCACGCCGATCAGATCCGGGCTGAGTTCCACCAGCAGCCGGTACCGGTCGGCGAGCTCACGGCGCTCGTCGTGCCGATCGGTCACGTCGGTGGCTGTGCCCAGCAGCCGGCCGCCGGTGGTTCTGGCCTGGAAGCGGATCCAGCGGGTTCGCCCGTGCTGGTCCTCGAAGGGCCGTTCGAGGTCGAGGTCCTGCCAGACTTCGGTAGCCGCCCTGAGCGGCTCGATCACTTCGGTCAGCGTGGTGTGCACCTGGTCCTCGGGCAGGCCGAGTAGTTCGGGCAGGCCCTCGTGCCAGCCGAGCAGGCCACTCGCGGAATCCAGGGACCAGACCACGGTGCGCTCGGCGGACAGCGCCAGGTCGATCACCTGTTCGTGATCGACCGGCAGGGGGCGATTGGCGTTTGCCTCCATGTTTCGTCCGATCCGCCGATTGTTTCGCTAGCCGAGATTAGACCATCTGGTGGGGCCGTTGTGGGCTGGAAGTACCGAACCCAACCCGTTCGTTTGAGGGTGGACACGGACCCTCCGTACCTGGTCGTTTGAGGGATAGGTCCGTTCGGCCCCGAACGGATCCTAGAGGTACCAGTTCGGAAGGGGCGAGTGTTATGGGCTCGCTGGAAATTGCAATCTGCGGAATCGGCGCGGTTACCGGCTATGGTTGGGGACGCGACCGTTTGTGGGAAGGGCTCAGTTCGGGTAAGCACGCGGCCAGACTCGAAGGCGGCTACGGGCCCGACTGTGACGAACTCGCCTGGGTCATCCGCGTGCCCGAGGGCGGCGAGGATGACGACGGGCCGACCCGTTTCGCCAAGTCGGTGCGCGCGGCCGCCCGCGAAGCGGTCCTGGACGCGTTCGAGCGCGGCTGGCGGCCGGGGCCACGTGTCGGTGTCGTCCACGGGGAAGTGCTGCACGACACCTTGAGCTGGGCGGAGTTCTACGCGAGCAACCGGTTCGGGCGGGTTCGGGACTACCTGTCGATGATGCCGTCCACGGCGCCGTCGATGTTCATGAAGGAGTTCGACTTCCACGGGCCGTCGCTCGCCGTGGGCGCGATGTGCGCGTCCGGCAACGCGGCCCTGATCACCGCGAAGACCTGGCTCGACGCCGGGATCGTGGACGACGTGGTGTGTATCGCCACCGACCTGACGATCAACCCGCAGCAGCTGTGGCACATGGTCCGGCTGGGGGTCGTGGTCGCCGACGCCGATCCGCTGACCGCCTGCCGCCCGTTCCAGGAGGGCAGCCGCGGCTTCCCCATGGCCGAGGGCTCGGCCGCGTTCGTGCTGTCCAAGCGGTCCGACCGGCCCTACGCCCGGGCGTTGGGCGGCGCCATCACCCAGGACGCCTATCACGTGATCTCCATCGACCCTGACCTGGATCAGTTACGCGCCTGCTACACAAAGGCCCTGGCCGACGCGGGTGTGTCGGGGTCGGACATCCGTTATGTCAACGCGCACGGGCCGGGAACGGCGCAGTGCGACCGGGCCGAATCAATGATGTTGGAGGAGTTCTTCACCCCCGAGACGGGCATCTACTCGGTCAAACCGCTCGTCGGGCACTGCCAGGGCGCGGCGGCCGGGGTCGAGCTGGCGGTGGCGGCGATGGCCTACGAGCGGGGCTACCTGCCCGCGCCCCCGCGGGTGGCACCCGGTCACCCGCAGCTGATCAGCGGAAAGACGCCCATTGGAGACGGGCTCACGCTGAAGTCCTCGCTCGGCATGGGCGGCAACAACACCGCTGTCGTGCTCGCCCCGGCGGCCTGACCCGACCCCTTGCCGGCTGCGGTCGGCAAGGGGGCCATCAGGGAAGATGACGGGGACAGGCACGCGCTGGATTGGAGGAAGGGTGGCTGTTCCCACCAGGGAAGCGAGCAGGTTCAGGGCGTGGTTGCTCGAAGGCGAGCACAAACGGGCACAGCAGCTCACGGGCAGTACGCGGGAGCAGGCCAGGGAGCGCGATCATCCCTGGTGGAAGGTCATGTGCCTGACCGGCGTCGACTACTTCTCCACCCTGGGCTACCAGCCTGGGATCGCCGCGCTCGCCGCCGGTCTGCTCTCCCCGATCGCCACGATCGTGCTGGTCGTGCTCACCCTGGCCGGCGCGCTGCCGATCTACCGGAGGGTGGCCGCGGAAAGCCCGCACGGCCAGGGCTCGCTGGCCATGCTCGAGCGGCTGCTTTCCCGGTGGAAGGGCAAGCTGCTCGTCCTCGTGCTGCTCGGCTTCGCGGCCACCGACTTCGTCATCACGATCACCCTCTCCGCCGCGGACGCCGCCGCGCACGCGGTGGAAAACCCGTACGTGCCGAACTTCCTGCACGACCAGAACATGCTGATCACGATGCTGCTGGTCGCCCTGCTCGGTGCCGTCTTCCTGCGCGGGTTCGCCGAGGCGATCGGTGTCGCGGTCGTGCTGACCGGGGTCTACCTGGCGCTCAACCTGGTCGTCGTGGTCGACTCGCTGATCCACGTGCTCCGCAGCCCGCAGCTGGTCGTGCAATGGCAGAACCTGCTGTTCAACCAGCATGGCAGCGTCTGGGCGATGGTCGGTGTGGCGCTGCTCGTGTTCCCGAAACTGGCGCTGGGCCTGTCCGGTTTCGAGACGGGCGTTTCGGTCATGCCGCTGGTGAACGGCTCGCCCGGCGACACCCCCGGCAAGCCCACGGGCCGCATCCGCAACACGCGGAAGCTGCTCACCACCGCCGCGCTGATCATGAGCGCGTTCCTGATCACCAGTTCCTTCGCCACCACGGTGCTGATCCCGCAGGAGGAGTTCGCCGAGGGCGGCCAGGCGAGCGGTCGCGCGCTGGCCTACCTGGCGCACGACTACCTGGGCAACGCCTTCGGCACGGTCTACGACCTGAGCACCATCGCGATCCTCTGGTTCGCGGGCGCGTCGGCGATGGCCGGCCTGCTCAACCTGGTGCCGCGGTACCTGCCGCGCTACGGCATGGCCCCGAACTGGGCGGCGGCCACCCGCCCGCTGGTGATCGTGATCGCGGTGATCGCGTTCGTGATCACCTGGATTTTCGACGCCAGCGTGGACGCGCAGGGTGGCGCGTACGCGACGGGTGTGCTGGTGCTGATCTCGTCGGCGGCGCTGGCGGTGACGCTGGCGGCGTGGCGGAAGAAGCAGCACGGCGCGTTCGTCGCCTATCTCGTGATCACCCTGGTGTTCGCCTACACCACGATCGCGAACGTCATCGAGCGTCCGGACGGCGTGAAGATCGCGGGGTTCTTCATCTTCGCGATCATCATCGTGTCGTTCGTGTCCAGGGCCTCCCGTTCCCTGGAACTTCGGGTGGAAGAGGTGAAGTTCGACGAGGAAGCCCGGGCCATCCTCGACGAGGCCGTGAATGCCGGCCACGTCCGGATAATCGCGAACGAACCGGACGTCCGGGACGAAGCCGAGTACCGCGACAAGGAACAGGAAGCGCGGGAGGACAACCACCTCCCGCGCGATTCGCCGGTGATCTTCCTCGAGGTGACGATCAGCGACGCGTCGGAATTCCAGTCCACCCTCGAGGTGCACGGAGAGCGGCGGCACGGCTACCGGGTCCTGTCGGTGGAGAGCCCGTCGATCGCCAACGCGATCGCCGCGATCCTGCTGGCCATCCGCGACGAAACGGAACTGCTGGCGCATATCTACTTCGCCTGGACCGAGGGCAACCCGTTCCGGTTCCTGCTGCGGTACATCTTCTCCGGTGAGGGCGACATTCCCCCGGTCACGCGCGAGATCTTGCGGCGCGCCGAGCCGGACCCGCACCAGCGGCCGCTCGTGCACGTCGGCTGAGACACCGGCGGTCCGGGGCGGCCCCCGCGGAGGACTTGTCACACCGTGGAAGGCGCCTTGCTTGTCGGCTGCGGCTGAAGCAGGATCGGGCCATGACGCCGCGTGCGACACCGCCGTTCCGCGCCGACCATGTGGGCAGCCTGCTTCGCCCCGCCAAACTGCACGAGGCCCGCGAGTCGTTCGCGAAGGGGGCCATCGGCGCCGACGAGTTGCGTGCCGTGGAGGACGACGCGATCCGCCGCGCCGTCGAGTTGCAGCGCTCGGCCGGCCTGCTGTCGGCCACCGACGGCGAGTTCCGCCGAGCCAGCTGGCACATGGACTTCATCTACCAGCTCCACGGGGTCGGCAAGAGCGACGAGAAACTGCACGTCAAGTTCCACAACGCGCAGGGCGACATCGAGTTCAGCCCGGCGGGACTCAAGATCGACGCCAGGGTCGACCTCGACGGCGTCATTTTCGGTGACCACTTCACCTTCCTGAGGTCCAACGTGGAGCCACCGGTCACTCCGAAGCAGACCATCCCGTCGCCCAGCATGGTCTACTACCGGGGCGGCCGGGCCGCGGTGCCCGAAACCGTCTATCCCGACCTCGAGGAGTTCTACGACGATCTGGCCAAGGCGTACGCCAAGGAGGTCGCCAGTATGGCCGCCCTGGGCTGCACCTACCTCCAGCTCGACGACACCAGCCTCGCCTACCTGAACGACCCGGAGCAGCGCGCCCTGGTCGCGAAGATGGGCGGCGACCCCGACAAGCAGCACGTGCGCAACATCCGGACGATGAACGCCGCGCTCGCCGGCCGGCCCGAGGGACTGACCATCACCACGCACCTGTGCCGGGGGAACTTCCGGTCCTCCTGGGCCGCCGAGGGCGGGTACGACTTCGTCGCGGACGCGCTGTTCAACGAACTGGAAGTGGACGGCTACTTCCTGGAGTTCGACGACGAGCGCTCGGGTGGGTTCGAACCGCTGCGGTTCGTGCCGAAGGGCAAGTACGTCGTGCTCGGGCTGGTCACCACAAAGCGTGGCGAGCTGGAGAGCGTGGACGCGTTACGGCGGCGGATCGACGAAGCGGCCAAGTTCGTCGATCTCGACCAGCTCTGCCTGTCGCCGCAGTGCGGGTTCTCCTCGACCGAAGAGGGCAACGAACTCACCGAGGACGAACAGAAGGCGAAGCTGGAGCGGATCGTCGAAACGGCGGCCCTCGTCTGGGGCTGATGCCGGGGTCGCTACGGGGCGCGGACGAGGGACGGCACGCCGTCCGTGCCCGCCTGCCCCCACCCCCCGGCTAACAGCAAGTCTTTCGATCCCCTCCCCGTAACCTGGCACTATGCGGCACACTTCGGTACAGGCGCCTTCAGTGGTCGATCGCGTGCTGGACGTGTTCGGTGCGTTCAGCCCGGAACGGTCGGTGCTGAGCCTGTCCGATCTGAGCCGCCGCGCCCGGCTGCCGCTGTCCACCACCCACCGGATCGTCGGCGAGCTGACCCGCCGTGGCGCGCTCGAACGGCAGGAGGACGGGCGGTACCGGGTCGGTCTCTGGCTGTGGGAGGTCGCGTCCCTGTCACCGCGGGGGATGGGCCTGCGCGAGAACGCCATGCCCTTCCTGGAGGACCTGTACGAGGCGACACACGAAAACGTCCAGCTCGCGGTGCTCGACGTGCCCGATGTCGTATACGTCGAGCGAATCTCCGGGCGCAACGCGGTGAGCGTGATCTCCCGAGTAGGCGGACGGCTCGCGGCCCACGCCACCGGTGTCGGGCTCGTGCTGCTCGCCAACGCTCCCGCCGAGGTGCAGGAGGAGGTCCTGTCACGGCCGCTCAAGGCCTATACGTCGAAGACGATCTCGTCTCCGGAACGGCTGCGGCGGGTGCTCGCCGACGTCCGCCGCGACGGGTTCGTGATCAGCGACCGGCAGGTCGAGTTGGTCTCGCGTTCGGTCGCGGCGCCGGTCTACGGGCGGGATGACACGGTGGTCGCGGCGATTTCCATCGTGGTCCCGGCGGAGGGAGTCGATTTGCGCACCCTGGTCCCCGCGGTGCGCGCCGCGGCCAGGGGCATCTCGCGATCGCTCGGCGCCCCGCGGGCCTTGCGTCAGCCCTTCTGAACTTCCGGTGAGTGGAAGTAGCGCTGCGCGGAACGGTGTCAGGAAGCATGCTGATGGCCACCCGGAAACGCTTGGGAGGCAACAGGTGGCACGCACGCAGGTTGGGATCATCGGGGCAGGGCCGGCCGGTCTGCTGCTGTCGTACCTGCTGCACAGTGAGGGCATCGAAGCCGTCGTACTCGAGGCGCGCAGCCGCGAGTACGTGGAAAAGCGGGTACGCGCAGGGGTCTGTGAGCACCCCACCGTGGAACTGTTGCGCGAGATCGGCGTCGGCACCCGGCTGGACGCCGAGGGGTTGCCGCATCAGGGATTCTCGCTCCGGTTCGACGGCCAGGACCATCGGATCGCGATCACCGAACTGACCGGGAAGACGATTACCGTCTACGGCCAGCAGGAGGTCGTCAAAGATTTGATCGCCGCGCACGAGGAGCGGGGCTGGCCCATCGAGTTCGAGGTGTCCGAGGTCGCGCTTCACGACCTGGAAACGAAAAACCCGCACATCACATACCGGGATGTCGATGGCGTCGAACGCAGGCTCGACTGCGATGTGCTCGCGGGCTGCGACGGCTTTCACGGGGTCAGCCGTCCGTCCATTCCGGCCGAACGGGCGAAGATGTTCAACCGGGACTACCCGTTCGCCTGGCTGGGAGTGCTCGCGCGAACCCCACCCTCGCACGAGGAACTGATCTACACCCACCACCCGCGCGGGTTCGCCTTGCACAGCATGCGGTCGCCCGAGGTCACTCGGCTGTACCTGCAGGTCCCGCACGACGAGAAGATCGACGACTGGTCCGACGACCGGATCTGGTCGGAGCTGGCCGAACGTCTGGAGACCAGCAACAAGGACTTCTCGTTGCGGGAGGGGCCGATCCTCGACAAGGGCATCACCCCGATGCGCAGTTTCGTCATCGAACCGATGTCCCACGGCCGGCTGTTCCTGGCCGGCGACGCCGCGCACATCGTCCCGCCGACCGGTGCCAAGGGCATGAACCTGGCTGTCGCCGACGTCCGGGTGCTCTCCCGCGCACTCGTGGAGTTGTTGCAGCACAAGCGAACCGAGCTCGTGGAGTCCTATTCGGACACTTGTTTGAAGCGGGTATGGCGGGCCGAGCACTTCTCCTGGTACATGACCTCGATGCTGCACGTCGACCCCACCGCCGACGACTTCGACCGCCGCCTCCAGCTCTCCCAACTGCGCTACACCGCGTCCTCTCGCGCCGCGGCGACGAGCCTCGCCGAGAACTACGCCGGCCTCCCCTTCGTCTGATCTTGCCTCCCGCGAGTCGGGCCCTCGCGTCCCGCGAGTCGGGCTTCCGTGACGCGCGAGTCCGGCCCTCGCGTCTGGTGAGTTCGGCTTTCGGGTCGCGCGAGTCCGGCCCTCGCGTCTGGTGAGTCGGGCTTTCGGGTCGCGCGAGTCGGGCCCTCGCGTCTGGTGAGTTCGGCTTTCGGGCGTCGCGAAGGTGGAACTCACACGCCGCGAAGGTGGGACTCGCGCAACGAGAAGGTGGGACTCGCGGGGGGAAGGGTGTTCACGTAAGGTGAACACCCTTCCCAGCGAGCGACTAGGCGGGGGACTCCGGGCGGCCGTCGGCGGCCCAGGAGGTGTGGAACGAACCCTCGCGGTCAACGCGGCGGTAGGTGTGCGCGCCGAAGAAGTCCCGCTGCCCCTGCACCAACGCGGCGGGCAGCCGCTCGGCGCGCAGGCCGTCGTAGTAGGCCAGCGCGGTGGAGAAGCCCGGCGTCGGAATGCCGAGCCGCACCGCCGTGGAAACGACCGAACGCCACGAATCCTGCGCATCCTCCACGGCCTTGCGGAAGTCGCCCGAGGTCAGCAGGGTCGGCAGGCCGGGCTCGGCGGCGTAGGCGGCGCGAATGTCGTCCAGGAACTTCGCCCGGATGATGCAGCCGCCCCGCCAGATCGAGGCCAGCGCACCAAGATCGATGTCCCAGCCGTACTCGGCGCCCCCGGCCTGGATCTGGTTGAAGCCCTGCGCGTAGGCGACGATCTTCGACGCGTACAGCGCGCGCTCGACGTCGTCCGCGAAACTCTCCGCCGCGGCACCGGAAAGCGGCGCCCGGGTGGGGCCGGGCAGGCCGCGGCTCGCCGCGCGCAGACCCGCGCTGCCGGAGAGCGAACGCGCGAACACCGCCTCGGCGATTCCGCTGATCGGAACGCCGAGATCAAGGCCGATCTGGACGGTCCACCGTCCGGTGCCCTTCTGCTCCGCCTGATCGGCCACGATGTCGACGAACGGCTTGCCGGTCGCGGCGTCGGTGTGCGCGAGCACTTCGGCGGTGATTTCGATCAGGTACGAGTCCAGCCGCCCGGTGTTCCACGTCCGGAAGACCTCGGCGATCTGGGCCGGCTCGTAGCCGAGCGCGCCGCGCAGCAGGTCGAAGGACTCGGCGATCAGCTGCATGTCGGCGTACTCGATGCCGTTGTGCACCATCTTCACGAAGTGGCCGGCGCCGTCGGGTCCGATGTGGGTGCAGCACGGCGCGCCGTCCACCTTGGCCGAGATGTCCTCGAACAACGGCCCGAGCGACTCGTAGGACTCGGTGGAGCCGCCGGGCATGATGCTCGGGCCGTGCAGCGCGCCTTCCTCTCCACCGGAAACACCGGTGCCGACGAAGTGCAGGCCCTGTTCCCGCAACGCCGCTTCCCGCCGGCGTGTGTCCGCGAAGTGCGCGTTGCCGGCGTCGACGATCACGTCGCCCTTCTCCAGCAGCGGCGCGAATTCCTGGATGACCGCGTCGGTCGGCCCGCCTGCCTTGACCATGATCACCACCTGGCGTGGGCGCTCGAGGGCGTCCACGAACTCCTGGGCGGAGTAGGCCGGGATGAAGTCGCCTTCGTCGCCGAACTGCGCCACGAGGTCGCGGGTTCGCTGGTCGGAACGGTTGTGCAGGGCGACGGTGTGCCCGTGCCGGGCCAGATTCCGGGCCAGGTTCCGGCCCATGACCGCCAGCCCGGTGACGCCGATGCTCGCCTTCTTGCTCATTGCCTGCCTTCCCGTCTACGGCCCCTGCTCCAACCCTAGCGTGCTGGATACACCGTCCCTGTTGAACGCGCGTGGGTAACGAGCCATAGACCCCGTTCCCTGAAATCCCTCGGACGGTTACGCTATCTACCCTGTGCGTGAGTACGGTGAGGTCGACGGCTTACGACCACGGATACGAACGGGAGCGGCCCTGGGAGTGAAAGATGGCTAGCACCGTTACCTCCCGCCGAAAGCAGCTCGGGAACGAGTTGCGGCACGCGCGCGCCGCAGCGAAGATGACGCAGCAGCAGGTCGCCGAGGTGCTGGGCTGTACCCAGGGCAAAGTCAACAAGATCGAGTCCGGCGCGGTCGGCGTCAAGCTCGGCGACGTCCGGACGATGTTGGAGGCCTTCGGCATCAACGGAGAAGAGTCCGAAGCGCTGATGAATCTGGCCCGCGCCGCGGCGGGGCAGCGCGGGCACTGGTCCGGTTACCGCTCGGTGGTGCCGCACTGGTTCCGTACCTTCACCGATCTCGAACCGGCCGCGGTCGAGGTTATGACGTGGCACGGCGAGCGTATTCCGGGCCCGCTCCAATCCGAACACTACATGCTCAAGCAGTTCACCGAGTTCGGCGCGACCGACGTGACCTCATTGGTGCGGAACCGGTTGGACCGCAAGGCCGTCTTCGACCAACCGCAGCCGCCGTATTATCGTTTCATAATCAGCGAAGCCGCTTTGCGGCGGGCGCCGGGTGGTTCCGCGCCGGCGGTTATGCTCGACCAGATCGAGCATCTGATGGACCTGGACCGCCGGCAGCGGGTCTACATTCACGTGCTCAGGTTCGAGGCGCGGCTGGCGGCCGTTCCGAACGACTTCACGATCATGCGATTTCCCGACCGGACCCGTGACTTCGTCTACATCGAACACTCCGCGGGCGGGATCTATCTGGACGACCAGAAGGATTTCCAGCTGTTCGTGGACGCCTGGGACCGGCTGCGCGGGGCCGCGCTGGAACGTCAGGAAACCCGTGAGTTCCTGAAGGACATGGCGGACTCCTATCGCGCCCAAATGGGTTTGTAGCGGTCCTTCAGCCCTTCAGCTTCAGAATGGCCTGAGCCGAAAACCGGCGGATGATCCGAGGCCGACGCGACGGCGCGCGCACCGAAGCGCGTTCGTCCTCGTCGGAGAAATCGCGCGGGCTGTCTTCCCGGGCCCGTACCTCAATGGATCGCTCAACCTCTCCGATTCGGACGGTCATCATCCCTCCAGGCAAGGCCGTGCCGGGGTGGACAGCACGAGGCAGCATTCGCAGGGCATGCCGGCGCCGAGGTTGAGCCATTCGATGTCGGGCAGGGACAGCTCCGCCCCGCAGTGGGCGATCATCGTGCCGTACAGCACGGTGCCGGGGTTGAGCTGGAACAGGTGTGCGCTGCGCCGGGTCTCGCCGGCCAGGCCAGGGGCGAGCCTGCCGATCACGGTCACCGCGGTGGGCCAGTCCTCGCGCAGGTACCATACGGCCGACGCGTCGTCGTCGCGCCGCAGCCATTCGAGCATTCTCGCCAGGGCGTCCGCCGGGCTTGACGCTCGCGCGGACTCCTCGTGACCGTTGACCCGTCCGACGACCATGAACGGCGCCATCGCAGGTAGCCGTTGTGCCGCGTTGAGCCGTGCCCGGCCCTCGAACCGCCCTGGCGCGAGCGCCGTGTCTGCTCCAGGCACTGGTACACCTCCCCCGCGAGGTTGCTGCTCGAAGGTCCTGGCCGAAAGTCACCTACCCGGCCGTGCTGATTAATCCTACTACTGGAATAATCTCGTTGTCGAGTGGTCAATGATCGGATCGCTCGGCTGGACCCGCCGGTGGGGGTCCAGGTGATGTTGGGGACGCTCGTTTCCACAGGTCAGACGAGCGGCCGAGCACGCACGGAGGTAGGCCCCATGGCGAAACAGCTGCGCCACCTTGATTACGACCCGGACACGGCCGGAAGGTTCTTCGACGAGGAGAAGTGGGTCAAGTCCTTCGCCAGCGAGCCCAACGGCGGGAACTGCGTCGAGGTCAACCTCTCGAGCTCCGGGCTGGTGGGGGTGCGGGACACCAAACTCGCGTCCAGTCCCGTGTTCGTGTTCGATGTGGGAGAGTGGGAGGCCTTCCTGGCCGGCGTCAAGGCCGGCCAGTTCGACCTCCTGCGGTAATTCGGATTTTTGTCTTCGGTGTGTTATTGGCAACTCGGGTGACTCAGGTGGCCGGAACTGTTCCGGCCACCTGAGCCCGGGTGCGCCGCCAGGCGGCCACCAGGAAGGCCACCAGCGCGATGAGCGGCAGGATACTGATCGACCAGCTCAGCGCCATCGGCGGCCCGGGCTGGGCCAGCACCGTCAGGCCCCGCAGCTCACCCGTTCCCTGTCCCAGCGGCCCGGCGAGCTGGAACCGGAAGGTCCAGTCACCTTCGACCCTGAGCGCGCGGACGTCCAGCCCCCAGACGTCCCGCTTGCGTGGATGCCGGGCCAGCGGCTGCGGCCGGGACGTACAAGTCACCGGATTCACCGTGGTGAGGGTGCCCGATTTCCCGTCGATCCCACCGTCCGGAATGAAGGTGAAGTCCAGCGACTGCTGGGCCCGCAGCGGCCACACGCTGAACCCCACGGTCAGCCCGTACGGCCCCGCCTGAACCCGTTCGGTATGTACCATGTTCACCGGCTCGTACGCCGAGGCCATGGGCGCGGCGACCACGGTCAGCCCGAGCGCGGCGACCAGGGCCGCGAGAAACCTTCGCATGATCAATGTCCTTCCGCCGGGGACAGCAGCCGGAGCATCCGCCCGAACCGCCAGCCGAGGAACCCGGCGAGCAGTCCGAGGACCGCGCCGGCCACACTGGTCGCGACGATCGACATGGTGCTGGACACGTGCTTGCCGTAGAGCAGGGCCGACTGGAACGGCGCGCACGCCGCGACGATCAGCGCTCCGACGGCTCCCACGACCGCCGGTGTCCAGCGCGCCGAGCGGCCCCAGGCCAGCAGGCTCTCGATGATCAGGGCCACCGCGACAAGACACATCGGCATCAGCGACGGCATTTCCGGCACGCCGTTGACGTAGTCCCGCACCGGCAGACCGACGGCGTCGGCGTAAGCGTGCGCGGCCCATGGTGAGAACCACCAGAACACCGCCTGGATCACGCCGAGCCCTACCGCGATCAGCAACGCGCCACCCGGCCTGCCGTGCTGGCCGGGGGCGGACCCCGCCTGGGGGGAAGCCCGCAGACCGGCTTGGCAGCCGGCGCCGACCAGCAGGATCAGCACGGACACGAACCCGGTGCCCGCGTCGATCCAGCTCACCGTGCCCTCGAGGTTCTGCAACCCCAGCACGGTCACGGTGCTGAACGCCAGCAGTACGGACAGCGCGCAAAGTGTCCCGACCCGGCCCCAGCGTTGGTCACGAGCCGCGGCGAACACCATCACCGCACCCACCATGGTGACACTGATGGACAGGAGCAGCCCGATGTGCGGCGGCGAGTTGATCACCGCGTCGAATCCGTAGAGCCCGTGCCACCACAGGTCCCACAGGCCGTAGGCCAGGAACGACGCCGCGCCGACGCCTGACACGAGGTAGCCGATCGGGGCGGCGAACACGCCGAGCGTGCGGACGGCGCGCCCGCCGATCGCCGGGTCGTGCCGCTGCCCGGCGCGTTGCGCGGCTGTCGCGGCGAGCACCACCACCAGGCTGGCGATCCCCGAGATCGCGCTTCCCGAGTACAGGAACAGGTGCGGCAGCGTGAAGAACGTGTCGGGGCCGACGTCGCTGTGCCACTGCACGTCCCAGGTCAGTCCGATCAACGAGATCACGGTGCCGCCGAGCACGGTCAACGCCGGAGACATCCCTCTCGCTCCGGCGGCGTGCGTGACGGCCACCCGGTGCGCGGCGGTATCCATTCCTTCTCCTATCCCCTGACCAGTAACGGAAAGACGATTTGGTCGGCACCCGACTGGTCGTGCACGACAACGGTGATCTCCCATTGCCCGGTCATCGGCAGCGTGGTTTCCGCCTGGTACCGCCCCGGACCGGCCGGGCTCGCCGGCACCGGCGCGAGGGCGTGCCCCATCTGCGGCATCACCGGGTCGACCGTGACACTGTCTGCTTTGGACGGAGCGAGTTCCAGGGTCAGCGTGTTGCCGCCCAGGCGAGGGTCCGGCACGGTGAGCCGGACCTGATATCGCTTCCCGGTCGCCTGCTGCACCGAGGCGCTGCTGCCGGACGGCCACCACAGCCAGACGGCGAGGGCGACCGCCACCGCCACCGCGGGAGCAAGCAAGACTGCCCTCCGTTTCATCCTCCTGCTCCCTTCGCGGGCACGTCGACGGTCGTCGCCGCGGTCAGCACCTGGTACCCGCGCTCGGCCTGGACCCACAGGTGGTAGTGGCCGGGAGCGGGGAAGGTGTAGGTGAACAAGACGTCCGGCCCGTAGCCGGCGACGGTCTCGTCGGGCTGGCCACCGACCGAACCCGGCGCCGGCGGCAGCATCGCGTGCGCATGCGCCCACACCGGTGCCGAATACGCGGCCGCGCCGAGGTTCGTTCCGGCGGGCAGTGGGCCGACGATGATCAGGTGTCCGAGCATGCCCAGCCAGGGCTGGAGATCGGCCGTGTCGCCGAAGCGTGCGGTGATCGCGCTCGGACTTCCCGCGCCGGCCACCGTGGCACGGACGGTTCCAGCCGTGGTGGGCGTGGCCTGCCCGCCCGGCCGGAGGTCCACTGTGGACCGAAGCAGTTGAACTCCACCGCCTCGGCGGGCGATTTCGGCACTGACCGCGTACACACCGGGTTCGGGCGCGTTCAGCGGAACCTGGTAGGCGCCGGGGCCGACCCGCACCGGATGCAGGTGCCACAGTTCGCCGGACGGCCCGACGATCACCAGGTGGACCAGCGCGTTGTCGTGGATCAGCAGGTCGTCGACGGGGCAGCCGGTGGCGGCGTCGGCGAAGGTGAGGTCCAGCTCGGCGCCCGCGCCGACGGTCACCACGAAGTTCACCGGCGGGCGCGAATAGTCCACTATGGATGGTGTCGAGTAGGGGTCCGTGACGTTGCCGGGCGTGGGATCCAGCTGCGTCCCTGGCTGTGGTGGCAGGGGTGTGCTCGCGGACAGCAGCGCGGCCGTGACGCCGACCGACACCGCGGCCACCATGCCCGCGGCCGGCACCAGCGCCACCCACCCGCGCTTGGCCCGGATCGCGGTCGCCAACGCGACCAGCAACAGCGCCCCGGCGGCGACGAATCCGCCGTAGCTCACCTTCTCCCAGGGAGAAACGACCCACGCCGGCACGATGAACGGTATCCGCGCGACCCGCTGACCGTCGTCGATGGCGAGTTCCCACGGCCCCGGCTCGTCGACGGCCAGGGTTGCCGGGTACGAACCCGGGGCAGCGCCGAGTACGACCGAGGTGGTGCTGGGGGTTGCGCCACCCGAAGACGCCGTCGCCCGCAGGCCGAGCGTGCCGGGAGCGGTTCCGGCGTGCGTGACCACCTCGACCCGGAGCGGCCCTGGCACGGGCTCGACGCGCCGGATGACCACGGTCAGTTCGCGCTCGCCGAGCGTCTGCGCCACGTGCAGATCGCTGCCGGTCCGCATGCCGTCCGCGAGCGCGGGCGCCGCGTCCGGCACGAGCGACAGCGTGCAGGCCAGTACCAGTGCCGTGAAGAACCCCCTGCCGTTCATCGCTGTCGAAGTTAGGCAGTCAGGGGCCCGATTGCGTCACGGCAAAGAGGGACCGGCGATCCCTCCCTCGGGGGAGACACGCCTACGGGTGCACCAAGCGGTGCCGGTACGCATAGACCACCGCGTGCACACGGTCGCGCAGGCCGAGCTTGGCCAGCACGTGCGAAACGTGCGTTTTCACCGTTTCCTCGCCGACGTTCAGCTCCGCCGCGATCTCGGCGTTGCTGCGCGCGTTCGCGATGAGCAGCAGCACCTCGCGTTCCCGTGAGGTCAGCCGCGCGCCTCCCGGCGGGGTGGCGGGCGGCTCGATGCTGGTCGCGAACCGGGTGATCAGGCGGCTGGTCACCGACGGATCGATGAGCGCGTCTCCCCGCGCCGCCACCCGCACCGCGGAGATCATCTCCTCCGGAGGCAGGCTCTTGAGCAGGAACCCGCTTGCCCCGGCGCGCAGCGCGCGGTAGACGTAGTCGTCCGAGTCGTAGGTCGTGAGCACCAGCACCTTCGTGTCGTTGCCCGGGGCGGCGAGGATCTCCTCCGTCGCGGCGAGACCGTCCAATTTCGGCATTCGAACGTCGAGCACGGCGACGTCGGGGCGCAGCCGGGCGACCTCGCCGACCGCGGTGCGGCCGTCCGCCACCTCCGCGACGCAGTCCAGGTCCTGCTGGGTGTGCAGTACCGCGCGCAGTCCCGAGCGGAACAGCGCGTGGTCGTCGGCCAGCAGCACTCTCACCGGCATCCGGACTCCAGGCCGAACGCGGCGCGGATTCGCCAGGAATCCCCTTCGGGGCCGTAGGTGAGGTGACCGCCGTAGAGCGCCACCCGGTGCCGGATCCCCGTGAGGCCGTGGTGCCGCTCGCCGGCCCGTTTTTCCCGCTGCTTCACGTCGTTCTTGACGCTCAGCGCGACTTCGTCGTCCCCGTAGGCGAGTTCGACCTCCACGATCCCGCCGTCGCCGTGCCGCAGCGCGTTGGTAAGCGCTTCCTGCGCGATCCGGTAGAGCGCGATGTCCAGCGATCCGGGTAGTTCGAGCCGTTTGCCGCGGATGCCCAGGCGGGCCGGGAGCCCGTCGAGCAGTTCGCCGAGGTTTTCCAGACCAGGCTGGCGGCGCGCGTCGGTGTCCTGGCCGTGCAGGAGATCCAGCAGCCTGCGCAGATCGGCCATCGCCGAGCGGCTGGCCGACTCGACCGCGGTCAGGGAGCACCACACCGGGCCAATTCCCTCGCCGAGGCCGAGCCGGGCCGCACCGGCGTGCATCCCGATCGCGCTGACATGATGCGAGATGACGTCGTGCAGGTCGCGGGCGATGGCACTGCGCTCCTCGGCGACCGCGCGGCGCACGGCCTCGGTTTCGCGCCGCTCGAGATCGGAGATGTAGGCACGGCGGGCGGTCGTGTAGCGGCCGACCAGCCACGGCAGCAAGCTACTGGTGAGCGCGTCGAGAACGGTCAGCCGCCAGTCCTGGACGATCCGGCTGCCCGCCTGCACCCGGCAGGTCACGATCCCCGCCATCAGCGTGGAGAGCGCGATCAGCGCCGGACCGGTGCGTAGCCAGGCGCCGGCCCGGTAACCGGCGATCAACACTCCGGCGTTGTTCGTTACCCGGGTCGACGTCAGCAGCGGGCCGGCGACCAGCAGCACCGCGTGCGCGACGGCCACCAGCCCGGACAGCCTGGCCGGCGCGGTCAGCGCGGCGTCGGCGAGCACGCAGGCGACCAGCACCGTCCACACCCGCCAGTCGTCCAGCGGTGGGCCGATGATCAGGAAGATCCCCGCGTCGGACACCACGCACATCCCGGAGACGAGTATCGACTGCCACGTCAGTGACCCGCTGACATCCCGCACCCGATCACCTTGACACACCCGGGCGACGACACGCCGACATTCGGTGGACTCGCGACGCTGCGAGGTGCCCCTATGGCCTGCATGCCGCCCGTGGTAGCGGTGCCGGAGTTCCGCTACCCGTTCGGGATTCCCTGACCACCTTGACCGTTGCCGCCGTGCGGGAAGCCGCCCGGGCCGTCCTGTTGCTCGCCGTCGGTGATGGTCGTCGCGGTCGCCGTGCCGCCGGACACCTTGGCGATCACGGTCACCTCCGCGCCGGTCGCCACGTCGTTCGCCTTCCGTGTCGACGAGTCGATCGTGTAGGTCTGCGTGTAGTCGTCGGCGCTCTTCACGGTGACAGAGGTGGCGCTGACCGCGCTTACCGTCCCCCGCTGTAGGCGCTCGGTGAGATAGCTGCCACCCGACGACACGACGAAGTCGCCGTGCAATGCGTTGACCGGCAACGACATTCCGCCTCCACGGCCGTCGAACCCGCCCATCGGGTCACCCGGGCCGCCAAAGCCACGCATGCCGCGCGGGCCCTGCAGCCCGCTGCTGTTGTTCGCCGAGGTCCCCGCGTAGATCGCGGCCCCGCCCACCGCGACGATCGCGACCGTCACCGCCGCGGCCACCGCGGTCTTCCCGCCGGACCACTTGGGCGCCGGGGGCCCAGGATCACCCCAGGCAGGGGGAGCCGGGGGTGTGGTCGTCGGCTCGGTAGTCATCGTTTCCTCTCCACGAATGCGACGGCGGGTGGTATCGCCCTTACCGCGACCAGATTCGGCAGTTTTCCTGTGCGGAACCTGTGCCCGGGATGGGTCATACCTGTGTACGGCGAGATCACGAGAATTCGTTCACAGGAAACACAAAGGATTCACACAGCGACGGCCAACCAGCGACACCGAAGATGGCACCATGATCTCGATGAACGCCGTCTCCTCTCTGGGCAAAGCCGACCTGCGGCGCGCCGACGGGTCGCCGGTTCGCGTTCTCGTCGTCGACGACGAGCCTTCGATCGCCGAGCTCGTGTCCATGGCCCTGCGAATGGAGGGCTGGGAGATCCGGAGCGCGGGCACGGGTACCGAAGCGGTGCGCATCGCCCGCGAGTTCCGGCCGGACGCGGTCGTGCTCGACGTGATGCTGCCGGACTTCAGCGGTCTCGAGGTGATCACCAAGCTGCGGGCGGAGGCGCCGAATCTCCCGGTGCTCTTCCTCACCGCGCGCGACGCGGTGGAGGACCGCATCGCCGGTCTCACCGTGGGCGGCGATGACTATGTGACCAAGCCGTTCAGCCTGGAGGAAGTGGTGCTCCGGCTGCGCGCCCTGCTGCGCCGGTCGAGGGTGGTTTCGGCCCACGAGGGATCGACGCTGGTCGTGGGCGATCTGACGCTCGACGAGGACAGCCGCGAGGTGCAGCGCGCGGGCGAGCCGATCTCGCTCACCGCGACCGAGTTCGAGTTGCTGCGCTTTCTCATGCGCAACCCCAAGCGCGTACTGTCGAAGGCCCAGATCCTCGACCGGGTGTGGAGTTACGACTTCGGTGGCCAGGCCAACATCGTGGAACTCTATGTTTCGTACCTGCGCAAGAAGATCGACGCGGGCCGGGAGCCGATGATCCACACGATGCGTGGCGCGGGGTATGTCCTCAAACCGGCCACTTAAACGGTTTTTGCCCTCTTCGCTGCGCGGGAAGCTGATCGCGCAGCTCATCGCCCTGCTCTCGGTCGTCTGCCTGGTGGTCGGGGTGGTCACCGAGGTGGCGTTGCGCCAGTTCCTCGTCCATCAGCTCGACGTCCGGCTCGCGGCCGCCAACGAGCGGGTGCGGGAGCCACCTCCCGACATGCATTTCTCCACGCCGAACGCGCCCCCGCCCGACTTTCTGAAGGTGCCCGGGCTGGGCGCCGAGACCCTCGGGATGCTCATCGACGCCGACGGCTCGGTGCGCTCCGGCGTCATCCGCGGCACCCCCCACCCCGGTTCGGGCGATTTCCCCAGCGACCCGCTGTCTGGCAGTCAGCAAGCGCGACTGGTGGGCCTGCCGCCCGACGGGAAGATCCGCACGGTCGACCTCGGTGACCCGCTGGGCTCGTACCGGGTGGTGTCGCAACATCTGCCCAAGGGCGCCATCCGGATCCTCGGTCTGCCGATGCGCGATATCACGACGACCCTGTGGCAGCTCGGTTTCGTTTTCGGCGGCGTCGCGCTCGGCGGCCTGTTGCTCGCCGGCACGGTCGGCGCGATCACCATCCGCCGGACCATGCGCCCACTGGAGCGGCTCGCGCGCACCGCCGCCCAGGTCTCGGAGATCCAGCTGGACAAGGGCGAAGTGGCGCTTTCGGTCCGGGTGCGTGAGGAGGACACCGATCCGCGGACCGAGGTCGGCAAGGTCGGCGCCGCCTTCAACCGCATGCTGGAACATGTCGCCGCCGCGCTCAGCGCCCGCCAGGCGAGCGAGAGCCGGGTTCGCCAGTTCGTCGCCGACGCCAGCCATGAGCTGCGCACCCCACTGGCGTCCATCCGCGGCTACGCCGAACTCATCCGACGTAGCGGAGACGCCGTGCCGCCGGACATCGCTTTCGCGATGGGGCGGGTGGAGGCGGAGTCCGCGCGCATGACGACGCTGGTCGAGGACCTGCTGCTGCTCGCCCGCCTCGACGCGGGACGCCGCCGGGTCCACGAGCCGGTGGACCTTTCCCGGCTGATCGCCGACGCGGTGTCCGACGCGCATGTCGCCGGTGGAGACCACCGGTGGCTGCTGGACGTGCCCGCCGAGCCGATCACGGTGCTGGGCGACCCGGACCAGTTGCACCAGGTCGTGATCAATTTGCTGAACAACGCGCGCACGCACACGCCCCCGGGCACGGTCGTGACCACCAAACTGGCCGAAACCGGCGGCCTGGTGACCCTGACGGTCATGGACAACGGTCCCGGAATTCCGAAGGAAGTGCTGCCCGAGGTGTTCGAGCGGTTCGCCCGGGGCGACAATTCGCGTTCCCGGGTGGCGGGCAGCACGGGCCTCGGGCTGGCGATCGTGGCCGCCGTGGTGAGCGCGCACAACGGTCAAGTCGGGGTGTCCAGCGAGCCGGGCCGGACCGAGGTCATCGTGTGCTTCCCGGCGTTCAGCCCGGCCGCGCATTTCGCCCCGGTAGGGGAATTGCGAAACAGCCGTTGATCGCGGCCATGTGAAGTCAGGCCGCATTCGAAACGTGCGATCGGCACCTGGTGCTGGCGGGCAAAACGTACCTTGATCACTGCCGGGTTCACAGCCTCCGCACAGCTCGGCCACATGGTCACCACATGGCCACGGGCCAAGTTTCTTGGCATGACGATCTCCGCAGACGCTACCCCCGCAGCGGCGCGGGCCGACTCACCCGAAGGAAGCTCACCCCCGGTTCTCGACGTCGTCATCCCCGTCTACAACGAAGAAAAGGACCTTGATCCGTGCGTGCGGAGATTGCACGCCTACCTTCGTGAGGTGGTGCCGTACCGCTACCGGATCACGGTCGCGGACAACGCCAGCACGGACGGCACCCTCGCCATCGCCCGCCGTCTCGCCGACGAGATTTCCGAGGTCGAGGTCCACCACCTCGACCAGAAGGGCCGGGGACGCGCGCTGAACGCCGTCTGGTCCTCCTCCGACGCGCAAGTGCTGGCCTACATGGACGTCGACCTGTCGACCGATCTCGCCGCGCTGCTGCCGCTGGTCGCTCCGCTGATCTCCGGTCACTCGGACCTGGCGATCGGCTCGAGGCTGGCGCGTGGCGCGCGGGTCGTGCGGGGATCGAAGCGCGAATTCGTTTCCCGCTGCTACAACCTGATCCTGCGGGGCACGCTCGCCGCGAAGTTCTCCGACGCACAGTGCGGTTTCAAGGCCATCCGGGCCGATGTCGCCAGGCGACTGCTGCCGCTGGTCGAGGACGGGGGCTGGTTCTTCGACACCGAACTGCTCGTCCTCGCCGAGCGGTCGGGCCTGCGCATCCACGAGGTCCCGGTGGACTGGATCGACGACCCCGACTCGTCGGTCGACATCGTGGGCACCGCCACCGCCGACCTCAAGGGGGTCGCCCGCATGCTCCGGGCCTTCGCGAAGGGTACCTTGCCGATCAGCCAGATCCGCGCACAGCTCGGTCGCCGTCCGATCGAGGTTTCGACACCGGGCGTGTCCCCGAAACTGGCGACGCAACTCGTGCGCTTCACCGCGGTCGGCGTCACCAGCACCCTTGCCTACCTGGTGCTTTACGTTCTGCTGCGCGGCACCATGGGCGCACAGGTGGCCAACCTGATTTCGCTGCTGTCGACCGCGATCGGCAACACCGCCGCCAACCGGCGGTTCACCTTCGGCGTCCGCGGTTCGTCGAGCGCGGGCCGGCACCAGTTCGAAGGACTGATCGTGTTCGGCCTCGGGCTCGCCCTGACCAGTGGTTCGCTCGCCGCGCTGCACGCGTCCGTGGAACCGGGCCGGGTCGCGGAGATCGCGGTGCTGGTGCTGGCCAACCTGGCCGGGACGGTGCTCCGCTTCCTGCTGTTCCGCAACTGGGTCTTCCGCAAGAATGGAATAGGAGAAGTTCGCCGATGACGACTGCGTCCGCCGCGCCACCCCTGATCGTGGGGTCCGGCCCCGTCGCAGCCACTCGCGAACCAGGCCGGCCACGATGGGTTCGTCCCGCCGTGGCCGTCCTGCTGCTCGCGACCGCCGTGCTGTACCTGTGGAACCTGACCGCCTCGGGCTACGCCAACGACTTCTACGCGATGGCCGTCCAAGCCGGAACGAAGAACTGGGAAGCGTTCCTCTTCGCCTCGCTGGACCCGGGCAACGTCATCACGGTCGACAAGCCGCCGGCCGCGATGTGGATGATGGCGCTTTCCGGGCGGATCTTCGGGTTCTCGAGCTGGAGCATGCTGCTGCCGGACGCGTTGTGCGGGGTCGGCTCGGTGTACCTGCTCTACGCGGCCGTCCGGCGCACGTCGGGCCCGGTCGCCGGGCTCCTCGCCGGGACCGCGCTCGCGCTCACCCCGGTCGCGGCGCTGATGTTCAAGTTCAACAACCCGGACGCGCTGCTGACCCTCCTGCTCGTCGCCGCCGCCTACTGCGTGGTGCGGTCACTGGAAAAGGCGGGCACGAAATGGCTGCTGCTCGCCGGGACCGCGGTCGGTTTCGGCTTCCTCACCAAGATGCTGCAGGCGTTCCTGGTACTGCCCGCCTTCGCCCTGGTCTACCTGGTGGCCGCGCCGGCCGGGCTGGGTAAGCGCTTGCTGCAGCTCGCGGGCGCGGCCGTCGCGGTGGTCGTCTCCTGCGGCTGGTGGCTCGCCGCGGCGGCGCTCTGGCCGGAGTCGAGCCGCCCGTACATCGGCGGGTCGACCAACAACAGCGCGCTCGAGCTGGCACTGGGTTACAACGGGCTCAACCGGATCTTCGGTGGCGAGGGCAACGGTGGTCGTCGCTTCGGTGGCAACACCGGGTTCGGCGGCGCCACCGGCGTCACCCGGATGTTCGGCCAGACCTTCGGGACGGAGGTCTCGTGGCTGCTGCCCGCCGCGCTGATCGCGCTCGTCGCCGGCCTGTGGTTCACCCGGTTCGCGCCCCGGACCAACGTCAGCCGCGCCGGGCTGTTGCTGTGGGGTGGCTGGCTGGTCGTCACCGCGCTGGTCTTCAGCTTCATGAGCGGCACGATCCACCCGTACTACACGGTGGCGCTCGCGCCCGGGATCGGTGGCATGGCCGGCATCGGCGCGGTCGAGTTGTGGCGCGGCCGGCACAACTACGCGGCGAGGGTCGTGCTGGCGGTGATGGCCGCCGCGACCGGCGTCTGGGACTTCATCCTGCTGGACCGCGACTCGTCCTGGCAGCCGTGGCTGCGGTACCTGATCCTGCTGCTGACCGCACTCGTCGTCGCGGGCCTGCTGTTCGGGATCGACCGGCTACGTAACGCCGGGATCGTCCTCGCGGTCGTCGCGGCCTGCACCGGCCTGCTCGGCTCGGCGTCCTACGCGCTCGCTACCGCCGGCCACGGGCACACCGGGTCGATCCCGACGTCCGGCCCCGAAGGCAGCGGTATGGGTGGTTTCGGTGGTGGTCCCGGTGGGGAAGGCCAGCCGGAGGGCGAGCTGATCTCGCTGCTCAAGCAGACCACCACGAAGTGGGCGGCGGCCACCACCGGCTCCCAGTCGGCCGCGGGCCTTGCCCTGTACTCGGACAAGGCGGTGATCGCGATCGGCGGCTTCAACGGTGGCGACCCGGCGCCGACCCCGGAGGAGTTCGAGCAGTACGTGGCCAACCACGAGATCACCTACTACGTCTCCGGCGGCATGGGCGGTGGTTTCGGTGGTTTCGGTGGTTTCGGTGGGCGAGGCGGCTCCAGCTCGATCGCCTCGTGGGTGCGGCAGAACTTCCAGTCGCTGACGGTCGGTAGTGCGACGCTGTACGACCTGACGAAGCCCCTCGCATCGCCCTGACCTACACTGGGCCACGGACCCCCGCGGCGTCCATCCTGTGAACCTCCCCAGGGCCGGAAGGCAGCAAGGATAAGCAGGCTCTGACGGGTGCGGGGGTCCCCTTCTTTCCCGCGAGTCCGCCTTCCGTGACACGCGAGTCGGCCTTTCGTGACGTCCGAGTCGGGCTTTCGTGACGTTCGATTTCCCGACCTGCCACGATCGGCACCACGACCGGGTCGTGGGCCATGGACCAGCGGGGCCGGATGTCGGTGGATGCCGGTACTCTCGCCTCGTGGCTCTGGCTCTCTACCGCAAGTACCGTCCGGCGACCTTCGCCGAGGTCGTCGGGCAGGAGCACGTCACCGAACCGTTGCGCACCGCGCTCTCGGCCGGGCGGATCAACCACGCGTACCTGTTCTCCGGACCACGCGGCTGCGGGAAGACCTCCAGCGCGCGGATCATGGCCCGCTCGCTCAACTGCGCCGAGGGGCCGACGCCGGACCCGTGCGGCAAATGTGACTCCTGCCGCGCGCTCGCCCCGGAAGGGCCCGGCAGCATCGACGTCACCGAGCTGGACGCGGCCAGTCACGGTGGTGTCGACGACGCGCGCGAGCTGCGTGACCGCGCCTTCTACGCGCCGGCCGAGTCGCGGTACCGGGTGTTCATCATCGACGAGGCGCACATGGTCACCACGCAGGGTTTCAACGCCCTGCTCAAGATCGTCGAAGAGCCGCCGGAACACCTGATCTTCATCTTCGCCACCACCGAGCCGGACAAGGTGCTGCCCACCATCCGCTCCCGCACGCACCACTACCCGTTCCGGCTGATCCCGCCGAGCGCGATGCGGGATCTGCTCGAACGCAACGTCGCCGCCGAGGGCATCCATGTCGATCCGGCCGTGTACCCGCTGGTGATCCGGGCGGGCGGCGGCTCGGCGCGGGACACCCAGTCGGTGCTCGACCAGCTGCTGGCCGGCGCGGGTCCGGAGGGGGTCGACTACCAGCGTGCGGTCGCACTGCTCGGGGTCACCGACGTGGCGCTGATCGACGACATGATCGACGGGCTCGCCACCGAGGACTCCGCGGCCGTGTTCGGCACCGTCGAGCGGCTCACCGAGGCCGGTCACGATCCCCGCCGTTTCGCCTCCGACCTGCTCGACCGGCTGCGCGACCTGATCCTGGTGCGCTCGGTGCCCGACGCCACCTCCCGTGGCCTCGTTTCCGCGCCCGAGGAGGAGTTGACCCGGATGACCGCCCAGGCGGAGCGGGTCGGCCTCGGCACGCTCACCCGGTACGCCGAGATTGTCCACAATGGACTTATCGAGATGCGGGGGGCGACCGCGCCCCGGCTCCTGCTGGAGTTGCTGTGCGCCAGGATGCTGCTGCCCGGCGTTTCCGACGACGAGTCCGCGCTGCTGCACCGGCTCGAACGACTCGAACGACGGGCCGCCGCGCCCGCCGCACCCGCCGCCGACGGGCAGCAGGCCCCGTCTCCGGCTCCGGAACGTTCGTTTCAGCGGCCGTCGCAGCGGGCCGTGACTCCGCAGCCCGCGCCGACGACACCGGCTCGCCCGCCGCAACCGCCCGCCCAACCCGTCGCGGCACCGGAACCCCCGGCGCCGGAACCCGCGGCGAGTGCCCCCGGGGTCATCGACGAGACGGCGGTGCGGAGGGCTTGGCCGGCGTTGCTGGCGGCCATCCGCAAGACCAGCCGCAGCACGGAAGCCATGCTCACCAACGCGACGGTGCAGAGCGTCGAAGGCTCGACCGTGGTCCTGGCGCACACCGCGGAACCGCTGGCGCGCAGGCTGTCCGAACCGCGCAACGCCGACTTCATCGCCGCCGCGCTGCACGAGGTGCTCGGTGGCACCTGGCAGGTGCGTTGTGTGCACGGCGGGGGTGGCGGTGGCTCGGCCCGTCCGGCGAACCCCGGCCCGCGCCCGCAACCGAATCCGCCCCATCGCCCGGCGCCGGAACGCTCTTACCAGCGCCCCGCCGCCCAGCCCACGCCCGCTCCGGCACCCGTGCGGGAGCGGCCCGAGCCTGACATCCCGCTGCCTCCCGAGCCGGACGACGAGGAAGTAATGCTCGCCGAAGAAGCCATGTCCACGGATTTTCCCGTTCCCGCCGTGGACCCCGAGGCCGTGGCGCACAAACTCCTCGCCGAACACCTCGGCGCCCGCCCGCTCGACTAGCGGGCCGAACCCCGGTTGAACTGACCGTCCGGAACGGCCTGGTGCTGGACGCCACTGCCGTGCGGCAAGCTCTCCGGCGGGCAGCAGTCCCGGGTGGCGCTCGCCCTGGCCAAGCGGCCAGAGCTGCTCGTGCTCGACGAACGGCTGGCCGGCTCGATCCTCTCGCCCGCCATGAGTTCATGGCCGTCCTGATGGCCGCGGTCGCGTCGGACGGGCTTTCCGTGGTGTTCTCCTCGCACGTGGTAGCCGAACTCGAGCGGGTCTGCGACTACCTCATCGTGCTGTCCGGCGGCCGGGTCCAGGTGGCCGGCGAGGTGGACGACCTGCTGACCGGTCCCGCCGAACGGGCCGACGCGGTCGCGGAGCCGCTGCCGGTCATCCACGATCGCCGCGGAACGGCTCAGGCCCACCTGCCGGTCAGGCTGCGCGGTCGGCTGCCGGCCCTGGCCGGGTGGGAGGCCAGCCCGGTGGGACGATCACCAAGCTGGTCGTGCTCGGTGGCGCGGTCACGGCGGCGTCACTGGCCTTCAGGCGGCTCTTCCACTGGTGGCATGCGTCGTTCACCCAGCTGGCCGGCGGCATCAGCGGTTCCGCGGCCGAGGTCGACGGGATCGTCTTCGCCGCCCGCACCCTGTTCGTGTTCGTTCTGGGTGCGTTTTTCGGCGCCGTGCTTCGTCGCACGGTAGCCGCGATGGCCGCGACCGGCTTCGCGGTCGCCCTCGTGACGGTGTTGGTTCTCCGCCCGCGGTTCATGCCCCCGATCACGGATCAGGCGACCGGAGGGCCGGCCGGGAAATGGATTCTGAGCACCTGGTGGACCGACCTGAACGGCCGGAGACCTGGCCAGGGTCGCCGCGCAGCTGCCGCGGAACATCGTCAAAGGCTCGAATGAGTGGCTTGTCGACCACCACTACACGCCGTGGGAAACCGATCAGCCGGTTCTGGGACTTCCAGGTGATCGAAGCGAGCGGCCTGCTGGTCCTCACCGTCCTCTTCGGTGTCGCCACCCTCGCCTGGGTACGCCGCCGGATCAGTTAGCCCCGGACACGGCACAGTAACCGCTCAGGAGAGATACGTGAGGACGCCGGCGGCGATCGCGTTCGCATAGCGTTGCCGACCGTCCGCTGTGGACATCAAAGCGGCCTCGGTGGCGTCGCGCATGTTGCCGCACTCGATCAGTGCCGCGGGACGCTCGGACAGGTTGAGCCCGGCGAGGTCGTTGCGTGGCGCGAGCCCGTTGCCACCCAGGTAGTTCGACACGGCGAAGCCGCCCGAGCGCAGGCTGTCCCGCAGCGTTTGGGCCAGCGAGATCGACGGCTGGCCCTGTGCCGCGTTGAGCGGCGGGTTCGAGTAGGCGACGTGGAAACCGTGCGCTCCTGCCGAATCCGACCCGTCGGCGTGGATCGAGACCACCGCCGCGGCCCCGGCCCGGTTCCCGATCGCGGCACGCTCGTTGACGCACGGACCGACACCGTTGTCGTCGTCCCGCGTGTAAACGACCCGGATCCCCTTCGCCGACAGCTTCGCACCGACCCGCTGGGTCACGTCCCAGGTGAACGCGTGTTCGCTGTACCCGGCGTTCGTCGCGGTCCCGGTGGTGTTGCACGGCTTGGTCTGCCCGCGTCCGGCGGGCACCGGCTTGTTGATCACGCTCGGGTTCCGCGCGTTCCCGCCGTTGTGCCCGGGGTCCAGTACCACGACCCGGGCGGCGATGGTGGTGGTGGTGCTCGACGGCGCCGGGGACGAACTCGACGCGGCGGGGGCCGAGACCGAGGCGGAAGTCGGCGCCACGGAGGTCGGCGTCCCCGCGGCCGCGCCTCCGCCCTGGCATCCCGTGAGCAGCATCGATCCCACGAGCGTCAGGAGTACCAGGCGACCGCACCGCACGGGCAACACGGTGCCATACGCGCGCGAGATACGCTGGGTCAAGACCACAATTCCCTCACGGATCGGAAAGCGGCAATCATGGTCCAACCCGGTGGTGGCATGCCCGACATGCAGGCGATCCTGCAGCAGGCGCAGCAGATGCAGCAGCAACTCGTCGCCGCGCAGGAGGAGCTGGCGCGGGCCGAGGTGACCGGTACGTCCGGCGGCGGCCTGGTCACCGCGACCGTCTCGGGCAGCCTCGAGCTCAAGAACCTCACGATCGACCCCAAGGTGGTCGACCCCGAAGACACCGAAACCCTCGCCGACCTGGTCGTCGCCGCGGTGCGCGACGCCACGAAGAACGCGCAGAAGCTCACCGAGGAGAAGCTCGGCCCGGTGGCCGGCGCGCTCGGCGGGGGCGGTATGCCCGATCTCGGCGGCCTCGGGCTGCCCGGGCTCGGCTGAGCGGGCACGGACAGGGCGCAGCTTGTACGAGGGTGTAGTTCAGGACCTCATCGACGAACTCGGCCATCTGCCGGGCATCGGTCCGAAGAGCGCGCAGCGCATCGCGTTCCACCTGCTGGCCGCCGATCCCGCCGACATCGCGCGGCTGCAGGACGTGCTCGGCAAGGTCCGTGAGGGCGTGCAGTTCTGCGAGATCTGCGGCAACGTCTCCGAGCAGCAGCAGTGCCGGATCTGCCGGGACACCCGCCGCGACGCCACGGTCATCTGTGTGGTCGAGGAGCCGAAGGACGTGCTCGCGGTGGAGCGCACGCGCGAGTTCAAGGGGCGCTACCACGTGCTGGGCGGCGCGCTCGATCCGCTTTCCGGGATCGGCCCCGACCAGCTCCGCATCCGGGAGCTGCTGGCCAGGATCGGCGGTGAGGTCACCGAGGTGATCATCGCGACCGATCCGAACACCGAGGGCGAGGCGACCGCCACCTACCTCGTGCGCATGCTGCGAGACTTCCCCGGCCTGACCGTCACGCGGCTGGCGTCGGGCCTGCCCATGGGCGGCGACCTCGAGTTCGCCGACGAACTCACGCTCGGCCGCGCGTTGTCGGGCCGCCGGGCTTTGTGACGTTCATCGACCGGGTGCTCGGTGGGGCACCGAGGCTGGGGCAGGTGTGGCTTGTGGCGGTCGACGGGCCGTCGGGGGCCGGCAAGTCGACCTTCGCGCAGGCGTTGCGCGGCGAATTCGAAGCGCGTGGGGCCGTCACCGCTGTTGTCGGCACGGACGACTTCGCGACCTGGGAAAACCCTGTGGCGTGGTGGCCGGAACTCGTCTCAAAAGTGCTCGAACCACTTGCCGAGGGAAGGCCGGCGAGCTATCGCGGGCTGGACTGGTCGACCGGCACCGCGAGACCGGGTGAGTGGTTCACGATCGAGCCACCGGACGTGCTGGTCCTCGAGGGCGTGTCGGCGGGCCGTGCGTCGCTACGACCAAGACTGTCCGGGCTGTGCTGGCTCGATGGTCCGGGCGAGCGGGCCCGCCTGGAACGCGCCGTCGCGCGGGACGGGGAGGCGACCCGGTCGCATCTCGAGCGTTGGCAGGCGTTCGAGCGGGGCTGGTTCGCGGCGGACCGTACCCGCGAGTACGGACACCTGTGTGGTCTAACCCATGGCGGCCAAACCGGCTACTTTGGAAACGGTGAGTGATCGTTAGGCTCGAAAGTGTGATTCGTTCACCTTTTAAGTATCGCGATCGTAACCTGGCATGCTTAAACACTGGCCAAGTTCCGGCTAGGGTCGGCGATCACCAACTGCAACCTTCACAAGGAGTTTCACCATGCTCCCCAAGCGGGTGGCCAGACTGCGCCGCGTTGCCCTGATCGGGCTTGCGGGCGCACTTACGGTCTCGATGGCGGCGTGCGGGTCCAAGCGCGGCTCGGGTGAGGGTGTCAACGACACGCTCGTCTTCGGCGCCGCCGGTGCGCCGAAGAACTTCGATCCCATCTTCAACGACGACGGTGAGAGCTTCCGGCCCATCCGCCAGATGTACGACACCCTGGTCCGGTACAAGGCCGGCACCACGGAACTGGAGCCCGACCTGGCCACCGCGTGGACGCCGAGTCCCGACGGCAAGAGCTGGACGTTCACCCTGCGGCAGGGCGTCAAGTTCCACGACGGCACCCCGTTCAACGCCGCCGCGGTCTGCTTCAACTTCGACCGGTGGTACAACATGAAGGGCGCCGCCGCGCAGAGCCAGATGATCTACTACGGCGACGTCTTCGAGGGCTTCGCCAAGAACGAGGGCGACGCGACCGGCAGCCCGGTCTACAAGTCCTGCGAGGCCAAGGACGACACCACCGCGGTGATCAACCTGAACAAGGCCAAGGGCGCCCTACCGGACGCGTTCGGCCTCACCTCGCTGAGCATCTCCAGCCCGGACGCGCTGAAGAAGTACGACGCGGACAACGTCACCCAGAGCGGCGACTCTTTTAGTTACCCCGCGTACGCCACCGAGCACCCGACCGGCACCGGCCCGTTCAAGTTCGACAGCTTCGACAAGACCAACAACACCGTCACCCTGGTCCGCAACGACGACTACTGGGGTGACAAAGCCAAGGTCGGCAAGCTGATCTTCAAGATCATCCCGGACGAGAACGCGCGCAAGCAGGAGCTCGCGGCGGGCACGATCGACGGCTACGACTTCCCGAGCCCGGCCGACTACAACTCGCTCAAGCAGGCCGGTGACCAGGTGCTGATCCGGCCCGCGTTCAACATCCTGTACCTCGCCATCAACCAGAAGAACAACCCGAAGCTGACCGACGTGCGGGTCCGCCAGGCCATCGAGTACGCGATCAACAAGCAGCAACTCGCGAAGAACAAGCTGCCCGAAGGCGCCTACGCCCAGGACCAGTTCCTGCCGAACAACGTGGCCGGCCACACCAACTCGGTCGCGAAGTTCGACTACGACCCGGGCAAGGCGAAGCAGTTGCTGGCGGACGCGGGCGCGACGGACCTGACGCTGAACTTCTACGTGCCCACCGAGGTCACCCGGCCGTACATGCCGAGCCCGGTGGATATCGGCGCGGCGATCACCGACGACCTCAAGGCGGTCGGTATCAAGGTGAACGTGGTGCAGGAGCCGTGGAACGGCGGCTACAAGGACGACGTGCAGAAAACCGGCAAGCAGGACCTCCACCTGCTCGGCTGGACCGGTGACTACGCCGACGCGGGCAACTTCATCGGTACCTTCTTCGGCAGGCAGAAGAGCGAGTTCGGGTTCAACAACCCGCAGATCTTCTCCGCACTGTCCACTGCGGACGCCCAGGTCACCCCGGATGCCAAGAAGTCGGCGTACGAGCAGGCCAGCGTGCTGATCTCGCAGTACGTGCCGGCGGTTCCGCTGACCTCGTCGCCGCCGGCGATCGTGGTGGCGAAGAACGTCCACGGCCTTGTCCCGTCGCCGCTCACCGACGAGCGTTTCGCGACCGTTTCGAAGGGCTGATCCGGCGCTTTGGGGGGGAAGTGTCCTTACCGTTCGCGGTATAAGGACACTTCGCCCGGAGTGCCCCTCGTCAAGGGCCCCATCACATGCTGAGATTCATCATTCGCCGGTTGCTCCAGGTGATTCCCACTCTGCTCGTGCTGTCCATCCTGGTGTTCGCCTGGCTGCGCCTGCTGCCCGGCGGCCCGGCGGGCGCGCTGCTCGGCGACAAGGCGACCCCCGCCAAGATCGCCGACATGAACCGGATTCTCGGCCTCGACCAGCCGATCTTCGTGCAGTACTTCAAGTTCCTCGGCCGCGTGCTGACCGGTGACTTCGGCAGTTCGCTGGCCAGCGGGGACTCGGTGCTCGCCGAGATCGGCCGTAGATTCCCGGCCACCATCGAGCTTTCGGTGTGCGCGCTGGTACTGGCGGTCGCGTTCGGCATTCCACTCGGTTACCTCGCCGCGCGCTACCACGGGCGGTTCCTGGACAACGCCACGGTGATGACCACGCTGGTCGGCGTCGCCGTCCCGGTGTTCTTCCTCGGTGTGCTACTGAAGTACGTCTTCGCGCAGAAACTCGGCATCCTGCCGCCTTCGGGCAGGCAGGACGTGACCATCGACGCCACGCACCTCACCGGGTTCTTCGTGCTCGACGGCGTGCTCACCGGCGAGTTCGACGCATCGTGGGACGCGATCAAACACCTGATCCTGCCGGCGATCGCGCTGGGCAGCATTCCGTTCGCGGTGATCGTGCGGATCACCCGGGCTTCCGTGCTGGACGTGCAGCAGGAGGACTTCGTGCGCACCGCGGAGTCGAAGGGCCTCACCACGACGGTGATCCGGCAGCGGCACATCCTGCGTAACGCGCTGCTGCCGGTGTCCACCACGATCGGCCTGCAAACCGGCCTGCTGCTCGCCGGGGCCGTGCTCACCGAGACCGTGTTCAACTGGCAGGGGCTGGGATCGCTGATGTCCGAAGGCATCGCGCGCCGCGACTATCCACGGCTGCAGGCTTTGCTGCTGCTGGCCGCACTCGTGTACGTGATCGTCAACCTGCTGGTCGACATCTCCTACGCGATCATCGATCCGAGGATGCGGGTGCGATGACGGCCCCGAAACCGCTCAAGCGCAAGGCCGGCCGGATCGACGACCTCGCCTCGTCTTCGGGTGGGACCAGCCTCGCGGCGGACGCGTTCAAGCGGATGTCGCGCAGCCCGGTGGCGATCACCGGAGCGGTCATCACCGTCCTTTTCGTACTGCTGGCGATCTTCTCGCCGTTCCTGGCCCCGAAGAATCCCTACATTCCCTACGACGAGCTGAGGGCCACCCTGCGGCCGGACTCGATTCCCGGCCCGATGCCGGGTTTCGTGCTCGGCAGTGACCAGAACGGTTACGACTTCTTCTCGCGGCTGCTGGTCGGCTCTCAGCAGACACTGATCGTCGGCGTGTGCGCCACGCTGATCGGTGTCGCCGTGGGAATGGTCATCGGCGGGCTGTCCGGCGCGACGGGTGGCTGGGTCGACACGTTGCTGATGCGGTTCACCGACATCCTCCTCGCGATTCCCTCGCTGCTGCTGGCCATTTCGATCGCCGCGCTGTTCGCGCACGGTACACAGTGGACGGTCATTGTCGCGGTCGCGGTGGTGAACGTGCCGATCTTCGCGAGGCTGTTGCGCGGCGCGATGCTCGCCCAGCGGTCCAGCGACCACGTGCTCGCCGCGACCGCGCTGGGCGTGCGGCGGCGCACCATCGTGTTCCGGCACATGCTGCCGAACTCGATGGGCCCGGTCATCGTGCAGGCGACACTGACCCTGGCGACCGCGATCATCGACGCGGCCGCACTGTCCTTCCTCGGCCTCGGCGACTCGGACCCGAGCCGGGCCGAGTGGGGCCTGATGCTGGGTAAATCACAGTCCTATTTGGACGTCAAGCCGGAGCTCGCGTTCTATCCCGCGATCGCGATCATCCTGGTGGCGCTGGGTTTCACCCTGCTCGGCGAGTCACTGCGCGAAGCGCTCGACCCGAAGAACAGGCGGTAACGGATGGCCTTGCTGGAAGTCCGCGACCTTTCGGTGGTGTTCCGCCGCAAGGGCACGACGCCGTTCACCGCGGTGGACGGCGTGAGCTTCGACGTCGAGCCCGGCCAGACGGTCGGCCTGGTCGGCGAGTCGGGCAGCGGGAAGTCGGTGACCGCGCTGGCGATCATGGGGCTGTTGCCCAAGCGCGGCGCCGAGGTTCGTGGCTCGGTCCGGTTCGAGGGAGCCGACCTGCTCACGCTGTCCGACAAGCAGTTTCGTGACCGCCGCGGCCGTGACCTCGGCATGGTGTTCCAGGACCCGCTGTCCTCGCTGAACCCGGTGATCCCGATCGGTCTGCAGATCACCGAGGTGCTGGAGCGGCATCGCGGGATGGCCCGCCGGCAAGCGCGGGCCGAGGCGGCCGATCTGCTGAACCGGGTCGGGATCCCCGACCCGTCGCGGCGCCTGTCTGAGTACCCGCACCAGCTTTCCGGCGGGATGCGGCAGCGGACGCTGATCGCCATCGCCCTGGCCTGCCGTCCCCGGCTGCTCATCGCCGACGAGCCCACCACCGCGCTCGACGTGACGATCCAGGCGCAGATCCTGGCGCTGCTGTCCGAACTGGTGCGGGACACGGGCACCGCGCTGATCATGATCACGCACGACCTCGGCGTGGTCGCCGGGCTCTGCGACGAGGTGAACGTGATGTACGGCGGCCGGGTGGTCGAACGGGCCTCCCGTCACGCGCTGTTCAGCGCCTCCCGCCATCCGTACACGCACGGGCTGCTCGCGTCGATCCCGCGGCTGGACGCGCCGCGCGGCGAGAAACTGGTACCGATCAAGGGGTCGGTCGCGGACAACATTCCGTGGGATCAGGCCTGCGCCTTCGCCCCACGCTGCCCGAACGCGCTGGGCCGCTGCCGCGAAGTGAGCCCGAAGCTCGAACCGGACAACGGCGGGATGCTGCGCTGCCACAACCCCGTCGGCCCGCTGACTGCGGCGGCGGAGCGCCGATGAGCGACACTGGCGAAGCCCCCGGGCGCGGCGGTCCCGCATGACGACCGGGTGCGGGTGTCCCGCATGACGACCGGGTGCGGGTGTCCCACATGACGACCGGGTGCGGGTGTCCCACATGACGACCGGGTGCGGGTGTCCCGCATGACACAGGAGGAAGTGGACTCATGACCGCCCTGGTGAGCGTGGAAGGCATCGAGGTGCACTTCCCGATCAAGCGGGGTCTCGTGCTCGACCGCACGGTCGGCCACGTCTACGCCGTCGACGGGGTCGATCTGGAGATCCAGCGCGGGGAGACCTACGGCCTGGTCGGCGAGTCCGGCTGTGGCAAGACCACGCTCGGCCGCGGCCTGCTGCGGCTGGTCGAGCCGACCGGTGGCCGGGTCGTCTTCGATGGTGTCGATCTGTCAACGTTGAAGGGCGAGTCGCTGCGGAAGATGCGGCGGCGGATGCAGATGGTCTTCCAGGATCCGCTGTCCAGTCTCGACCCGCGTCAGTCGGTGGAGTCGATCCTGGTCGAGGGCATGCGGGCGCACGGCCTCGACAAGTCGAAGGAAAGTGCGCGCAAACGTTTGCGCGAGCTGTTGTCCGCGGTGGGACTGCCGAAAACCTCGTTGCGCAAGTACCCACACGAGTTCTCCGGCGGGCAACGGCAGCGCATCGGCATCGCGCGGGCGCTGGCCCTGGAACCGGACCTGATCGTGGCGGACGAGCCGGTGTCGGCGCTGGACGTCTCGGTGCAGGCCCAGGTGATCAACCTGCTGGAGGACCTGCAGGAGTCGCTCGGGCTCACCTACCTGGTGATCGCGCACGACCTGGCGGTGGTCCGGCACATCTCCGACCGGATCGGCGTGATGTACCTGGGCTCGCTGGTCGAGGAGACCGATTCGGAAACGCTGTACGCCGAGCCGGCGCACCCCTACACCCGGACGCTGCTGTCGGCGATCCCGGTGCCCGATCCGGTGGTGGAGGACAACCGCGAGCAGATCCTGCTGGCCGGTGACCTGCCCTCACCCGCGGCGCCGCCGTCCGGCTGCCGGTTCCACACGCGCTGCCCGTGGCGGCAGGAAACCCGGTGTGGCACCGAGCGTCCCCGGTTGCGGGAAATCGGCGCGGGACATCGGGTGGCCTGCCACTACGCCGAGGACATCCGGGCGGGCCGGATCGAGCCGCACGAGGTGCGGCCCGAACTGGTCGAAACGGAGGTCCCGGTGAACCCCGATGCGGTCCCACGCGCCGCGTCCGTGACCGAGATGCTCGAACCCTGACGCTTCGGCGACCTCTTCCGCGTACCCTGCACTGCAAGGGGATCTCGACAAAAGGGGTTGGACTTTGCACATCGACCACTGGCTGGAGACGATTCCGCCGCTCGTCGTGTACCTGATGGTCGGCGGGGTGATCGGCTTCGAAAGCCTCGGCATCCCGCTGCCGGGTGAGATCGTGCTCGTCAGTGCCGCGTTGCTGTCCTCCCGGCACATCGGTATCGACCCGCTGTGGGTGGGCGTCTGCGGGAGTGCCGGTGCGATCGTCGGCGACAGCATCGGGTACGCGATCGGGCGCCGGGGTGGCAAGCGCCTGTTCGACTGGGCCGGGCGGAAGTTCCCGAAACACTTCGGTCCCGAGCACGTTGCCAACGCCGAACGGATCTTCGCCAGACGTGGTGTGTGGGCGGTCTTCTTCGGGCGGTTTGTCGCCATCTTGCGGATCCTGTGCGGACCGCTGGCCGGGTCGCTGCACATGCGCTACCCGAAGTTCCTCGCCGCGAACGCCCTGGGCGGCATCGTATGGGCCGGCGGTACCACGGCGGCGGTGTACTTCCTCGGCATCGCGGCCGAGAAGTGGCTTTCACGGTTCTCGTACGTGGCGCTGGCAATCGCGATCGTCGCGGGGTTGATCATCAGCGTGGTGGTCAAGAAGCGCATGACCCACGGCAGTCACCAGGAGGACGAGGAGCCCGCCAGCCCCGCCGCCACCGCCGACCGCTGACCCCCGCGAGTCCCCACTCGCCGCCGCGAGTCCCCCTCTCAGCGCGCGTGAGTCCCCCGTTCGGCGTGTGCGAGAGCGTCACGAGAGCCGGACTCGCGCGTCGTGAGAGCCGGACTCGCGGGCTCCCTCGCCGACCGCCGGCGTTCGCGCAGCGAGCCCAGTAGCACGCCGCCGACGACGACGATCCCGGCGAAAACCTCGATCACCGCCGGGCGCTCGCCGAGCAGCAGGAACGACGCGGTCATCCCCACGACCGGGACGAGGAGGGAGAACGGTGCCACCACCCCGGCGGCGTTGCGGCGCATCAGCGTGACCCAGACGCCGGTGCCGATCACCGTGCCGACGATCACCACGTAGGCGAGCCCGCCGAGGCCGCGCCACCCGCTCGCGGTGCCCAGGGTCGCCAGCGAATGCCACTGCGCCGCTGGTCCCTCGAACAGCAGGGACAGCGCGAACATCGGGATCGGCGGCACGACCGACATCCACAGCGCCAGGTGCAGCGGGTTGGCCGGCCGGGCCTGGCGGGTGCAGATGTTGCCGATGGCCCAGCTCAGCGCGCCGAGCAGGGTGAGCAGTACCGGGAGCAGGGCGGCGGCCTCCGCGCGATGCCAGGCGATCATGGCCATTCCGCCCACGGCGAGCGCGATCCCGGTCAGTTGCCGGGCCGACAGGCGTTCGCGCAGGAACGACCCGGCGAGCACGACGGTGAACGGCGCGGACGCCTGGAGCACCAAAGAAGCGAGTCCGGTCGGCATGCCCGCGTCCATGGCCAGGAACAGGAACGCGAACTGGCCGGTGCCGAATCCGAGTCCGTAGCCGATCAGCCAGCCCGGACGCACCTTCGGCCGGGGGATGAACAGGATCGTGGGCACCGCGATGACCGCGAACCGGAGCGCGCCCGCGAGCAGGGGTGGGAACTGCCCCAGCATGGCGTGGATGGCGAGAAAGTTGATACCCCAGAGGAGGGCGACGCCGATGGCCAGGAAGCGATCGCGCAAACTCATGGACACAGCTTGTCGCCGTCCATTGTCAAGAACAATCGATATTGATTTAACAAACCGTTCAGCTATGCTTGATGGACGTGGATATCGGCAGGCTGCGGGCACTGCGGGAGTTCGCCGACAGAGGCAGTGTGACGGCCGCGGCACGGGCGTTGAACTGCACGCCGTCGGCGGTTTCCCAGCAGCTCCGCGCACTACAGGCCGAGGTCGGCTTGCCGCTCACGGAACCGGCGGGGCGGGGACTCCGCCTCACCGACGCTGGACAGGCACTGGTCATCAGGGCCGACGAGGTGCTGGCCGTACTTGATCGCGCCGAGGCCGAACTAGACATTTACCGGCGCGCACCTCGCGGACGCGTGCGGCTGGCCATCTTCCCGTCCGCCGCATTGCTGATGCTTCCTGGTCTGCTCCGCAGGGTCGCCCAGTTCGATGGTCTGGACGTGGACGTCCGTGACGTCGACATGACGCCACCCGAGGTACCCGCGCTGGTCGCGGACTTCGACATCGTGGTCGCACATCGCGACGAGCACGCCGAGCCCTTCCCAGCCGACCGCCTCGAGGTCGTGCACCTGTTGCGGGAACCCCTTGACGTCGCGTTCCCGTCCGACCATCCGCTGGCTTCCGGTGGAGACGTGGGGCTGGCCGAGTTGGCCAGGGAGCGGTGGATCTCGGTGGACGTCGGGTTCCCGGTCGACGACGTGCTGCGCTCGCTGGCGGTGCGCACCGGCATCCGGCCGCGAATCGTCCAGCGCATCAACGACTTCCGGATCACGGAGGCACTTGTGGCGGCCGGGCTGGGGATCGCGCTGCTGCCTCGCTACACGATGGACGTCGAGAGCGGGCGGCTGACGCGCCGCCCGCTCTCGAGCATCCGGGCGGGCCGGCACGTCGAAGCCGTGCTGCGTACCGGTGCTTCCGGGCGGCCCGCCGTGTCCACCGTCCTGTCCTGCCTGCGATCGGAAGTGGCCGCTGCCGTCGAAGGTGGCCCTCGGTGACCTACCGGTGGGCGCGGTTGATGGCCGAGACCACCGCCCGCAGCGACGCGGTGACGATCGACGGGTTGACCCCGACGCCCCAGTAGACCTTGTCCCCGATGGCACACTCGATGTACGACGCGGCCTGTGCGTCGTCGCCCGGAGTGAGCGTGTGCTCGCTGTAGTCCATGAGACGCAGGTCGAAGCCGATCGTCGCCAGCGCGTCGAAGAAGGCGGCGATCGGCCCGTTGCCGGTGCCGACGATCTCCTGCTCGTCCCCGTCCAGCCGGACGACGGCGTTCAGCCGGTAGTCGCCGTTCGCCGTGACGTGCTGGCTGAGCAGCTCCAGCGGGGATCGCGGCTCGAGGTACTCCGCCGAGAACGCGTTCCACATGGTGGCCGGGTCGACCTCGCCGCCCCTGGTGTCCGTGTGCCGCTGGACCACCTGGGAGAACTCGATCTGCAGCCGGCGTGGCAGGTCGAGCCCGTGCTCGGTCTTCATGATGTAGGCGACGCCGCCCTTGCCGGACTGGGAGTTGACCCGGATCACGGCCTCGTACGTGCGGCCGACGTCCTTGGGGTCGATGGGCAGGTACGGGACCTCCCAGCCGAACTCGTCGACCGGTACCCCGGCCTTCTCGGCGGCCGCGTTCAGCGCGTCGAAGCCCTTGTTGATGGCGTCCTGGTGGCTGCCGGAGAACGCGGTGAACACCAGGTCACCGCCCCACGGCGAGCGTTCGTGCACCGGTAACTGGTTGCAGTACTCCACGGTGCGCTTGATCTCGTCGATGTCGGAGAAGTCGATCTGAGGGTCGATGCCCTGGCTGAACAGGTTCATGCCCAGCGCGACCAGATCGACGTTCCCGGTGCGCTCGCCGTTGCCGAACAGGCAGCCCTCGATCCGGTCGGCCCCGGCCTGGTACCCGAGCTCCGCGGCGGCGATCGCGGTGCCGCGGTCGTTGTGCGGGTGCAGCGACAGGATCACCGAGTCCCGGCGGTCCAGGTTGCGGCCCATCCATTCGATGGAGTCGGCGTAGACGTTGGGTGTGGCCATTTCCACAGTGGACGGCAGGTTCAGGATGACCGGGCGCGACGGCGTCGGCTGCCAGATGTCGGTGACCGCGTTGCACACCTCGGCCGCGTACGACAGTTCGGTGCCGGTGTAGGACTCGGGCGAGTACTCGAACCGGAAGTCGGTGTCGGAGTACTTCGCCGCGTATTCCACGACCAGGCCGGCGGCCTGCAACGCGATCTTCTTGATGCCTTCCCGTTCCTCGCGGAACACCACCCGGCGCTGGAGGATGGACGTCGAGTTGTAGATGTGGACGATCGCGCGCGGCGCGCCTTCCAGCGCCTGGAACGTCCGCTCGATCAGTTCGGGCCGGCACTGGGTCAGCACCTGGATCCGGACGTCCTCGGGAATGGCTTCCTCTTCGATGATTTCGCGGACGAAGTCGAAGTCGGTCTGGCTCGCCGCCGGGAAGCCGACCTCGATCTCCTTGTAGCCCATGCGTACCAGCAGTTCGAAGAACTTGCGCTTGCGGGCCGGGGACATCGGGTCGATCAGCGCCTGGTTGCCGTCGCGCAGATCCACCGCGCACCACAGCGGCGCGCGCTCGATGCGGCTTGCGGGCCAGGTCCGGTCGGGCAGGTCGATGTCCTCGACCAATCGGTACCAGGGCTTGTACCGGTGTACCGGCATCGAACTGCCGCGCTGCGGATTCCAGACCGGCTGGTCGGCGGGCGCGGGACGGGACGGCTTGCGGATGTTGTTCACGGATAGTTCTCCTGCCGGGTTGTCGTCAACGGCGACCGGCGGCATCGCTGAGACCCGCGACGGGGGGCCGGTCTGATCAGGCCCCGTCGCGGCAGCGAAGCAGGAGAGCGCGTGCCACGGAAGCCACCCTATCGGGAGAAAGTTGATATTGGAAGCCGGGTATGAGATCCAACCGTTATCGCTGATCCTACTGACGGGTAGTAATCGGCGTGTCAGACTCCCCGCATGGCCGAGCACGCCGAAGATGCCGACAACCACTCGCCGCGTACCGAGCGAGCTGCCGACGTGGACTGGCGCCGGGTGAAGGACCAGGGTGTCTTGTTGCTCGCGGGTGTCGTCCGCTGGGCCGGCCTGATCTTCGCCGCCATCCTCGTGCTCCACGTCATCTTCGTGGTGGGTTCGGCGAACCCGGCCAACGGCATCGTGTCGTGGATGCGCGGCTGGGCCGACACGCTCGCGATCGGGTTCAAGGACCTGTTCCAGCCGGACGACGAAAAGCTGCGCGTGCTGGTGAACTACGGCGTCGCCGCACTGTTCTGGCTGATCGTCTCCAGCATCCTTGCCCGGATCATCCGCCGTCTCGGCGGCGCCGCCACATCCTGAGCCGAAGGAGCCGGTGGCCACTGGCGCTCGTTGCTGGTTTCCAGTGCGGTTCGTCGGCCAGCGAATCCATCAGCAAGCCGTCGTGCCAGGTGCCGCCCGGGCCGCGCTCGTACTGGCGCATGACACCGATCCGACCTTGGCGTGGCAGGCGATCGCCGCCTCGTTGTCGGGGCGGGGCCGATGACGAGCCGGTGGTGGCCGAACTCGTCGACCAGGTGCCGGGCGAGGGTCCGCACGGGCGTCGGTGCCCAGGCCCTGCCCATGCACGCGCGGATCGCGAGGTAGATGTCGATGGATGCGTGCCGGTATCGCGGATCGCCCTCTTCCGACCACTGGATCGCGCCGACGGTCTCATCCCGGTGCTCCATGGCCAGGACGCGGAGGTCAGGCGCGGCGAGTTCGGCGGCGAGATCGTCGCCCCAGCGGGCGTGGACCTCCGGGGTAGTGCGGCTCACCGCCAACGTTTCGATGTCGCCGGATTCGGCCGGGCGCAACGTCACCTTGGCGCCGCGCAGCACGGTCACGAGGGGTCCCAGGCTGGTTTGCCCCAGGTCCCGGTGAAGGCGAACTCGGCGAGGGGAAGCCGCTTGCGAGGGGAACGCTCGCGGGCCACGTCCCGCTCCGCCCCCAGCACCTCGGGCTCGGCCTGCGTCCCGACCGCGATGGCAACGCGCGGGACGGCTTCGGGTGGCACCGCGAAGTCACGGCGGACCGCTTCGGGGTCGAACCCCGCCATCTGGTGCGCGACCAGCCCTTCGTGGACGGCCTGCAGCACGAGGTTCTGCCCGGCCAGGCCGAGACCGTACTCCGCGTACTGGATCTCGCCCTTTTCGTTGCGCGTCACCATGATCGCGACCAGCAGCGCGCCCGCGCGGTGTGCCCAGGACTGGTTCCGCTCGGTCAGCGCGCCCAGAATGCGCTGGTACGTCGGATCGCCGCGGCGCCCGACGAGGTACCGCGCCGGCTGCGTGTTCCCGAACGAGGCCGCCCATCTCGCCGCTTCGAGCAGCGACCGCAGCTGGTCCCAGCTGACTTCCGCGGTCTCGTCGAGCGCCCTCGGACTCCACCGCTCACCGATGTCTTCCGCCAGGGGCGCACTGGTTTCGGCAGGTTTTCGCAACGGGCTCATCAGACCGCATACTACGAGCAACTCACGTCGGTCACCGTCGCCACGGGGAGCGACCCTGCTCGGCGGCGTTCGCACCACGGTGCTCCTGAACCGGGTACCGCCCCGCCCGTGGGCGGTGACGATCGCGTCCCCGTCCTTGCTGCCGCTGACGCTGTAGGTGACCGGTACCGGACCCGGCCACCACCCGGTGGACACCGAACAGTGCGATCACCCCGAAGACCACGCCGACCACCCCGGCGATGATGGTCACGTTGTTCGGGATCGGGATCGGTGAACCGCAGAGGGCCACTATGCCGAGCACGAGCGCGGTGATCGCGAAGCCCCTGCGCGGCGCCCTTGTCTTCGGCGGCATGGGCGGAGGCGGGGAAGTCGCCCTGCGGCACGGGAGTGGGCTGGGTCGTCGGGAACCTCGTCCTTTCCTGGTCGAGGTGTGCTTCGTCCCGCTGGCGAGGTCTGCCAGCGGTCGGTTGAACATTGTTTTAGGAAAATGATCAAACGGCGTACTTCCAGATCGTGAGCGAGTAGGCACCGAACCAGGCGCTGGCCAGCGTGATACCGAGCACCGCCAGCACGGCCGTGCTCGTACGCCGGTTGGCCAGGCCGATCGCGACCGGGATGAGCAGGATGATCGCCGCGGGCAGCAGGAACCGCGCCTTGGCGTGCATCAGGCTGCTGGACGCCAGTGCCATCACCATGACCAGGCCCGCGTACCAGAGCAGGGGCCATGCCACCCGCTGCCGGATGCCCACGCCGAGCAGCGCGACCGCGCCGGCGATCACGGCGAGGGTGAGCACGCTCATCGTGTACCCGCCGGAGACCAGCACCTCGCCGATGAACTTCGCCGTCTCGGCGCCCCAGTCGAACCGGGTGTCCCAGCCCTGCCATTCCAGTTCGGACCAGGTGCCGAGCTGGTCGATCAGGCCGGCTCCCGGCCGCACCTGATGACCCACCCACCAGAGGTAACCGACCAGCCCGGTGGGTGCGAGGACGACCGCGACCAGCGGCCGCCAGTTCCTCGCCCGCACCGCGAACACGAGTGCCGCCAGCCCAACCGCGACGATGAGTGCGAACGCCGAAGAGCGCACCAGCCCGGACAGCGCGCAGCACACGCCGGCCAGCCACCAGCGCCGCTCCAGCACCCCGATCAGCGCCCAGACGGCCAGCGCGCAGAACATCGCCTCGGTGTAGGCCATCGACAAGGCGATACCCATCGGTGCCGCGGCGAACAGGGCGACCAGCAGGTAGCCGGTCCGCGGCGAGCCGCCGCGCGCCAGCAGGCCGAGCCTGGCCACCCCGTAGGCCGCGGCCAGCCCGCACGCGGTCGTCGACAGCAGCGCGGCCGTGATCAGGTTCATGCCGGTCACCAGCGACAACGCGCGGGTGAGGTAGGGATAGGCCGGGAAGAAGGCGCGCGGTGTGTAGAAGTTCGGGTGGCCTTGTGCGTCGGTGAAGTAGCCGAGCTCGTAGCCGTACGCGGCGATGCGGAGGTACCACAGGCCGTCCCAGGCGGTGAGCCGGTCGACCAGGGTGTAGCTGTTGAACGACGACAAAATCGCGAGCACGCCGACGCCGACCGCACGGACGCCGAGGAAGATCGCCGCCGGAATGAAGGGCCGCCATCTCGCCGCGCGGTCGGTCGGAGGTTCGGCGAGTGGGAGAACTTCTTGTTCGGTTACGACCACCTCGTGAGTTTTCCACAATCCGCCTACCAGGGGTATGCCAGTGGCGGCTACCACACAGTGAGCTGGCCGTCGGCCGCCACCCCGGTAGTCTGCAAGCGACAGGGCACCGAGGAGGCGGAGTTCATCGTGGCGCTCGTAGTCCAGAAGTACGGCGGTTCATCCTTGGAGAGCGCCGATCGGATCAAACGCGTGGCCGAACGGATCGTCAAGACCAAGAAGGCGGGCAACGACGTGGTGGTCGTCTGCTCCGCGATGGGTGACACCACCGACGAACTGCTCGACCTCGCCCAGCAGGTGAACCCGGTCCCACCCGAGCGCGAGATGGACATGCTGCTCACCGCGGGCGAGCGCATCTCCAACGCGCTGGTCGCGATGGCCATCTCCGCGCACGGTGCCGAAGCCTGGTCGTTCACCGGCTCGCAGGCCGGGGTGGTGACCACGGCGGTGCACGGCAACGCGCGGATCATCGACGTCACGCCGAGCCGGGTGACGGACGCGCTGGCCCAGGGCTATATCGCGCTGGTCGCCGGGTTCCAGGGCGTCTCGCAGGACACGAAGGACATCACCACGCTCGGCCGTGGGGGTTCGGACACCACGGCGGTGGCGCTGGCGGCGGCACTGAACGCGGACGTCTGCGAGATCCTGTCCGATGTGGACGGTGTGTACACGGCGGACCCCCGGATCGTGCCCAACGTGCGGAAGCTGGACACCATCCCGTACGAGGAAATGCTCGAGCTCGCGGCGAGCGGGTCGAAGATCCTGCACCTACGCTCGGTCGAGTACGCCCGGCGTTACGGCGTGCCGATCCGTGTCCGTTCTTCCTACAGTGACAAGCCGGGCACGACGGTGGCCGGTTCGATTGAGGAGATCCCCGTGGAACAAGCGCTGATCACCGGTGTGGCGCACGACCGGTCCGAGGCCAAGATCACCATCACGGGAGTGCCGGACCATGCCGGGGCCGCCGCCCGTATCTTCCGGGTGATCGCCGATGCCGAGATCGACATCGACATGGTGCTGCAGAACGTGTCCAACACGGCGGGCCGCACCGACATCACCTTCACGCTGTCCAAGGCCAACGGTCCCAAGGCGGTCGCCCAGCTGGAGAAGATCAAGGAGGAGCTGGGCCTGGACTCGGTGCTCTACGACGACCAGGTCGGCAAGGTCTCGCTGGTCGGCGCCGGCATGCGCTCCCACCCCGGGGTGACCGCGACCTTCTGCGAGGCGCTGGCCAAGGTGGGCGTCAACATCGAGATCATCAACACCTCGGAGATCCGGATTTCGGTGCTGATCCGGGACACGCAGCTCGACGACGCCGTGCGCGCGATCCACGACGCCTTCGAGCTCGGCGGTGACGAGGAAGCGGTTGTGTACGCGGGGAGTGGTCGCTGATGGCGGACGTGCGAGCGGTGGTCGAGCCCAAGACCGACCAGGTGCGGGCGTCCCGCAGGACACTGCGAGTGGGAGTCGTCGGCGCGACCGGCCAGGTCGGCGGCGTGATGCGCAGACTGCTGGCGGAGCGGAACCTTCCGGTCGGCGAGATCCGCTTCTTCGCATCCGCTCGCTCGGCGGGCACCAAGTTGTCGTGGCAGGGCCAGGAAATCGTGGTCGAGGACGCCACCACCGCGGATCCGTCCGGTTTGGACATCGCGCTGTTCTCCGCGGGCGGGGCGACGTCGAAGGCGCAGGCCCCCCGGTTCGCCGCGGCCGGGGTCACGGTGATCGACAACTCGTCCGCGTGGCGGATGGACCCCGAGGTCCCGCTCGTGGTCAGCGAGGTCAATCCGCACGCGATCGGCCGGGCCCGCAAGGGGATCATCGCCAACCCGAACTGCACCACGATGGCGGCGATGCCGGTGCTCAAGCCGCTGCACGACGAAGCCGGGCTCGTCCGGCTGGTCGCCAGCACCTACCAGGCGGTGTCGGGGAGCGGGCTGGCCGGCGTCGGCGAACTGGCGAGCCAGTTGAGCGCGGTGGGCGAGCGAGCGGCCGAACTCACCCACGACGGGGACGCCGTGCCGTTCCCCGAACCGGCGAAGTACGTCCGGCCGATCGCGTTCAACGTGCTGCCCATGGCGGGGTCCATTGTGGACGATGGTTCGCTCGAGACGGACGAGGAACAGAAGCTGCGCAACGAGAGCCGCAAGATCCTGGACATCCCCGAGTTGCTGGTGTCCGGGACCTGCGTGCGCGTGCCGGTGTTCTCCGGGCACTCGCTGTCGGTCAACGCCGAGTTCGCGCGGCCGCTGTCGGTGGAGCGTGCCACCGAGTTGCTGGCCGGGGCGCCGGGTGTGGAGCTGACCGACGTGCCGACCCCGCTCCAGGCGGCGGGCAAGGACCCGAGCTACGTCGGCCGCCTCCGAGTCGATCCCGGCGTCGAAGGTGGCCGCGGGCTGGCGCTGTTCATCTCGAACGACAACCTCCGCAAGGGCGCGGCCCTCAACGCGGTCCAGATCGCCGAACTGATCGCGGCCGCCGCATAGGTCCGTACCGCAACTACCCGCCGCGAGTCCCGCTTTCCCGTCGGGCGAGTCCGGCTCCCGCGACAGGCGAGTCCGGCCTTCACGACACGCGAGTCCGGGTTCCATGGTGGGCGAGTCCGGGTTTCGTGTGGGGCGAGACATCCCGCTTTCCGGTCGGGCGAGTTCCGCGTTCAGGCGCGCGAGTTCGGCCTTCCGGTTCGGAGCCGACTGGGAGGCCGTTTCCGGCCCCGGGCTCACCGCGCTCGCGCGGGCGCACCTCGCACCCCACTCACCGTTGCTCAGCGTGTTCGGAAACGACAGCCGCCATGTCACCGGTACTTTGGGGACATGAAGCTGGTGCGGACGGTCGGTCTGGGGATCGGGTTGCTGGTTTTGCTGACGGCGTGTGAGCAGGTCGGCTCGGCGGCGGACAAGGCGAGCGTCTGCACCGAGGCACTCGGCCTGGCGAACCTGAACCCGAACGTCGATCCGGAAAAGCTGGTGAGCGATGCGGCGCAGAAGGCCGACCGGTTGCAGCAGTTGGCGAACGAGGTCTCGGACCAGGACCTGAAGCAGAATCTGTTCACCCTCGCCGACTTCTACGTCTCGATGGAGAAGCGCAAGGCCGACGAACTCGGCAACACCGCCGACTGGATTCGGCGGAACGCGAACAACATCGCCGCACTCCGCGCCGCCTGCCTCTAAACCTCGGCTGGTGCGACCTGCTGGAGCGGCGCCGTCCGGCGCAGGGCCAGCCCGGCCGAGGCGATCACCAGGCCGCCCAGCCCTGCCGCGACGAAACCCATCGCCGGGGTGGAGCGGTCGATCGCGAACCCCGCGACCGGGCCGCCGACCGCCAGGCCCAGCCGGGTCGCGGAATCCAGCAGGCCCATCGCCTCGCCGCGAACCTTGGCCGGGGACAGCGTGGTGACCTCCTCGACGGTGGTGGAAAGCGTCGGCGCGCACGCGAAGTTCGTCGGGAGAAGCGCGATCGCGAGCAGCCACCATGGCTGGCCGAACAGGCCGGCCGGGATCACCAGCACGGTCAGCAGGATCATCAGTGCCGGCAGGGAGAGCGGGCGGCGGACCGCGCCGTGCAGAACCCCGCCCAGCGCCGAGGCGAGGCACATCGCGGTGATCACCGCGCCGGTCCACTCGACCGCCCCGGTGGCGCGGAGCGTGGCGAGTGTGGCTACCTCGGTGCCGACCAGGCAGAACAGCACGCCGAAGCCGATAAGCAGGATGGCCAGCAGCCGCACGCTGAGCCAGCCCCGCAACGGCGGGCGATCTCCGATTTCCTCGTTCTCCCGCCGGATGGGCGGATTCCGCAGGCAGAGTACGAGGCAGAGCAGGCCGAGGCTGATGCCGATCCCGGTCAGCGCGGCGGTGCCGGACACCTGAGTGGCCAGCGCGACGCCCACCGTCGGCCCGATCATGAACGACGCCTCGAGCGAGATCGAGTCCAGTGAGAAGGCCGTGCGCCGGTGCTCCGGCGGGACCAGCGCGGTCAGCGCCTGCCGCGCGATCGAGCCCACCGGCACGGCGAGCATTCCCGCCGGTAGCGCGACCGCGACCAGGGCCTGGTACGGCAGATGCGGGGCGGCCACCCAGTAAGCGGCGGACGCGATGCCGCAGCAGGCGATGATCGGGCGCAGGCCGTAGCGGTCGATCAGCCGCCCGGCCAGCGGGGCCCCGATCGCGCTGCCCAGCGTGGTCGCGGTGCCGACGAGTCCGGCGGCCCCGTAGCCGCGGCCCAAATCGGTGACCACATGCAGGGTGAGTGTGATGCCCGTCGCGGTCAACGGCACTCGCGCCAGCAGCATCAACAGCAACATGCCTGGTACGCCGGGCAGCCCCAGCACGTTCCGATACGCGCGCACGCATCGGAGTCTGGCACGACCGTGCAAGTCTTTTCTCTCGCCAATCGAGAAAGTGAAAGCTACTATCAAAAGGTAGTCGCATTCAGATTGGAGGACGAGAGATGGCGGTACGGAGGTGGTGGGCGCTGGGTGCGCTCGCCGTGGCCTTGCTGGCTTTCGGGCTCGACGTCACGGTCCTGTCGGTCGCGTTGCCGACGCTCGCGCTCGACCTGCACGCGTCGACGAGCCAGTTGCAGTGGTTCTCGAACGCCTACACGCTGGTCCTGGCAGCGGGGCTGCTACCGGCCGGCCTGCTCGGCGACCGGTTCGGGCCGAAGAAGCTGTTGATCTCGGCGCTCACCCTGTTCGGCCTGGCTTCGCTCGGCTGCGCGTACGCCAGTTCGGCGGGGATGCTCATCGCCGCCAGAGCGGTGCTCGGCGTCGGCGCGGCGTTCCTGGTCCCGCTGTCGATGTCGGTGCTCACCGAGATGTTTCCGGGCCGGGAGCGCGGCCGGGCGATCGCCGTCTGGTCGGCGGCCATGGCGGTCGGCATCCCACTCGGGCCGGTGGTCGGTGGCTGGCTGCTGGACAACTTCTGGTGGGGTTCGGCGTTCCTGATCAACGTGCCGCTGGTCGCGGTGGGCGTGGCACTGCTGGCCTGGTTGCTGCCGGAACTGCCTGGAAACCCCGGCCAGCGGATCGATGTCGGCGGGATCCTGCTGTCCAGTGCCGGGCTGGTCGCCGTGACCTATGGTCTGGTCGAGGCGGGCGATCGCGGCTGGGGCGCTCCTTCCGCGCTGGTGCCGATGATCGCCGGGGCGGGGCTGATCACGACCTTTGTCGCCTGGCAGCGGCGGGCGGCGCATCCGCTGGTCGACGTCGGCCTGTTCCGCTCGCCCGGTTTCCGCTGGGGAAGCGTGCTCGCGACGCTTGCCTCCTTCGCGATGATGGGTGCGATGTTCCTGCTGCCGCAGTACTTCCAGGCGATGTTCGCCACGGATGCGCTCGGTACCGGCCTGCGGCTGCTTCCGCTGGTGGGCGGGTTGCTCGCCGGTGTGCAGATCGCCGACCGGGTCCGCAGGAAGTTCGGCGCGAAAGTCGTCGCGGCGCTTGGTTTCCTGTTGATGGGCGCCGGGCTCGTGACGGGCGCCTTCACCGGCACCGGCGACGGGTACTCGTTCGTGGTGATCTGGGTGAGCCTGGTCGGGCTGGGTCTCGGGTTCGCGCTTCCGTCCGCGATGGACATCGCGATGGGTGCGCTCGTGGCCCCCGGTTCGCCGGGGCGCAGCGGCGTCGGATCGGCTTTGATCCAGGCATTACGCCAGGTCGGCGGCACGCTGGGGGTCACGATCCTGGGCACGGTGCTCAACGCCGGTTACCGCGACCGGCTCCCCGGAAACGTGCCGGGGCCGGTCCGGGACGGTGCGGTGTCCGGGGTGCGTTTCCCGGGCATGGCCGGGCCGGTGCGGTCGGCGTTCGTGCACGGGATGAGCGGCACGCTGTGGGTTTGCGCGGTCGTCGCGGTCGTCGGAGCGATCTTGGCGGCCGTCTTCCTGCCGCGCACCGCCGAGGATGTGGTGCAGGCAGAATCGGGGCATGAGTTCGTCGCGGGGTGACCAGCCGGGATTACGGGAGCGGAAGAAGGCCAGGACGCGGGCCGCGATCCAGGACCACGCGCTGCGGCTGTTCATCGAGCAGGGCTACGAGAACACCACGGTCGAGCAGATCGCGGCCGCGGCCGAGGTCTCGCAGAGCACCTTCTTCCGCTACTTCCCGACCAAGGAGGACACGATCGCCTACGACCGGCTGGACCCAATCGCGATGCGGGCTTTCCTTGACCAGCCGCCGGATTTGCCGCCGATCACCGCCCTCCGGACCGCCCTCCGGCAGATGCGTGCGTCCCTGCGAGCCGAAGAGTCCGAACTGGAGAGCGCGCGGCAGCGGCTCATCATGACGGTGCCCGAACTGCGAATGAGGTTGATGGACCAGATCACCGCCGGGATGGATCTGCTCAACCACGCCGTGGCCGAGCGAACCGGGCGGAGCCCCGGCGATCCCGCCGTGCGGACCTGGTCGGGTGTGGTGGTGGGGGTCGTGCTCGCCGCGTTCCTCGAAACCTCCGATGAGCCGGGACGATTCATCCAGGCCTTCGACGAGGGGCTCGCCCGGCTCGAGGCCGGACTGCCGCTTTAATCCGGAAGGCGGGCCAAGCCCATGCGCAGGGCGCCCGCCGCTTCGGCCATCGCCTCCCGGAACCGGGTGCCGATGCCGAAGAAGTTGACGTAGCCGTGAATGAGATCCGGCTGACGGCTGAGCGCGACCGGCACGCCGGCGTCCCTGAGCTTCTCCGCATACGCTTCGCCTTCGTCGCGCAGCGGATCGAAGCCCGCCGTCGCGATGTAGGCGGGTGGCAGCCCCGAGAAATTTCTGGCCAGCAACGGAGAGAGCCGAGGGTCGTCCCGGTTGACACCGACCGGCACGTAGTGGTCGAGGAACCAGTTCATGTCCTCGTCGGTGAGGAAGAACCCGCTGCCGAACAGTTCCCGGGATCGTCTTCGCGTGGTCGCGTCCACCCCCGGGTAGAGCAGCAACTGGAAGGCGGGGGCGGGACCGCCGCGACGGGTGGTGAGCTGGGCGGTGACCGCCGCCAGGTTGCCGCCCGCACTGTCGCCGCCGACCGCGATGCGGTCCGGGTTCGCGCCCAGATCCTGCGCCTTGGCATGCGCGTAGTCGAACGCCGCCAGCGCGTCCTCGGCGGCCGCCGGGAACGGATTCTCCGGTGCGAGGCGGTATTCGACCGACAGGACCCGGACACCCGCCCGCTGGGCGAAGTACCGGGCGGTGTTGTCGTGGCTGGCCCGCGTACCGATGACCCAGCCGCCACCGTGGAAGTAGACCAGCATGCCGGATCCCCTCGGCAGCCCGCCCGGTGTGTACAAAGTGGCCAGCAGGTCGTCGCCGAGCATCAGTTCGCGGATGCTGACGGGCTCGATCGGCTTGCCGGCGGCCGCATTCTGGGAGGTGGCCAGCCGCGCGCGAATCTCGGCGGGGTCGCCTCCGCTCAGCGTCACGCCCGCGATCCGGTGGAGCCGGAGCAGCAGCTGGGCTTCGAGCGCGAGTTCAAGGCCATCCAGCCTGATCGGCCTGCCCGCGATGAGTCTGCGCAGTGGGCGTGGCAAAGAGAAGATCATCTTCAGCGAGGCCGCTTCCACGCGGCTTCGGAGTGGGATCCGCATGAATGGAGGTTACTTTCGAGTACGCGCGAGGGCCAGCAGAGACCGTTACGGAGCACGAATCGTTGCATCCGAACGCTTCGTGTGTCACGACGGCGGCTTCCATGGCGCGGCCCGCCACGCCGTTCGCGCGGGAGCACGCTGCCGACTTCCGTGGGGTGGTGGCAGTCTCAGAATCTGGTCATCGGGTCAACTGGAGGTACTAGCCTCGATGACGTGGCGGAGAACTCGATGGTCAAGGTGCTCGGTATCGGCGGTTCCCTGCGCGCGGGCTCCCAGTCCGAACGCGCCCTGCACATCGCGCTTCAGGGCGCCGAAGAGGCAGGGGCGCGAGCGCACGCCATTACCGGTAGCGACCTCGTCCTGCCCTTCTACGACTCGGGGATCCCGGATCGCACGCCTGAGGCCCTTCGCCTGATCGAGGCGATCCGGCAGGCCGACGGCCTGATCATCGTGTCGCCCGGATACCACGGCGCCCTCTCCGGGCTGATCAAGAACGCCCTCGACTACGTCGAGGACCTTCGCCCCGACGCCCGGCCCTACCTCGACGGGCGTGGGGTCGGCCTGGTCGCGGTCGCCTACGGCTGGCAGGCCGCCGTCACCACGCTTGACCAGCTCCGCACCATCACACACGCGCTGCGCGGCTGGCCGACGCCGCTCGGTGGGTCGGTGAACACGGCGGAGGTCAAGTTCGACGAGGCAGGCGGCGCCTCCGACGAGAAGATCGTCACGACTCTCCGCCTGATCGGCAGGCACGTCGTGGAGTTCGCCCGCGGGCGGTAGAGGATTGTCGGCTCCCGCTCTGGGTATACCGTGGCGGGAGGTAATAGCCAGATGGTCGACGTGTTGTACACGGCCGCCGCGACAGCTCGCGGCGACGGCCGTAACGGCGAGGTGACCTCGTCGGACGGGTTGATTGACGAGCAGCTCGCGGTGCCCAAGGAGATGGGCGGTCCCGGGGGCTCGAGGACGAATCCGGAACAGCTTTTCGCCGCGGGTTACTCGGCCTGCTTCCACGGCGCGCTGCAACTAGTGGCGCGACAGGCGAACGTGCGGCTCAGTGGCTCCGAGGTCACCGCCCAGGTTGGTATCGGCAAGGACGGTGACGCGTTCGCGCTGAAGGTCAAGCTGGTGGCCCACCTGCCCGGGCTGGAGCAGGGCAAGGCCAACGAGCTGGCCGCGCAGGCCCATCAGGTGTGCCCGTATTCCCGGGCCACCCGCGGAAACATCGAGGTCGAGGTAGCGGCCACGACCTGAGCAACCACAAGGGAGGTTTCGATGGCGAACTCACCGATCAGGAGTCCGCTCACCGAAAGCGACAAGGAGATCACCGGCCACGTGCTGCAGGCCACCCTGACGGATCTGGTGGACCTGGCGCTGATCGCCAAACAGGCGCACTGGAACGTCGTGGGTTCGAACTTCCGGAGCGCCCACCTCCAGCTGGACGAGCTGGTGGACGTCGCGCGCGGCTTCGTCGACGACGTCGCCGAGAGGGCCAGTGCCATCGGCGTCTCGCCGAACGGCAAGGCCAGGACCGTGGCGGAGAGTTCGGGACTGCCCGATTACCCGGAGAAGTGGCAGAGCGTGGAGTCGACGGTCGCGGCGATCGTGGAGATCCTCGCCGTGCTGATCCAGCGTCTGCGCAAGCGGATCGACGAGACCGACAAGAGTGATTTGGTCACCCAGGACCTGCTGCTCGAAGTGACCCAGGAGCTGGAGAAGCAGCACTGGATGTGGCAGGCCCAGCAGGCCTGACGCGAGGGGTCTGGGGCTTGACCCCAGGAAGGGACAACCGGCGTGACGCTCGCGTCACGCCGGTTGTCGCCTGTGCGGGTCAACAACTTTGGGTGGTCGCGACCGCGGCGCGGCGGGCTAGGGTCGGGACATGTTGCATGAGGGCAAGCAGACCGGCCGGCGGCGCGGCGGCCGCAATCCGTTGTTGGGCAGTGTGGACCCCGTCCTCGCCGCCACTCTCGAAGTACCGCACACCAAGCTCCGTGACGAGCCGCTGCCCGCGGACACCGCACATCAACTCGTCCGCGACGAACTGATGCTCGACGGCAACGCTCGTCTCAATCTCGCCACGTTCGTCACGACGTGGATGGAGCCGCAGGCACGCGCGCTGATGGCCGAGTGCGGCGACAAGAACATGATCGACAAGGATGAGTACCCGCAGACCGCCGATCTGGAGCAGCGCTGCGTCAACATCCTCGCCGATCTCTGGCACGCGCCCGACCCGGCCGCGATCATCGGCTGCTCCACCACGGGCTCGTCGGAAGCCTGCATGCTCGCCGGGATGGCGTTGAAGCGGCGATGGTCCAAGCTGGGTCGCGCGGGCAGGCCGAACCTGGTGATGGGCGCGAACGTCCAGGTGTGCTGGGAGAAGTTCTGCGAGTACTGGGAGATCGAGCCACGGCTCGTGCCGATGGAAGGCGAGCGGTTCCATCTCACCGCGGAAGAGGCCGTGGCGCGCTGTGACGAGAACACCATCGGCGTGGTGGCGATCCTCGGGTCCACGTTCGACGGAAGCTACGAGCCGGTGGCCGAAATCGCGGCGGCGCTCGACGAACTGCGGGACTCGACCGGCCTGGACATCCCGATCCACGTCGACGGCGCGTCGGGCGCGATGATCGCACCCTTCGTGGACCCCGAGCTGGAATGGGACTTCCGGCTGCCCCGCGTGGCCTCGATCAACACCTCCGGACACAAGTACGGCCTGGTTTATCCGGGCGTCGGCTGGGTGTTGTGGCGGGACCGCGACGCGCTGCCCGCCGAGCTGGTGTTCAACGTGAACTACCTCGGCGGGAACATGCCCACCTTCGCGCTGAACTTTTCGCGGCCCGGCGCACAGGTCGTCGCGCAGTACTACATGTTTCTGCGGTTGGGGCGCGAGGGATTCCGCGCGGTGCAGCAGGTCCTGCGGGACGTCGCGACCGACCTGGCGGACCGGATCGCCGAGCTTGGCCCGTTCCGGCTGCTGACCAGGGGCGACCAGTTGCCGGTGTTCGCCTTCACCACCAAGCCGGAGGTCACCGCGTTCGACGTGTTCGACGTGTCGCGGCGGCTCCGGGAACGCGGCTGGCTCGTGCCCGCGTACACCTTCCCGGAGAACCGGACGGACCTGGCGGTGCTGCGGATCGTCTGCCGCAACGGGTTCACGCACGACCTCGCCGACCTGCTGGTCGACGACCTCGCCCGCATCTTGCCCGAACTCGAAAAGCAGGAGGCTCCGCGGCACCCGCCGGAGACCAGCACCGCGTTCCATCACTGAGGTTCAGCGGTCCATCAGCACCGCCCCTGGCCACCGGTTCGGCCAGGACGAAGGGCTTCACCGGGTGGTCGTCGGCGCCGTAGGACAGGCCACGGAGCCGGTCCGGCACCGCGTGATCTCAGCTCTTCCTCAGGCCGACAGAGCGGAGCGCGAAGTGCACTTCCGCCGCCGTCTGCTTGATCGTTTCGGCGATCACGAGCGAGCCGTGCCCGGCGTCGTAGCGGTAGAACTCGTACGGCACGTCACGCGCGGCCAGCTTCTTGAGATAGTTCTCGATCTGCCGGATCGGGCAGCGCGGGTCATTGTCCCCGGCGAGCACCAGCACCGGCGCCTTCACCGCGCCCACGTAGGTGATCGGCGAACATTCGCGGTACACGGCGGGCTTGGTCTCCGGCGAGCCACCGAACAGTGCCCGGTCGAAGGCCCGCAGCTGCTCCATCTCGTCCTCGTACGCGGCGACGTAGTCCGCCACCGGCACGCTCGCGACCCCCGCCGCCCAGCGTTCCGGCTGAGTGCCGAGCGCCAGCAGGGTGAGGTAACCGCCCCAGGAAGCCCCGTTGACCACGCATCGCCCCGGGTCCGACAGTCCACTTTGGATGGCCCAGTCGTGCGCGGCGGCCACGTCGTCGAGTTCGGTCAGTCCCGGTCTGCCCTCGATCGCGTCCCGCCATGCCGAGCCGTAACCTGTCGAGCCGCGGTAGTTCACTTCGACCACGGCGAAACCGGCGTCCAGCCACACCGCGCGGTAGGCGGAGAAGCGGTCCTCGTCGGCCGAATGCGGTCCGCCGTGCAAGGTGAACACGGTCGGCAGCGGGCCGTCCGGCGCGTCGAAGGGACGGGAGACCAACGCATGGATGCGTCCCCCCGCGCCCTCCACGAAGGCGTCGGTGATCGGCGCCGAGCCTGGGGCGGGTTCACCGGGCGGGGTCAGCAGGACCCCCTCGGTGCCGTCGGCGGCGCGTGCCCGGATCACGGTCGGCTCCGCCGCGCTTGACCACGAGTACTCCACGGTTCCGTCGTCCCGCACCGCGGCGCCACCGATTCTGCCCGGCGGAGTGGCCAAAGAGGACAGTTCGCCGGTGGTGAGGTCGTACCGGTACAGCGAACTGCGCGCCTGATGGAAGTGCACGACGAGCAGGGCGTCGGCCTTCGGATACCACCCCGCGGAAACCTCGCCGGGCAGGTCGAGGGCCAGTTCGCTCTCGGTGTCCCGCTCGACGTCCCACACCAGCAGCTCTTCGCGCCCGCGACGTTCGTGCAGCAGGAGCAGGCGGGAGTCGCCGGAGACCGGGGAGAACGCCAGCGGGGTCAGCCCCTTGCCCTCGCCGTCCCACTTCTCGGCCACGGCCGCGAAGCCGTCCGTGGCCAGGACCCGCACCGCGGGGTGGCGAGAGTCGCCGTGCTCGGAATGCGAGATGGCCAGAAGGCGCTCGTCCCGGGAGAGCGCGGCGACGCTCGCGTCGTCCTTGCTGACATAGAACCGCTTGGTCTCGCCGTCCGCGTGCACGAACAACTCGCTGCCGTCGTCGGTGGAGACGCCGACCGCGACCAGCCGGTGCCCGATCTCCAGTCCTGCCGGATAACCCTCGTGCACGTCCGGCATGGCTCGTTCACCGGTCCCGCCCGCGAACGGCTCGCGCACCCACGAGCCGAACTCGTCGCCGTCGGTGTCGTTGAACCACCAGATCCACGCACCGTCCGGGGAGGTGATGGCGTGGAGGGTGCCGTTGGGCCGGTCGGTGACCTGGCGGTGCTCACCGGTGGCCCGGTTCCAGGCGTAGACCTCCCAGACGCCGCTGGCGTTGGAGACGTAGATGTTGGCGTCCGGGGCGTCGATCGCCCAGGCCGGGGTCGACATGCGCGATGCCTGGAACCGGGCGCGCCAGAGGGCTTCGGCCTCGGCGTCGTCGAAGAGCCGGTCAGGGATCGCGGCGGGCGGGTGCTGGGTAGTCACCCCTCGATCCTGCCAGGTCGAACCCGTACGGTGGACCCCGTGCTGGAGAGTGGGTCTGCCGCGGCCCGTGTTCAGGCTGACGCCGAAGGATACGCACCGGGTTACGCTGATGACGCGCTGTCGATGATGTCCGCGCGCACCGTGGGTGACCAGGCGGGGTTCGTGCTGCGCTTGCTGCGTCCGGGGATGCGGGTGCTCGACGTCGGCTGCGGGCCCGGCACGATCACCCGCGGTTTCGTTCCGGTCGTCGGCGGCGCCGGCCGGGTGCTCGGCATCGATCCGGTGCCGGCGCGGTTTCCGCAGGATTCCACTGTGGACTTCGTCGCGGGCTCGGTCTACGCGCTGCCCATTCCGTCGGAGAGTGTTGACGTCGTTTTCGCGCACGCCCTGTTCGAGCATCTGGGACGTCCGGCCGAAGCCCTCGCCGAGCTTCGCCGGGTACTCAAACCCGGCGGCACACTCGCTCTGTCTACTTCGGACTGGAGTCGGGCCAGGCTGCGCCCGAGAACGGCCAACGTCGACGCGGCACTACGCGGCCACTATCTCCTTCGCCGTCGCACCGGCGGAGACCCGTTCGCGGGCAAGCACATCGCCACCCACGTCACGCACGCAGGCTTCCGCGACATCCACTCCCATGCGCGCTTCCGCCCGGACATGCCCTACCGGGCCCTGGCGAAATACATCGAATCACGCCTGGACGAAGCCCTGAAAGCCGCCCCGGCCGATCGCGACCAGCTAGCCAGCGCCGCCCGCTCGGCCTGGTCATGGTCCCACTCCGGCGACGGCGACTTCACCCAATGCTGGCAAGAACTAACCGCCACCAAGTAACCCCCGCGCGCCGAGGGCCGCACACCCGCACCAAAACACGGAACACACAGGTTTACACCCTGCGAACCCTGCGAACGCAGAATTCACGCGCCGCAAACGTGGGACACACGCATGCCTGATTCGGGACTCGCACCCGCCAACCCGCCCGAGCGAAGCGAAGGGCCCACGCGGCCCCCCAAGGTAACCCCCACCACACGCCGCGGGGGGTCCTGGGGGCTTGCCCCCTGGCTGGGGGTCTGGGGGCTTGGCCCCCAGTGTCACAACGCGGAAGACCCCTGTCCGTGCTTTCCACGGACAGGGGTCTTCTGTCTTCCGCGTGTCGGGGTGGCGGGATTTGAACCCACGACCTCCTCGACCCGAACGAGGCACGCTACCAAGCTGCGCCACACCCCGAGGTACTGCTTAACGGGCCGGAAGAGAGTCTAGCGGACGTCGCTGGGGACCTTCCGCCGGGTTTCCTTTTCGGTCTCGGTGACTGGTGTGCCGCGTGGGACGAGGGTGAGCAGGCTGGCCTCGGGTGGGCAGGCGAAACGGGCTGGCGCGTACGGCGACGTGCCCAGCCCAGCCGACACGTGCAGCCACATCCGCGCGCCCCACCGGGAGGCACCGCGGGCGCGGGAGCGATCAAGCTGACAGTTCGTGACGAGCGCGCCGTAGCCGGGGATGCGGAGTTGGCCACCGTGGGTGTGCCCGGCGAGCACGAGGTCGTAGCCGTCGGCGGCGAACGGGTCGAGGACACGGGGCTCGGGCGAGTGGGTGACGCCGAGCCGGAGCACGGCGTTCGGATCGGCGGCCCCGGCGATGTGGTGGTACCGGTCGCGGTGCAGGTGGGGGTCGTCCAGCCCGGCGGCGAGCACGGTCTGACCGCCGACCTTGATGGTGCGCCGCACGTGGGTGAGGTCGGTCCAGCCGTGCTCGACGAACGCCGCCCGCAGATCCCGCCAAGGCAGCTTGCGGCCGTGGACGCGCTTCTTCTTGCCGCGCCGCATCAGGTAGCGGGCGGGGTTCTTGGGCTTGGGCGCGTAGTAGTCGTTGCTCCCGAAGACGAACACCCCGGGCCGCTCCAGCAGCGGCCCGAGCGCCCGAAGCACGTACGGCACGGCCTGAGGATGCGCGAGGTTGTCGCCGGTGTTGACGACCAGATCGGGCTCCAGCTCGTGCAGCATGCCGACCCAGCGTTGCTTGGACTTCTGCCCCGGCATCATGTGCAGGTCCGACACGTGCAGCACGCGGATCGGCTGCGCCCCGGGCGCGAGCACGGGTAGCTCCGCGGTCCGCAGCGTCCAGCGCCGCCGTTCGATACCCATCGCGTACCCCAGCGCCGCCGCGCCGAGTCCGAAGATGCCCGCGAGGATCCGGGTCGGCGCGATCACGCCCGTTCTGGTGTTACCGTCCGTGCCCACGACGACGAGGGTACGTGACTGGTTCGGTCGGGCGCATCCAGTGACCGACGGGGGAAGGGGCGCCACGGGACTGAGCACCATCTCCTGCCCCCTTTCCCCTGCCTCGCCGTCGATACGTTGCCCAGCCGCTGTAGGCGGGCTCAGGCAAGCCGTATCACCGCAGCTCAGACGCCATTCTTCGATGACGCCACACCGGCGGTACCGCACCACCGGGAAAGCCCCGGGTCAACGCTCGTAGGCCGGATCCGACGGTGGGAGTGGCATCTCGGGCTGACCGGCCATGATGTTGACCATGGCGCCGAACCAGGTTCGCGCCGGTGTCTTGCCACCGAACATGTTGCCGTCCTGGCTGCCCGGGGCCGCGCTGACGTTGCCGGGTCCGCCGTCGTACAGGCCACCGATCGGGAAGTCGGGACGGAACACCATCGCCGCACCGGCCATCTGTGGGACAGCGCCGACGAAGGCCGCCGAACCGCTGACATCGGTGGTTCCGGTCTTACCGATGGTCGGCCGGGTCCAGCTTTCGGGGCGCGCTCCCTTCGCGGTGCCATCGAAGATGTCCTTGCTCATGCCGACGGCCAGGGCGTTGGCGAGGCCTTCGGGCACGGCTTGTTCGCATGGTGCTTCGTGAACCGGCGAGGCGGGATTGCCGTCCCGGTCGGTGATCTGGCTGATCGGTGTCGGCGGGCACCACACGCCACCGCTCACGATCGTGGCCGCCACATTGGCGAGTTCGAGACCGCTGGTCGGGCTCACGCCCAGGGTGAACGCGCCCAGGCCGTTCCGCGAGACACCGCCGGGCCCGTAGAACTTCTGTTGCGGCATGTTGTATTCAGGCCTGACGTTCTTCGGATCAACCGGCCCGCCATTCGCCGCGTTGGACGCCATCGCGTTCCGCATGCCCAGGCGGCGCGCCATGTCGACCACCGCGCCCATGCCGGCCTGTTCTTCCAGGATCACGAAACCGGTGTTCGGCGAGGTGGCCAGCGCCTGCTGCAGGCTCATCGAGGGTCCGTAGTTGCCTTCACCGTAATTCTGCAGACAGTAGGCCCAGGTGCCTCGGTCGACCTGGGGACAACCGGGTTTCTGGCCGCCGACGAACACCCTCGACACGTAGCTCTGTGGTGTTTGGATGGTCGCGTAGATGCCCGTCTTGTGTTGTTCCAGCGCGGCTGCGGCCGTGAAAATCTTGTAGCTCGACCCGGCGCCGGTCACGTTGGCCACGTCCGAAGGTAGCGCGTAAGTGGTCTGGCCCTTGTCCTTGTCCGTGCCGTAGTCCCGGTTGGCGGCGAGCGCGACCACCTCGTGCCGGTTCTTTCCCGGCCGCACCAGGGAAAGCGTGTTGGCTACGTTCTTCTGCGTCTTCTTGACCTGGGTCTCGGCGGAGACCTTCGCCTGGTGGTTGGCGTTGGGGTCCATTGTGGTCTTGATGGTGTAGCCACCGGCGTAGAGGTCCTGCTTGGTCATCCCGTTGGTGAGCAGGTAGTCCTGCACGTACTGGCAGAAGAAGCCGTTCTCCGGGCCGGCGCCGGTGCAGTTGGAGGCCGGCTTGCTCGGGCCGTCCGGGACCACTCCCAGCGGCTCCAGCTTGAGCTTCGCCGCGTCCTCCGGTGACAGCTTGCGGTTGTCCACCATCCGGTCGAGCACCAGATTCCGGCGTTCCGTGGCGCGTTCCGGATGGTTCCACGGGTCGTAGAACGGCGGGTTGTTGACCATTCCGGCGAGCAGTGCCGTCTGGGTGACGGTGAGCTTCTCCGGAGTGGTGTTGAAATAGGCCTGTGCGGCCGCGCCGACGCCGTAGATCTTGCGTGAGAACTCGACAACGTTGAGGTAGCTGGTCAGGATCTGGTCCTTGCTCATCTTCGTTTCGAGCTGGATCGCGATCCGGGCTTCCTTGAGTTTGCGCGCGATCGACTGTTCCTGCGCCTTCTGCTGGCCGGCTTCGTCGTTGCGATAGATGACGTTGATCAGGTAGTTCTTCACGTACTGCTGGGTCAGGGTGGACGCGCCCTGGGTGTCGGCGCCGGCGCTGTTGCTCAGCGCGGCGCGCAGCGTACCGGTCCAGTCCACACCGTGGTGCTCCAGGAAGCGCTTGTCCTCGACCGAGATCAGAGCCCACCGCATGGCGTCGTTGATCTGCCTGGTCGCGGTCGGGATGCGGTACTGGTCGTACAGGGTCGCGATCTTGTTGCCCGCCGAGTCGGTGATGGTGGTGACCAGTGGTGGCGGCACGTTGGCCAGTTCGGCCGACATGGAGTCGACGGTCTCGCTGGCCTTGTTGGACGCCACCCCGGCCGCCCCGGCGATCGGGAACAGCACCCCCGCGACCAGGATCCCCGCGAGCAGGCACAGACCGAGCAGCTTGAAGAAAGCATCCGTCTTCCGCACGCAAGCCAGGGTAGCCCCGTCGCATATGCGGTCGGCGACGTCCGGCCGCTTACCACGTCGGTCCCCTTCTCGCGACGTTTTCCGATAACGAATCGCTCGTCAGATCTTGGCTAGGGAACCGATTGGCCCTATGGTCCGTCAACGTCTCACGTACGAGGGGCACGTGAGCCGAGGGAGAGGGAGCTGGGGGCATGGACTCCAAGCAACAGAGCTGGCGAGTCGGCGCTTTGTGTCGCGACACCGACCCGGACGAGTTGTTCGTGCGGGGTGCCGAGCAGAACCGGGCGAAGATGGTGTGCATGGGCTGCCCGGTCAGGACGGAATGCCTGGCAGAGGCGCTGGACCACCGGATCGACTTCGGCATCTGGGGAGGGATGACCGAGCGTGAGCGTCGGGCTCTGCTGCGTCGACGTCCGGACGTGACATCCTGGGCCGAGCTGCTCGAATCCGCCAAACGCGACTACGTCGAAGTCTCGTAGGAGGCCAGCCGGTCGCCGATTTCCCGCAGCCCGGCGATGTCGTGCACGTCGCCGGGCAGCGCGGGCACACCGGCGATCGGCACCTCGGGATGCGCGCGGGTGAACCGGGCGAGCAGCCGGTCCTCGCGGTTCGCGAGGGCGACCCGGTCCGCGTGCAGGCGCAGCACCGCGGTGGCCAGCGGCGCGCTCGACTCGACCTTCTCGGCCGCCGACAACGCCGCCGTGGCCGAGAGGTCGGCGAGCACCGGGTGTGTCCGGTTGGCCACCAGACCGGACAGGGGCATCGACTCTGCCGAGAGCCGATCCACGAAGAAGCTCGCCTCTCGCAGCGCGTCCGGCTCGGGGGCCGCCACGACCAGGAACGCCGTGCCGTCGGAGCGCAGCAGCTCCGCGGTCTTGCGCGCCCGTTCGCGGAACCCGCCGAACATGCTGTCGAAGGCCTGCATGAACGCCGACGCGTCGGTGAGCAACTGGCCGCCGATGATGGTGGACACGGCCTTGGCGAAGATCGAGAACCCGGCCGTGACGACCTTCCGGATACCCCAGCCGCCGGCCTTCGCGGGCCCGGTGAGCAGCCGGATCATCCGCCCGTCGAGCGCGGTGGACAGCCGGTTCGGCGCGTCCAGGAAGTCCAGCGCCGACCGGCTCGGCGGGGTGTCCACGACGATCAGGTCCCAGGAGTCGGTGGCCGCGAGCTGGCCGAGCTTCTCCATCGCCATGTACTCCTGCGTGCCGGAGAACGACGTGGAAATCGTCTGGTAGAAGGGGTTGGCGAGCAGTTGCTCGGCGCGCTCCGGGCCGGCGTGGGTGCGCACCATGTCGTCGAAGGTGCGCCGCATGTCCAGCATCATCGCCCACAGCTCGCCCTTGGGCTCGAAGCCAGGGAGGAGCACCTGCCGGGGATGGTTCCCCAGTTCTCGCAGGCCGAGCGCCTGGGCCAGCCGCCGCGCGGGGTCGATGGTGAGCACCACGGTCTGCCTGCCGCGTTCGGCCGCGCGCAGGGCGAGCGCGGCCGCGGTGGTGGTCTTGCCGACTCCGCCGGAGCCACAGCAGACGATCACCCTGGTGCGTGGGTCGTCGATGAGTGTGTCGACGTCGATCGTGTTCACGGGCAATCTCCTCCCGTCACCGCACGCCCTGGTCGACGAGCGTTTCGGCGAGGTCGTACAACGCGGCCACGTCCACCCCGTCGGTGAGATCGGGCAGCTCCAGCGTCGGCAGGTCGGCCTCGGCGAGCTGGTTACGGGCGCGCTGCTCGGCGGCGAGCCGGATCGCGTGCTCGACGGTTTCTTCGACCAGTGCGTCGAGCGTGCGTTCGGCCAGCTCGAGCCCGGCGGAGGTCAACCCGGCACGAATCCGGGAGGCGTCGACGCGGCCGTCCGCGGCGGGACTCACCGAGCGCGCCGGCAGCCGTGGCGGGCGGACGCGGTTGACCAGCACCGCGCCGGGACGCAGGTCCGCGCCGTCCAGCTCGGCGACCGCCTCGACGGTCTCCCGCACCGGCATTTCTTCCAGCAGGGTGACGATGTGCACGGCGGTCTCGCCGGAGTGCAGCAGCCGCACCACGCCCTCGGCCTGCGACCGGATCGGCCCGGTTTTGGCCAGGTCGGTCAGCGCCCTGGTGACGTCGAGGAACTTGACCACGCGGCCGGTCGGCGGCGAGTCGACGACAACGGCGTCGTAGGTGTGCCGCCCGTCGGACTCGGTCCGCCCGACGCATTCCTTGATCTTCCCGGTGAGCAGCACGTCACGCAGGCCGGGAGCCAAGGTTGTGGCGAACTCGATCGCGCCCATGCGGCGCAGGGTCCGCCCGGCGAAACCCAGGTTGTAGAACATCTCGAAGTACTCGAGCAGCGCCGCTTCGACGTCGATGTGCAGGGCCCGCAGCTCCCCGCCGCCCGGCGCGGAGGCGACCCGCTGCTCGGCGTAGGGCAGCGGTTCGGTGTCGAACAGCTGCGCGAAGCCCTGCCGCCCCTCCACCTCGATGAGCAGCACCCGCCGCCCGCCGCTGGCCAGGGCGAGGCCGAGTGCCGCGGCCATCGTGGTCTTGCCGGTGCCGCCCTTGCCGGTGACGAAGTGCAGCCGGGCGCGGGCGAGTTCGTCGGTCCAGCCGACCAGCGGTGTGGTCACTACTGCAGCGTAACCAGCGCTGACCGGGAATGCGGGCCAGAGCGACGCGCACCACGCGCGACCCTGGGCGGGGGTGGTTCACGTCACCGCTACATTGGTGCCCATGAGCGCCACCAAGTGGGAGTACGCCACCGTTCCCCTGCTGATCCACGCCACGAAGCAGATCCTGGACCAGTGGGGCGAGGACGGCTGGGAGCTGGTGACGGTGCTTCCGAACCCCAGCGGTGAACAGCATGTCGCCTACCTCAAGCGGGTCAAGGGGTGAACGCCCCAGTAGTAAGCCGCGGCAGCCACGGTGACCACAAGGCGCGCCTAATCGACGCGCTCGCGGTCGCGCGCGAAGTCGCGGAGGAGACAGCGTGAACAGCTGGACGGATCGTCTGTCCGAGCTGGGGATCACCCTTCCCCCTGTAGCCGCGCCGGTCGCCGCCTACGTGCCCGCCGTGCGTACCGGTTCGCTCGTCTACACGTCGGGGCAGCTGCCGTTCATCGAGGGTGAGCTCGCCGCGACCGGCAAGGTCGGTGGTGAGGTCAGCCCGGAGGAGGCGCAGCGGCACGCCCGCACCTGTGCCCTCAACGCCCTCGCCGCGGCGCACGCGCTGACCGGTATCGACTCGGTCGTCCGGGTGGTGAAGCTGGTCGGTTTCGTCGCGTCCGCGGAGGGGTTCACCGGTCAGCCGGCGGTGATCAACGGCGCTTCCGAGCTGCTGGGGGAGATCTTCGGCGAGTCCGGGGCCCATGCGCGGTCCGCGGTCGGCGTGGTCGAACTTCCCCTGGGAGCTCCTGTCGAGATCGAACTGATCCTGGAGGTGGAGTGATGGATCCGGATATTGAGGCGGCCTGTCACGAGCTGCTGCTTCGCCTGGCCGGCCGCATGCCGGACCAGTTGCTCTGGCGCTACCGGGACTGGCTCGGCGAGGGCGCGATGACCACGCTCGCGCGGACTCTCCCGCGGACTCTGCTCAAGCACAACATCGATCTCGACCAGCCGGAGTACCGCCTGCTCGTCGCCGGGCTCGTGCCGCACGGCGCCGACTGGCACCAGGTGAGTTCGACGCTCGGGGTAGACGACGTCGACGAGAACAGGTACACATTCACCGGGACTGCACCCGATCGGATGAACTCGGTGGACCAGGTGTCCGCGTTGGTACACGCAACGTTGCGCGGCCGGCCGGATGTCGGCGAGGTGCGGGAAAGCTGGCGGCACGGCGACGGGGAGCCGAAGCGGGTGCTGCTGATCACGGCGACGGCCGGTCTGCCCAGGCTGACCGGTGAACTACAGCGGGTGCTGCGCGTGCTGGGCGACGAGGAGCCCAGTGTCGAGGTCATGCCGCCGCGGTTCGACCTGCCGGCCTACCACCGGGCCGCGCTGGCCAGTTCCGAACTGGTGTGCACCGGTGCGGCGGACACCGGGCACCGGCTCGCCGCCGCATAGCCGCATGACGGAGTGGTCTGGGGCCTGCCCCCGGGCGGAGTCTGGGGGTCGCACCCCGGACAGCACACCCCTGCACGAGCCGCTGGAGGGAGAAGGGCACATGGCGGAGGTCCACGACGGGGTCGCGAGCGACGGGTTCGCGGTGCCGTTGCGGTTGCACAACTTGCTGCTCTCGCTGGCCGGGAGGCTGGACGACAGCGCGTTGTCCGAAGCGCGGGAGCTGACCGCGCGGGCCCGGCTGGACGAGGCGGCCGAGCTGACCACCGGGGCGCTGATCGCGGGAAAGCTTCCGGTCCGTGAATCCGAGCAGCACGAGCTCGGGCTGGTCCTCGAACTGAGCCGGTCCGACGCGACGCTCGCCGACCATCTCACGGTCAACGACGCGGAAGCCGACAACGGCGTGCTGCACCGCTTCAGCGGTGAGAACCACCCCGAGGAAGGCATCGCGGACGCGCTGGACCGCACCCTGCGGGTGCTGCCCGACCTGCGCTCGGTGCACGCGGTGTGGCGCAACACCCCGGCGGGAAGCGTGCCTGGCCCGCTGCCCCAACGGGTCGTGCTCGTGGAGATCGGGCCGGACGGCAATCCACCCGCGGCGGCCTACCGGATCGACTCGGCGCTCCGCCGGGCCGGTATCCGCACGGTCGTCGAGGTCACCGGTCCCGGTGCCGAGCGGACCCGCTTTCACGATCAGGCGCTGACCTCGGCGACCGCGGTCTGGCTGGCCGGTTCGACCGTGTCGTCCTCGCCCGCGAAGCCGCCGCAGAAGGCGGTCGCGTCGGTTGTCGCGGAGGAGAAGTCCGGTCGGCACGTGGCGGCGGACGAGCTGGAGACCCGTAGCGGTCCGGGGCACATGTTCCGCCCGCGTGAGGAGGGCCCGGAGCCCGAGCAGCGCCCCGAGCGCACTATGGATCTCACCTCGGCGGAAGTGGCGCAGCTGCGCGCGGCGCTGGCGGAGAATCCCGAGAAGGGCAAGGCGATCGTCTCGGCCGCCATCGGTCCCGACGAGGTGATCGAGATCCCCGAGCTCGACCTCGATGACCCGCAGCTGTCCGAGCGCGACCGTCAGCTCCTGCGTGAGCTGCACGCCGAGCTGGTCGAGCGGGAGCGGGTTGAGGCGGAGAAGGTCCGCTTGAACGGTTCCGGCCGCGGTGACGACCAGCCGCGCTGGGGCGAGAACTTCTCCGAGTCTTAGATTGTCAGCGTGCCTCAGCTGAATTTCGACCTGCCGGGTGGAATGCCGTTCTCGGACGCGGTGCCGGAGAACCCCGCGGTGCCGCGGGACGCGGCGACCGTGGTGCTGCTTCGTGACACCGATCAGGGTCTCGAAGTGTTCCTGCAGCGCCGGGTGGCCGCGATGGCGTTCGCCGCCGGAATGACCGTTTTCCCCGGCGGCGGCGTAGACGAGCGGGACGCGGACGCGTCGGTGGGATGGACGGGCCCCGAGCCGGCGCGGTGGGCGGAATGGTTCAGCGCCACCGAATCAGGAGCGCGTGCCCTCGTCTGCGCGGCGGTGCGGGAGACTTTCGAGGAGTCCGGTGTCCTGCTGGCCGGCTCGGGAAACGGTGTGGTCGGCGACGCGCGGCTGTATGCGGAGGCCCGGCAAGCCCTGGTCTCCCGTGAGCTTTCGCTGGCGGCCTTTCTCGCCGGCGCCGGGCTGACCCTGCGCGCCGATCTGCTCCGGCCGTGGGCCCACTGGATCACTCCCGTCCAGGAGAAACGCCGTTACGACACCAGGTTCTTCGCCGCCGTGCTGCCGGCGGGGCAGCACGCGGACGGGGCGACGACCGAGGCGGACGCTTCGGGCTGGCAACGCCCCGCGGACGCACTGACGGACGCGGAGGCCGGCCGTAGCGTGCTCATGCCGCCGACTTGGCACACGTTGACCGAACTCGCCGAGTTCGGCTCGGCCGCCGAGGCGCTGGCCGCCGAACGCACGGTCGAGGCGATCATTCCCACGCTGATCCGTGAGGAAGACCGGATCCGGGTGGTGTGCCATGAGTAGCCCGTGTCAAGCCGCGGAGGCGTTGCCGTGACCCATCCCGCCTACGGGCAGTTGCGCCAGGTTTCCCCGGTCGCGTCGGTGCTGCTGGAGAACAACCCGTCCGAGATGACCCTGGACGGCACGAACACATGGGTGCTGCGTGTGCCCGGCGCCGCCGAGTGCGTGATCGTGGACCCGGGTTACGAAGACCTTGACCACCTGTCGAAACTCACCGAACTCGGGACGGTGGCGCTGATCGTGCTCACCCACCAACACCCCGACCACGCCGAGGGCGCGCCCTGGGTGGCCGAGCGTGTCGGCGCCCCGGTGCGCGCGTTCGATCCGGTGTTGTGCCGGGGTGCGGAGTCTATTGTGGACGGTGAGACGATTTCCGCCGCCGGGCTGGACATCGAAGTGGTACACACCCCCGGCCACACCGGCGATTCGGTCTGCCTCCGGATCGACGACCAGGTGCTCACCGGTGACACGATCCTGGGCCGGGGTACCACGGTGCTGACCGACCTCGGGTCGTACCTGGGCACGCTGCGACGGCTTCTGGAGCTGCCGGCCGGCTTGACCGGGCTGCCCGGCCACGGGCCCGAACTCGGTGATCTCCGCGTCACCGTGCGGGGGTACCTCGACCACCGCGAGCAGCGTCTCGACCAGGTCCGTGCGGCGCTGGCCGTACTCGGCGACGACGCCACACCACGCCAGATCGTCGAGCACGTCTACGCGGACGTCGATCCCGCGCTGTGGGCGCCGGCCGAGCACAGCGTCCGCGCCCAGCTCGACTACCTCCGCGGCGCCTAGGGCTGCGGGCAAACGCGTGGCCGTCGACATCTCAGGACCAGGCTCAGGCGGCGACCATTTCCTCGCGGGCCCGAGCTTCGGCGCGCACCGGGCGGACGGTCCCCCGTAGCAGCCAGACGGCGGCCGCGAGCAGCAGGCCGACCGCGGCGGCCGCGAGGAAGGACGCCGGGGGACCATGGCGTTCGACCAGGTAACCGCTGACCGACTGGCCGATGGCCAGGCCCAGCGTCACCGCGGTGAGCACCCAGCCGAACGCCTCGGCCGCGGTCCCGGGCGGGGCCACCGTCTCGATGGCCGTGGAATGCGCGGCCGACTGCGGGGTGATCAGGGCACCCGGCGCGAGCAGCGCCAGCGCCAGGCCCCACAGCGTGGACGGCCACGCGGGCAGCGCGACGAGCAGGGCGAACGCGGCCAGCAGCACCGGCAGCCGCCACGACATCCGCCGCGGCCACGGCCGCATGCTGTACGCCACGCCGAACGCCACCGAACCGACCGACATCAGCGAAAGCAGCACCCCACCCAGTGCGGGCCTGCCACCCTCGGTCGCGGCCGCGGGCACCGCCACCTCGACGAACCCGATGACCATGCCGAATCCCAGCACCGCCAGCGCCAGCGTGCGCATCCCCGGGCTGACCAGCGCGCCGAGCAGTGAGCGGCGCCCCGCCTCGGCCGGTCCCCAGGCGCGGACGGCCGGGCTGAGCGCGAACAGCACCGCACCGGTGACCATGCAGCCGCCGCCGGCGACCATGCCGGTGCCCGGCCACGGCGCGGCGACCAGCAGCCCGGCCAGACCAGGGCCGAGGATGAAGAACGTCTCCATGCTGATCGCCTCGTAGGAGAACGCGGCGTCACGGACCGATTCGCTTGTGACGACCCGTGTCCACAGCGCGCGGGACGCGGAGCCGATCATCGGCTCGGTGACTCCGATCCCGCCGCCCAGCAGCACCAGCACCGGTGTGGGCGCGTGCAGCTCGATGGCCAGCGCCAGGCTCGCGAGTGCGACCGCGAACATGCCCGAAACGACGAGCAGCGGCCGGGTGGGGCCGAGCCGGTCGATCAGCCTCCCCTGGGCGACCGCGCCCAGCGCGACTCCGACGAGGCTGCCCGCCGAGACCAGACCTGCCGTCGCGAACGATCCCGTTTCCCGCTGTACATAGAGCAACGCGGACAGGCCGATCATCGCGATCGGCAGGCGCGCCAGCAGAGAAGCGATCACCGGCCGGGCCATGCCGGGCGTGGTCAGCGCGGTGCGGTAGTCGGCAAGGGAGACGCGAGATTGGGACATGCGTACCAGTATGCAGCATTGTGGTACGCCAGTACCACTGATTTCGGTTGCGCCCAACAGGGTGAGTTTGTCTCGGTTGAATAACGGGTGTCCGGATTTAAGGGACCGAAGGCAACGAAGTGGCCACGGTCGCGTCTTTGGGAGTGAACGGTCTTGAACTTCGGGGTAGGGGCCGTGGCATGGTGAGATGACAGAGGAAACTCCCTCCGGGCAACGGGTCGGGGCCTAAAACCGGAGGGCGGGGAGCGCGGTCCGTCGGGGGATGGCCCGCGCGAACGCGAAGGGCCGGTGCGCCACGTCGGGGGTGGCGCCCGGCCCTTCGTGCGGGGGTTTCCGACTCGCGGCCCCTGGTGTCTGCTTCGCGGGGGCCGAAGGGCGTCACACTGGGGGGTAAGCCCCCTGGACCCCCGCGGCTTTCGCTGATGGTCACCTTGGGTGTCGCGGGTGTCCTTCGCTTCGCTCGGACGGGTTGCGAGTCCCACTCAGCGCGTGCGAGTCCCGCACTGGCGATAGCGAGTCCCACTCGGCCGCGCGCGAGTTCCACATTCGCCGTTTGCGAGTCCCACGCTTGCGGTGTGGGAGTCCCGTGTCCTCGGGGCTGTCGAGGGTTTAGCGGGCGCGGCGGGCTAGGCGTTCGGGGTCGAGGATGAGGACGCTCTTGCCTTCGAGGCGTAGCCAGCCGCGGTGGGCGAAGTCGGCGAGGGCCTTGTTAACGGTCTCGCGGGAGGCGCCGACGTACTGGGCGATCTCTTCCTGCGTCAGGTCGTGGGTGACTCGCAGGATCCCGGCTTCCTGGCTGCCGAAGCGCTGCGCGAGTTGCAACAGCGCACGCGCGACCCGGCCGGGGACATCGGTGAAGATGAGTTCGGCCACCATGTTGTTCGTGCGGCGTAGTCTCCGGGCGATCACACGCAGTAACTGCTCGGCGATCTCCGGCCGGGTGGAGATCCACTTGCGCAGCGACGGCCGGTCCATGCTCACGGCGCGCACTTCGGTCACCGTTGTCGCGCTCGACGTACGCGGTCCGGGATCGAAGATGGACAGCTCCCCGAACATGTCCGACGGGCCGGCGATCCACAACAGGTTCTCGCGGCCGTCCGGGGACTTTCGTCCGATCTTCACCTTGCCGGACAGGATGATGTACAGCTTGTCGCCTGGCTCGCCCTCGGTGAAGATCACGTGGCCGCGCGGGAACTCCACGGTCTCCAAGGTCTGTGCGAGCGCCTCGGCCGCGGCTGGTTCCACACCCTGGAAGATGCCCGCCCGGGCCAGGGTCTCGTCCACCTCGTGCCTCCTCGTCGGTGCCACCACGCTGTGTAACACATAACGTAGCGCCGGTCACTTACGTGCGTGCAGTGTAAGCCGTTCGGGCTAAAACCCCGCGTGGCTCACCCCGCCAGCATGCTAACGCTAGTGCGAGAGGTGACGATCTCGCACGAACAACCAGCCTAAGACTGCCACACGGAGCGTGTGGTGTGAGGGTGCGGTGAAAGGACTGCCGGGCAGGACCGCACCTCGCAGCGCCACCGCCGCGTTGGTGACAGGCGAGGCTAGCTCCGCAGGCGGCGGGGGCGAAGCTTGGCCGCCCTCCCGCCGAGGCGGCGCAACCGGAACAGCTCCAGCGCGCGGCCGATGCCATGCCCGTAGAGCGCCCTGACCTCGTTGGGCCTCGCCTGCTCGAGGAACTCCTCGACCTCTTCCTCCTGCACGGCAACGTGCTTGAGGCGGGTTTCCACGCGCTCCATCGCGAGCGCGAAGAACATCATCACCAGCGGCACCGCAACTACGAACCAAACAGTCATCGACTTCAGATCCTCGCTTACCGCGCTTCGATCTAGGTGGTCAGGTCGGCTAGCGGCGTCGGCCTCGTAAACGCGTCCCGGGGCCTTTCCGTAGGCTATCGGGGTGCCCAATGCCGTCCGTTACAAGCCACCCCGAAAGGGTGAGGAGACTCGGCTAGCGCTGGTAAGACGCGCACGACGTATGGTGCGTTGCCTCGCCGACGCGTATCCGGACGCGCACTGCGAGCTGGACTTCACCAACCCGCTCGAGCTGCTCGTCGCCGTGGTGCTGTCCGCGCAGACGACGGACAAGCGGGTCAACGAGGTCACCCCGGCGTTGTTCGACCGGTACCGGACGGCCGCCGACTTCGCTGGCGCCGACCGCACCGAGCTGGAGGAGTACCTGCGCCCGACCGGCTTCTTCCGCGCCAAGGCCAACTCGGTGACGGGCTTGGGCGCCGCGCTCGTGGACCGGTTCGGCGGTGAGGTGCCCGGCAAACTCGAAGACCTGGTCACCCTGCCCGGCGTCGGACGCAAGACCGCGAACGTGGTGCTCGGAAACGCTTTCGACGTGCCCGGCATCACCGTCGACACGCATTTCGGGCGGTTGGTGCGGCGCTGGGGCTGGACCAGGGAGGAGGATCCGGTCAAGGTCGAGCAGGCGGTCGGTGAGCTGATCCCGCGCAAGGACTGGACGATGCTGTCGCACCGGGTGATCTTCCACGGCCGCCGTGTCTGTCACTCGCGCAAGCCCGCGTGCGGGGCCTGCCCGCTGGCCCGTGACTGCCCGTCCTTCGGCTCGGGCCCGACCGGCTTCGGCGAGGCGGCCAAGCTGGTCAAGGGGCCGGAGCGAGATCATCTGCTCGCCATGGTTCGGGCCCAGTGACGAAAACGGCGAAGTGGGCGTTGGCGGTCGGAGTGCTCGTGATCGGACTGATCGTCGCGTTCCTGCCACGCACTTCGCGGCAGCCGGAAACGGTCGCGACGACCCCCGATCTTTCCGCCGCGCGCGCCTCGGCCGCGCTCGCGCCGTGCCCGTCGGGCAGCGGCGAGGTCGCGAGCCTGAAGGGCGTGACTGCCCAGTGCCTCGGCGACGGCGCGACGGTAAACCTGGGCACCGCACTGGCCGGGCACACCACTTTGATCAACTTCTGGGCCACCTGGTGTGAGCCCTGCAAAACCGAACTGCCCGTGCTCAACGCCTACGCCGCCGAACCCGGCGCGGCGACGGTCCTCACCGTCCAGGTCGCCGGAGACCCGTCCGAGGGGCTGGCCCTGCTCGCCCGGCTCGGGGTGCGCCTGCCCGCCGTGTACGACGGGACCGGCACCAACGGCCCGGTGAGCACCGCGTTGAGGCTGCCCTCCGCGCTCCCGGCGTCCTACCTGGTGGCGGGTGACGGGCGAATTCACTTCATCTCGAACCCACGGACCTTCGTCAACGCTGACCAGGTGCGTGCCGCGGTGGAGGGTCAGTGAACAACGGACCGCTCGTCGACGCCGCCTCGGTGCCGGCCTGGCTGCGCCCGCTGGTCGAAGTCAGCGGCAAGGTGGATTCGAAGACCTTCACCCGGTTCGTCCCGCCACGGGACGAGTTCACCCGTGCCGCGTCCGTGCTGATCCTGTTCGGCGAAGGTTCCGGCGGTCCGGATGTGCTGCTGCTGCGCCGCGCCGACACGCTCGGCTCGCACGCCGGTCAGGTGGCCTTCCCCGGCGGAGGGGCGGACGAGCACGATGACGGTCCGGTCGCCACCGCGCTGCGGGAGGCCGAAGAAGAGACCGGGGTCGATCCGCTCGGCGTCCGGCCGGTCGCGGTACTCCCGGAGCTGTTCGTGCCGGTCTCCCGGTTCGCGGTCACCCCGGTGCTGGCGCACTGGGTGAACCCGACGCCGGTCCACGCCGTTGACCCGGCCGAGACCGCCGCGGTGGCCAGAGTCGCCGTGGCGGACCTCGCCGACCCCGCCCACCGGTTTCTGGTGCGGCGGGAAGGCGTGAACTGGAAGGGGCCCGCGTTCGCCGTGAACGGTCTGTTCATCTGGGGGTTCACCGCTGGCCTGCTGTCGGTGTTGCTGTCCCTCGGCGGCTGGGAACGCGAGTGGGACCGAGACGATGTCCGCGACCTCGCGGGGTGGGAGACGAAGTGAACTGGGTCGACCTGCTGGTGATCGCACTGGCCCTGCTCGCGGCGATCTCCGGGGCGCGGCAGGGCGTGGTGATCGCCTTGCCCGCGCTGGTCGGCGTGATCGGCGGTGCCATCGTCGGGATCCGGCTCGCGCCACTGGTGGTCGAGCTGGTGACCAATCCGGCGGTCAAGGTCGCCCTCGCGGTCGCCACGGTGGTGTTCCTGGTCGCCTTGGGCGAAACCATCGGGGTGTGGGCCGGCCGCCGGTTCAAGCAGGCCGTCAAGCGCCGGTTCAACACCGACAGGCTGACCGGCATCGACCAGACGCTCGGCGCGATCGTGCAGGGCCTGGTGGTGCTGCTGGTGGCCTGGCTGATCGCGGTGCCGCTGACCGGTGTCGCGGCGCTGCCCGGGCTGGCGAAGGCGATCAACAACTCGGCGGTGCTCGGCGCGGTGGACCGGGCGATGCCGGCCTCGGCGGAGAGCCTGCCGTCGGACCTGCGCAAGCTGCTCGACGTCTCCGGATTCCCGTCCATTGTGGACCCTTTCCAGAAGACCGAGATCAACGAGACCGAGCCGCCGGACACCGCGCTCCAGGACAGCGCGATCGTGCAGCAGTTGAAGACCAGTGTGCTGAAGATCCGCGGCACGGCGTCGCAGTGCTCCAAGGCGCTGGAGGGCAGCGGCTTCGTGGTCGGGCCGCAGCGCATGGTGACCAACGCGCACGTGGTGGCGGGCACCGACGAGGTCTCGGTGGAAACCCAGCAGGGCAGGCTGCCGGCCCGGGTGGTGTACTTCGATCCCGAGGTGGACGTCGCGGTCTTGGCCGTGCCGAGGCTGCAGGCGCCCGCGCTGACGCTGGCGGCGGAGACGGCCAAGACCGGGGACAGCGGAGTCGTGCTCGGTTATCCGCTCGACGGTGGCTATACCGCGACGGCGGCTCGCATCCGTAACGAGATCACCTTGCAGGGGCCGGACATCTATGAGTCGCGCACGGTCCGCCGGGACGTTTTCACGGTCCGTGCCAAGGTCCAGGCGGGTAACTCGGGCGGCCCGCTGATCAACCCGGCCGGCGACGTGATCGGCGTGGTGTTCGGGGCGTCGGTGGAGGACGCCGACACCGGTTTCACGCTGACCGCGAAACAGGTCCGCTCGGTTGTCGAGGGTGCGTCCAGCATGAGCACCCGGGTCAGCACGGGCTCCTGCGCCGCTTGAGCCCTTACCTTCCCAGGAACGCGAGGAGGGCCTTGGTCGTGCGCTCGGGGTCTTCCAGATGCGGGTAGTGCCCGACGCCGGCGAGGAGTTCGAACCGGGAGCCCGGCCCCTGCCAGGGAGCCGAGGCTCGTGCCGTGTCGGGTAGCACGCAGGTGTCGGCGTCCCCGTGGAGCTGCAGTACGGGCGCGCTGACCCGTCCGTCGACCGCGGCCTTGAAACGCCGGCCCTCGCCGCGGAACTGCGCGCGGAACGCCCACCGGTAGTACTCCAGCGCGCTGTGCGCCACGCCGGGCACCTGCATGGCCTGGCGAAAGGCCTTCGCCGCCTCCGCGAAGTCCTCCGTGCGTGCCCATTCCGGACCGGACCAGGAGCGCATCAGGTCCTCGACCGCCGCCGCGCCGTTCGCGACGAGCCGCCGTTCCGGCGCCATCGGTATCTGGAACCGGAACAGATGCCCGAAGGCACACGCCTGAGCCGATCGACGCGCGACGGCGGACCGGATCGCCAGCGGATGCGCCCCGCCGAGCACACTCACCGACTCGACGAGCCGTGGATGCAGCGCGGCCGCGGTCCAGGCGAGCAGACCGCCCCACGCATGCCCGACGAGATGGGCTCGCCGTTCCCCGAGCGCGCGCACCAGGCCGGCGATGTCCCCGGCCAGGGTCCACCCGTCGTAACCACGCGGGGTCTTGTCGGAGTCCCCGTACCCCCGCAGGTCCGCGGCGACCGCGTGGAACCCGGCTTCGGCCAGGGAAAGCAGCTGGTGCCGCCAGGCCCACCAGAACTCGGCGAACCCGTGCAGCAGGAGCACGGTCGGGCCGCGACCCGCCTCCGCGATGTGCAGGCGGATGCCGTTGGCGGACACGTCGCGGTGCGTCCACGGCCCGTCAATCCGGACGGTGGACGGATCGGGTGGTTGCACGGGCGAGTGCGATCAGGCTGCGGTTTCCCGCCGCGGCTTCAGCGCCGCCGCGGTTTCCTTGACGCTGCTGATCGTCCGTTCGGGCGCCCGCAGCTTCTTCATCTTGCGGTAGCCGAGGAACGCGAACACCACCGTGATCACCAGCATCAGGCCGAAAACCGTGAGGAACGCCGGCCAGCGCAGACCCCACCAGTCGGAGAGCAGTTCGCCGAGGAAGAAAAAGAAGAAGAAGGAGCTGTAGAGGCCGACCGCGGCGGCGATGACGAAGTAGACGCTGCCGGTGACGCCCTTCTTGACCTCGCGGACGACCTCCGACTTGGCCAGCTCGACTTCCGCCCTGACCAGCGTCGACATGTGCTGGGTCGCCTGGCTGACCAGGCTCCCGATCGACTGGCCTTCCAAGGTCTGCTCGTCATCGCTGGACAGGGGGATGTAGGGCACGGCCCCGAGGCCGCCCTGGCCGCTGCGTTCGTGCTCCTGGCTGCTCACGGGGGCCATCGTGCCATGTGCCGCTTTCCGAGGCTCGCTTAGTGGTTCTTTTCGTGGGCGCGTGAGCGTTTCGTGGTGCGGTCGTGGAAGACCTAGGATGTGAAAAAGCGACGTCATCCGGACCGAGAAGGCGATATGGCCACCACCGAGGTCAAGCGCGACACGAAGTTCTTCGGGCACCCGCTGGGGCTCGCGAACCTCTTCGGTGTCGAGATGTGGGAACGCTTCTCGTATTACGGGATGCTCGGCATCCTGCCGATCTACCTCTACTACTCGGTGGCCGAAGGCGGCCTTGCGATGCCGGAGGCCACCGCCACCAGCATCGTCGGCGCCTACGGCGGGCTGGTGTACCTGTCCACGATCGTCGGCGCCTGGGTGTCCGACCGGCTGCTCGGGGCCGAGCGAACCCTGTTCTACAGCGCGGTGGTGATCATGTTCGGGCACATCGCGCTCGCCGTGCTGCCCGGATACGCCGGAATCGGCGTCGGCCTGGTGTGCGTCGCGCTCGGCAGCGGCGGGGTCAAAGGGAACGCCACCGCGGTCGTGGGCACGCTGTACGACCGGAAGGACGAGCGCCGCGATGGCGGGTTCACGATCTTCTACATGGGTGTCAACCTCGGCGCGTTCGTCGGGCCGCTGCTCACCGGGCTCGCGCAGAGTTCGGTCGGCTTCCACCTCGGCTTCGGTCTGGCGGCCGTGGGGATGGCGCTCGGCCTGATCCAGTACACCTTCGGCCGGAAGAACCTTCCCGAGCAGTCTCGCGAGGTGCCCAACCCGTTGCCCGCGCCGCGCCGGGTTCCGGTGGTGGGCATCGTGCTGGCCGTGGTGGCGGTGGTCCTGGTCGCCATGCTCACCGGGCTGGTCACCGCGGCCAACCTGTCCGACATCGTCGTGTGGATCGTCGGCGTGGCCGCGGTCTGCTATTTCGCGATCATCCTGGCCAGCAGGAAGATCACCGCGGTGGAACGGAAACGGGTGCTGTCGTTCATCCCGATGTTCATCGCCAGCGCCGCGTTCTGGTCGCTCTACCAGCAGCAGTTCACCGTGGTGACGATCTACTCGGACCAGCGGCTCGACCGCGACCTGTTCGGCTGGGAGATGCCGGTGTCCTGGGTGCAGTCGATCAACCCGGTGTTCATCATCGCACTGGCGCCCGTCTTCGCGGCCCTGTGGACGAAGCTGGGGCCGCGGCAGCCGTCGACCCCGATGAAGTTCGCGCTCGGCACGTCGATCATGGGCGTGGCGTTCCTGCTGTTCCTGCCGATGGCGGGCGGCGGCCCGAACAGCGCGCCCCTGCTCGGGCTGATCGGCATCCTGCTCGTGTTCACCATCGCCGAGCTGCTGCTTTCGCCAGTCGGCCTGTCGCTGTCCACGAAACTGGCCCCCGAGGCGTTCCGGACCCAGATGGTGGCGCTGTTCTTCCTGTCGGTGTCGCTAGGCACCGCGCTTTCCGGTTCGCTGGCCGAGTACTACAGCGCCGAGCACGAGAGCGCGTACTTCGGCGTCATCGGGGTCGTGGCGGTCGCGATCGGCGCGGTGCTCGCCGCGATCAGCCCACTGGTGCGCCGCCTGATGTCCGGGGTCAGGTGACCGCGCCGAACAGGTGCCCCGCGTAGTAGGTGATCAGCATGGTCAGCGCCCCGACGGCGACATTGCGGAGGACCGCCCTGGCGGGGCTCGCGCTGCCGAGCCGTGCGCTCACGTAGCCGGTGAGCGCGAGCCCGAGCGCGACGCCCAGGGCGCACGTCCACACGTGCCAGCTTGACGGTGGCAGCGTGATCGCCAGCAGGGGCAGGAGCGCGCCGATGGAGAACGACACGAACGAAGCCCAAGCGGCCTGCCACGGGCTGGTCAGCGCGTCGGGGTCGATCCCGAGCTCGGCTTCGGCGTGCGCGTGGAGGGCGTCCTCGGCGGTGAGCTCACGCGCCACCTCGGCCGCGAGTTCCGGGGAGAGGCCCTTGCCTTCGTAGATCTCGGCAAGCTCGCGTTCTTCGGCCTCGGGCATGGTTTTCAGTTCGTAGGTCTCCAGTCTGAGCGCTGCGCGTTCGGTGTCCCGCTGAGTACTCACGGACACGTATTCACCGCCCGCCATGGAAAGCGCGCCCGCGACCAGTCCGGCGATTCCGGCCATGAGAACGGCGCCGCGGTCACTGGTCGCCCCGGCCACGCCGACGACCAGCCCGGCGACGGACACGATGCCGTCGTTGGCCCCGAGAACTCCTGCTCTCAGCCAGTTCAGCCGGCCGCCAAGGGCATCGCTGTGCGGCTCGTGCGCATGGGTCTCGACGGCGTCCTTGGTTTCGGTCATGTCCATATTGAAGCACGGGCCGACGCATTTTATTTCATGAAGGGAAGCCGAGTAATGGCTTTCCTTATTAAGCCGTGCCTATCCTTAGTCCAACTCGGCGTTACCTTCACGACAGATCTTCGCCGACGTGATCCGGCGGTTGTCGAGCCGGTAGAAACCCGGCGATGGAGAAGCTTCTTTCGACCCCGTCGTGCGTCAATGTCCCGGTGGGCTGACAAGCTACACGGTCGCCGTCGGCGAGCAGGGTTTGGGTGTGCGGGGTCGGGAGCAGTTGGGTCATCGCGCCGGAGAAGAGTTCGGTCAGCTCCGCGCGTCCGCGGGCAAAGGGTGGCTCCCGTGACTCACAGCGCGTCATCGGCGAAGCCCGCGAGGAGGCCGTCGAGATCGCGGGCGTTGAACGCGGCTACGTGCGCTCGTATGACCGCTGCCGAGTTGAAGCCTGACGGCGTCGGCTCCGGCGGTCGAGTGGATAGACAGACGTCGGAGCGGATGCCTGATCGAGTGAGCATCCGCCCCGACGAGTTCTGGTTACGACGCGGTCAGGAGTCGAGGTCGGCGAGCGCCTGCTTCGCCTGCTCGAGTTCGGCCTCCAGCTGGGCCACCTTGGCCCGCTGCTGCTCCTTGGCCTGGTTGATCACCTCGTCGATCGGTGTGGACAGGTCCGTGTGCAGCTCCTTGGCGGCGCGGGACACGGCGGCGGAGGAGACCGCGAGACCGCGGGCCACCCAGGTGCTGCCGTGCTTGAGTTCCGCCTGCCAGTCGCCGTCCGCGGTGCCGGTCACCGTGAGCGTGAGTTCGATGGTGCGGGTCTTGCGCGCCGCCGCGCCCTTCGCGCGACCACGCTTGGGCTGCGGGCTCTCCTCGGCCTTCGTCTCCTGCGCCGGGGCTGGGTTGTCGCCCTCGGCGGTCTCCTGCGGGGCGGTCGTGGTGTCCAGGCTCATTGCGGGTGCGGTCTCCCTCTTCGTGGGGTCGTCCGGCTACGACTGCGCGATTCTAGAACAGACGTTCGACGTAGGGAACATGGGGTCCTGCCAGCCCATTGTCGCGCGGGCGCTCGCTCCGCCTACCCCGGGGTAAGCCAACGGACTTGCCCGCTATGCCCAAGATCATCGTTCGAACGGGCGAGTATTCGGGGTAGCTCGAAAGGTGTGCGGCGATGCATGGCGTTACACATCAGCACTCGATCGGGTGCATCCGGCCTCCCGTGCCGACCTGGGTAAACGTGGTATTGGCCCAGGTTGTCGTGTTTTCGATGATCCGCCCGATGCTTGATTGCCGTGGAGCCTGCTGCTAAGTAATTGCGCACGAGATTGCACCGGTGGAGCCACGTGTCCCGTGGCGGAACGTGGCTGGGGTGAACTCTTGGAAAAAAATTCATGAGGAATGTAGGTAGATGCACATAAAGTCCAGGCGGCTGCTCCCGACCGTCGGTGCGACGATTCTTGTCCTGGTTACCGGAGCCTGCTCCGGTAATGATTCGGCCGAGGTCGAACCGGTCGCGGTCAGTCAGGAGGATCTGACCAAGCTGCCCGAGGCGGATACTTTCGGCACCGTTTCCGGCGCGCCCACCGATCCCCAGCCGGCCGGTGGGGCGATGGCCGGAAAGGTGATTCACCCGAAGAACGAACTGGTGGTCTACGCCAGCCTGGGCGGCAACCCGATCGCCAGGCTGCCGACCGTCCAGATGGGCTCACCGACCTGGGTTCCCGTCGTATCCGAAAAGGACGGATGGGCCGAGGTTCTGTTGCCTACCAGGCCAAACGCCTCGACTGGCTGGGTGCACCTGGAATCCGCCGCGGCGGAGTCCGCGCAGGACGACTACGCGATCAACGTCGACCGAGTGGCGTTCACGCTGGAGCTGCTGGCCAACGGCAAATCGGTCGGTAAATGGACGATCGGTACCGGAAAACCCGAGCATCCGACTCCGTCCGGGCGTGCCTATATCATCGCATCGATCGCGGAGACGAAGAACACCTACAGTCCGATCGTGCTCCCGTTGAGTTACCACTCGAATTCGCTGGAGACGTTCGGCGGCGGCCCTGGAACGGTGGGGCTGCACACCTGGCCCAATGACAGTTATGTCGGCAAGGCCAACAGCGACGGATGTATCCGTGTGCCGCGGGAAGCGCTCGACCGGCTCGCCAAGGTTCCGCTCGGCACCATTGTGAACATCACGTAGCAGGCTCACGTTTTCTGCTCTTTCCTCGCATCCCCAACGAAGACGAAAGGTGATTTCTTGTCCAGGAAGAAGGCTGTCGCCGGCGGTGTCGGCGTGCTGTCCGCCGCGCTGGTGGCCGGTGCCGTGCTCGCGCCCGCGGCGGGTGCCGCCGAGGCCAAGAACTCCGGGGTGGACTCGGCGTTCGCCATCTCCGCCTCCGGGTTGCTCAAGGTCGACCCGACGCCGTCGGTCGACAGCTCCGAAGGCTTCGCCCAGCAGTCGCTCGCCGAGCTCAAGCTGCCGCCGGCGCTGCTCGACCTCAGGCTGCTGACCGCGAAGGCCGGTGCTGGCCAGGCGCGGGCGGCCGTCGCGGACGTGTCGGTCGGCCTCGGCGTCGGCAAACCGCTGCTGAGTGCTTCCGCGATCGAGGCCTCCTGCCACCACGGCAAGGTGTCGTCGTCGCTGGCCAAGGCGAAGATCGGTGACGTCAACCTGGCTGTCCAGGTGCCGCCGAACACCGGCGTTTCCGTGCCAGGGCTGTTGTCGGTCGTGCTGAACAAGCAGACCACCCACCCGGACGGCTCGGTCACCGTGACCGCGATTTCGATCAATGTCGACGGCATCCAGAAGCTGGACCTCGCCTCCGCCACGTGCGTTCCCGGTGACGGTGACGACGGTTCCACCAGTACCAAGCCGACCAGCAGTACCAAGACGAGTTCGCGCACGAGCGCGCCGGCTTCCTCGTCTGCGGCCGGTGGTGGTGGTGGTGGCGCCGGCCCGGCGGGTGACAGGGCGCTGCCCAACGGCAAGGCCCCGGCGCCGACACCGGTGAAGGCCCACCTCGACGTCACGGGCTGAGTGAGAACTTGGAGCGGGTGGGCCCGCACCGGGCTCACCCGCTCCAATGGCGTCAGTCCTCGGACTTACCGGACTTCAGCCCGGCCGAAATGAGGTCCATGACGCTCGAGTCGGCGAGGGTGGTCACGTCGCCGACCTGACGGTTTTCCGCGACATCGCGCAGCAGGCGGCGCATGATTTTTCCGGACCGTGTCTTGGGCAGTTCCGGCACGACCATAATCTGCCGTGGCTTCGCGATCGGGCCGATTTCCTTGGCGACGTGGTTGCGGAGTTCCTGGACCGCTTCCTCGCCCCCGTCCACCGCGTTGCCGCGCAGGATGACGAACGCCACGATGCCCTGCCCGGTCGTCGGGTCGCTGGCGCCGACCACCGCGGCCTCGGCGACGGTGGCGTGCGAGACCAGGGCCGATTCGACCTCGGTGGTGGAGATCCGGTGTCCCGACACGTTCATCACGTCGTCGACCCGGCCGAGCAGCCAGATGTCGCCGTCCTTGTCGTACTTGGCGCCGTCACCGGCGAAGTAGTAGCCCTGGTCGGCGAACCGTGCCCAGTACGTCTCCTTGAAGCGCTCGTCGTCACCCCAGATGCCGCGAAGCATCGAGGGCCACGGCTTGTCCAGCACGAGGTATCCGCCACCGCCGTTCACCACCTCCTTGCCGGCGTCGTCGACGACAACGGCCGAGGTACCGGGCAGTGGCCGTTGGGCGGAACCGGGTTTGGTGGGGGTCACGCCGGGCAGCGGGGAGATCATGATCGCGCCGGTTTCGGTCTGCCACCAGGTGTCCACCACCGGGGTCTTGCCGGCGCCGATGTGCTCGCGGTACCAGACCCAGGCCTCGGGGTTGATCGGCTCGCCGACGCTGCCGAGGACGCGCAGGCTGGACAGGTCGTACTTCGCGGGGATCTCGTCGCCCCACTTCATGAACGTGCGGATCAGGGTGGGCGCGGTGTAGTAGATGGTGACCTTGTAGTTCTGGATGATTTCCCAGTGCCTGCCCTCGTGCGGGGTGTTGGGGGTGCCTTCGTAGACGACCTGGGTCACCCGGTTGGCCAGCGGCCCATAGACGATGTAGGAGTGCCCGGTCACCCAGCCGATGTCGGCGGTGCACCAGTAGACGTCCTCGCCGGGCTTGTGGTCGAACACCACGTGGTGGGTGTAGGCGGCCTGGGTCAGGTAGCCGCCTGAAGTGTGCAGGATGCCCTTCGGCTTACCTGTGGTGCCCGAGGTGTAGAGGATGTAGAGCGGGTGCTCGGAGTCGAACGCCTCCGGGGTGTGCTCGGCCGGCTGGCCGTCGACCAGGTCGTGCCACCACACGTCGCGGCCCTCGGTCCAGGGCACCTCGTCCCCGGTGCGGCGCACCACGATGACCTTCTCCACCGACTCCGCCCCGGCCAGCGCCTCGTCCACGTTGGCCTTCATCGGGGCGGCCTTGCCCCGCCGGAACTGGCCGTCGGAGGTGATCACGATCTTGGCCTGCGCGTCGTCCACCCGCGACCGCAGCGCCGTCGGCGAGAACCCGCCGAACACGACACTGTGCATCGCGCCGATGCGTGCGCAGGCGAGCATCGCGATGATCGCCTCGGGGATCATCTGCAGCTGGATCGCGACGCGGTCGTGCGCGGTTACGCCCAGAGACAGCAACGCGTTCGCCGCCTTGCTTACCTCGTCCTTCAACTGCGCGTAGGTGATGTCCTGCGTGTCGCCGGGCTCGCCGACCCAGTGGATCGCGACCTGGTCGCCGTGCCCGGCCTCGACGTGCCGGTCCACACAGTTGTACGCGACGTTGAGCTTGCCTCCCACGAACCACTTCGCGAACGGAGCGCCTCCCCAGTCGAGCACCTGCGTCCATTTCGTGTCCCAGTGCAGACGCTCGGCCTGCTTCGCCCAAAAAGCCTCACGGTCGGCCGCGGCCTGCTCGTAGAGATCGGCTTTCGCATTGGCCTGCGCGGCGAAAGCGGACTCCGGCGGGAAGGTCCGGTTTTCCGTCAGCAGGTTCTGCAGCGTTGGGGACTGCTCGGTCATTTTGGACGGCCTCCTGAGGTTCGGACTTGCTTTGGCTCACGCCGGAAGCACCGTATCGACGCTAGTACCAGCCGCGAAAGACCGCATTAACGCCCTCCACGGCGGGTGAGCCTCAGGTCACGTTCGCGTGACTCATATGCTCGCGGTGACGTCGCGCGCGAGGAGGTCGGATGGCTGAGCGGGAAGAGCTCACCTGGGAGTTGTTCGGTTCGGCCAGTCGGGAACTGGCGCGCTCGATCGCCGACAGCGGTTACCGGCCCGGCTTGATCCTGTCCATCGCACGCGGCGGGCTGTTCGTCGCGGGCGCGCTCGGATACGCGCTGGACGTCAAGAACCTGCACGTGATGAACGTGGAGTTCTACACCGGCGTCGACCAGCGGCTCGACCTGCCGGTGGTGCTGCCGCCGGTGCCCAACGCGGTCGACCTCGCCGGCGCGAGGGTGCTGATCACCGACGATGTCGCGGACACCGGGGCCACCCTCAAGCTGGTGCGCGACTTCTGCGCCGATCAGGTGGCCGAGGTGCGCTGCGCGGTGGTCTACGAGAAGCCGCACTCACAGGTCCGGTGTGAGTACGTGTGGCGGCGCACCGACAAGTGGGTCAACTTCCCGTGGTCCAGTCAGGGGCCGGTGCTGCAGCGCGAGGGGCAGGTCCTCGACGCATGAGTCGCGCAGCGTCGAGTCGCGGCAGCCAGGGTGACCATAAGGCGTGCGCTGCCGACACGATCGTGGTCGCGCGCGAACCGGCGGAGGGAAGAGCATGAGTGATCCACTGGCTCCGCTGCTGGATCTTGAAGGCGTCGCCGCGGCCGTGAAGTCGGCGCAGGAGGCGGTGTTCGCGGTGCACCGGCATCCGGTGAACCTGCGGGGAGCCGCGGCGACCGCCGCCGAGGCGTCCGTGCGGGCGGCTCGCGCGTCGGCGGCCATCGAAGGCGCCGATCCCGAGATCCCCGCGGACGCGGCCGTCACCGATCCGGTCCTCGCGGGTGCCCTGCGGGTCGCGGAGGCGCTGGAGCCCTTGCTCCCGACCTGGCGGCGGGCGCCATGGCAGGCGCTGGCCCGCATGCACGTGCTGGCCGCGGCCGACCTCACCGAAGACCTGAACGCGCTGGGCAGGCCACAGGCCGGGACCGCCGCCCGGCTCGAACTACTCGCCCGGTTTGTCACCGGTGGCACGTCCGTGCCGGGTGTGGTGCTCACCGCCGTCGTCCATGGGGAACTGATGGCCGTGCGGCCGTTCGGGCTCGCGGACGGCGTGGTGGCCAGGGCGGCGGCCCGGCTGACGATGGTGGCGACCGGGGTGGACCCCAAGTCGCTGACGGTTCCCGAGGTCGCGTATCTCAGGCAGGCCCGCCGTTACCGCGAAGCCGTGGAGCGGTTCGCGTCGGGCGAGCCTGCCGGTGTACGCGACTGGCTGCTTTTCAGTTGTGAAACGCTGCGGAAGGGAGCCCGCGAAGCACGCGGGATCGCCGAGGCGGCTGGTTGATTCAGGGCGTGTAGGCGCACGCGCTGAGGGCCTCCCGGACGTGACCGCCGTTGGCCGCGAGCAGTGCCGTGGCGGTGGCCGAGTCGACCCCGGACAGCAGGCGCACGAGCGCGACCTTGAGATCGCCGTCGGCCTCGGCGAGTGCGGCCGCGCAGTCCTGGTCGCTGGCCCCGGTCGCCTCGCGGAGGATGCGCAGCGTGCGGCCGCGCAGTTTCGCGTTGGTCGCCCGCACGCTGACCATCAGGTTCGAGTAGGTCCGGCCGAGCTTGATCATCGTCGCGGTGGAGAAGGCCGTGAGGATGGTCTTCTGCGCGGTGCCCGCCTTCATCCGGGTCGAGCCGGCGATCACCTCCGGCCCGGTGCCCACCGGGATGAGCACGTCGAGCCCGGCGGGCCGGATTCCTTGCGGATTACCCGAAACCAGGGCCGTCCGGGCGCCGCGCCGGCTCGCCGCGCCGAGTGCGCCGAGGACGAACGGCGTGCGCCCGGACGCGGTCAAGCCGAGCACGAAATCGCCCGGCTCGACCGCGGCGGCCAGTTGCGCGGCACCGTCCGCCGAGTCGTCCTCGGCGTTTTCGACCGGAGATCGCAGTGCCCGCTCGCCGCCGGCATGGTGCGCGACGAACCAGTCCGGCGGCACGTTGAAGGTGGGCACGAGTTCGGCGGCGTCCAGCACGGCGAGGCGACCGGAAGTGCCGGCGCCGACGTAGTGCACCCGGCCCCCGCCGCGCAGTGCCTCCACCGCGAGGTCGACCGCGAGGGCCAGTTCGGGCAGTACCTCGGCGACCGCCTCGGGCACCCTGCGGTCCTCCGCGTTGATCAGGCGGAGGACACCGATGGTCGACATGCGGTCGATCTCGGTCGTCCGCGGGTTGCGTTGCTCGGTAGGGGAATTGACGTGGACTACCTGTTGCGGCACCGTCATCATGGGCCTCACTTCGCTCGCCGAACTCACGATTTCACTCACGGCGTTCCAGAAGTCACTTTCCGGTCTCTCGCGGTCGCCTCCGGCCGTCCGGCCGGACCCCGAGCCGATGGCCGCCCACCGCTTCGCGGGTCGCGTCCAGCGCCTGCGAGGCGGCCTCCATGTGCCGCTGCGCCACCCCGATGAAGAGGCAGTCGATGACGGTGAGCTGGGCGATCCTGCTTGCCGTCGCGCCGGAACGGAACGTCGTCTCCCTCGCGGCCGTGGTGAGGAGGTGGTCGGCGACCTCGGTGATCGGGGAGCGCGGGAAGTTCGTCAGCGCGACGGTAGTGGCACCGTGCTCACGGGCCACGCGCAGCGCCTCGACCGTGTCGGCCGTCGCACCGGTGTGCGAGACGCCGATCGCCACGTCACCGGGGCTGAGCACGGCGGCGGAGGTGAGCATGATGTGGGTGTCCGACCAGGCGAAGCACACGCGTCCGATGCGGTGCAGCTTCTGCTGGAGGTCCGCGGCGACGAACGCGCTCGCGCCGACGCCGTAGACGTCCACCCGCGGTGCCTCGGCGAGGAGCCCGATCACCCGCTCCAGTTCGGCGATGTCGATCTGGTCGGCGGTCTCCTCGACCGCGCGGGCGTCGGCGAAGCTGACCTTGCCGACGACGGCGGCCAGGTCGTCGTCGGCGCTGATCTCCCCGCCGATGTTCCGCGTCGAGCGCGCCTCGGACCGCGCGGTGTCCGCTGCGAGCGCGATTCGTAACTGGGGGTAACCGCCGACGCCAACAGCCTTGCAGAACCGGGTGACCGTCGTTTCGCTCGTGTTGGCCGCGAGCGCGACCTCGGTGATGCTCCGGCGGGCCACCGCGGACGGGTCTTCGAGTACGACTTTCGCCACACGCTGCTCAGCGCGTGCCAAACCGGGCAGCAGCGAGCGAATGCGCACCAGCGGGCTCGCCTCGGGCTCACGACCTGCGGAAACCGTGCCTGAGTGTGTTGAAGCGGTCACGGATTCGGCATCAAGTTCCGTGGGAAAGTTACTAACCGATGGCATTTGAGACAAGGCTACCCACATCCTCCGGGATGATCGCAACTCGTACGCCCCTGCACGCCCGAGCTGCGCTGACTCAGTTGCCCAGAAAGTCGCCAACCAGGTCAGTGCTGTTAACGTCTACTAGTTAACGAGTTGGCAACTTCGTGAGGTTCCCGAAACAGCCGACGTTCGTCGGTATCCCGAGTCGTGCTTCGGTGGTATGGAGTGCTCACGTTCGATGATATGACGCGTGTCGGAAGAAAAGATCTCCGTGTTTCACCGGTGTTTCAGCTGCCAACCGGCTACTTTCAGTGATGACGGGTCGCGTTCAGAGTCCACCAAGAGCCCGTTGGTGCTGGTTACTCGGACACCATCCAGGCAAACCCCACGGCCGGTGTAGGAGTCGTCGGTGCTGTAGCGCCAGCGGAGAATCACCTGAGTGGCCGCCGGTATTTCGGCCGTCACCCGCCACCAGGCGCGATGCCCGTGACCACTGAGCTCGTACACCGCGCCCGCCGGTGCGCCGGGTCCCCAGGCGCGCATGGGGACCGGCTGCCAGTTCGTGCCGTCCGGGCTGGACTCGAGGACGAGCGGATCCGTCGCCTCGGTGTCCACAAAGGCCTCGAAGCCGATCCTCAGCGGGCTGCCCGCGCCGAGTGGCCGGGTGGTGACGGTCGCGGTTTCCCGGTTGCCGATCTGGCTGAACCAGAAGTCCCGCCCCTCGGCCGGAAACACCGCCAGGGCCCGTGCCAGCGCGGTCGCCCACCGCTCGCGGGCGAGATTGATCGATCCCCAGTTCCTGGTCGGGTGCACCCGGTTGGTGAGCAGGATCGCGATCGACCGTGACTTCAGGTCGATGACCAGAGTGGTCCCGGTGTAGCCGGTGTGGCCCGCGGTCATCGGCGACGACAGGCCGCCCATGTAGAACATCTGGTCCAGCTCGACGCCGAGGCCGTGCTCGTCGCCGGGGAAGGCGGTGTTGTAGTTGGTCAGCATCCGCTGGACCGTCTCGTGGCCGAGGATCCGCGCGCCCCGGTAAGTTCCGCCGTTGAGGATGGCCTGCGCGAGGATGGCCAGGTCACCGGCGGTGGAGAAGATTCCGGCGTGCCCCGAGACACCACCCAGCGCCCACGCGTTCTCGTCGTGCACCTGTCCACGCACCATGCCGCGCGGAGGGTTCGCTTCGTATTCCGTCGCCGCGATCCGGCCGAGTTCGCTCGCGGGCGGGTTGAAGCCGGTATCGGCCATGCCCAGCGGCCCGGTGATCCGGTCGCGGATCACAACGTCCAGCGTGGCACCCGTGACCTCCTCGACCAGGAAACCCAGTGTCATCAGGTTGATGTCGGAGTAGAGGTAGGCGGTGCCGGGCGGGTTCTTCAGCGGGCTGTCGAGCACCGCCTTCCGGCGCGCGGGAATGTCCGAATAGCCTTGCCAGAGCGAGGGAATCGGGTCGGCGTCCAGGCCGGAGGTGTGGGTGAGCAACTGCCGGACGGTCACTTCCCGCTTGCCGTTCGTGGCGAACTCGGGCAGGTAACGCGCCACCGGTGTGTCCAGGTCCACCCGGCCCCGCTCGACCAGTTGCATGACCGCGACCGAGGTGAACAGCTTGGTGACCGAGGCCAGGTCGAAGATCGTGTCAGTGCGCATCGGCACCTGCTGGTCCGTGGGCAGTTCCGTGCCCGCCGCGTCGGCGTAGCGGACGGCCTCGCCCACGGCGTACCGGTCGACGACCACGCCGTCGTGGGCGAGCAGGCCGACCGCGCCGGAGAAGCGCGGATGGCCCGTGCTCGGGTCGTTACGGGTCCAGCTCGCCAGGAACCGCTCGGCGTCGGAGATCGGCTCCGGATCGAGGCCGACCTGGCCGGGGCCGCCGGCACGCAATACCGTGCCGGCGGACGCGAAACCCTGCTGGGGCCGGTCGAACCGGCCCATCCAAGATCCTCCGGCGATGGCGGTCGCTCCCGTGGTGCTCATGGTCACGACGACGAGCGCGGCGACCAGTCTCATCCGCATGATGCCCCCGTTCACCAGTAGAGCAGGTACCGCTGCCGCTTCGCGGCGAACGCGGCCAGTTCGGCCTGCCACGAGCCGGTGATTTCGTCCACGCCGGCGCCGGCGTCGATCATGGTCCGGAGCCGGGCGGATCCGGACAGCTTGTCGATGTAGTTGTCCGGACGCCAGGCGAAGGAGTCCGGATGCAGCCGCCGCGCCGTCACGAACATCGCCACCGCGGTGCGGATCGCGTCGAACGCGCTCGGGTCGGTGACCTTCAACTGCACCCCGCCGCACGTCTGGTCGACGAACTTGCCGAAGGTCGGCACGAAATAGGTCTCGCGGAACTCCACGCCGGGCAGCCCGAGCATGGTCAGCGCCTCTCGCCAGCGCCAGTCCACGCCGGGAGCGCCCACGATCTCGAACGGCCGCGTGGTGCCCCGCCCCTCCGAAAACACGGTGCCCTCGAACATGCCCAGGCCCGGATACACCAGCGCGGTGTCCGGCGTGGGCATGTTCGGGCTCGGCGGCGTCCACGTCAGGCCGGTGCCCGCGAAGAGCGTCTCCCGCCGCCAGCCGCGTACCTGAACGACGTCGAGCTGGATCGGCCCCAGGTACTCCCCGGCGAAGAACCGGGCCAGCTCGCCGACCGTCATGCCGTGCTGCTGAACGACCGGTTTCAGCCCAACCCCCGAGGCGAACGCCGGGTCCAGCACGGGCCCGGCTGCCTTGCCACCCACCGGGTTCGGCCGGTCCAGCACGAGGAACCGCACGCCGATCCCGGCCGCCGCGACCATCGCGTTGAACATCGACCAGATGTAGGTGTAGAAGCGGGCGCCCACGTCGGCGACGTCGAACACGACGGTGTCCACGCCCGCCTTGGTGAACATCTCGGTGAGTTTGCCGGCGCTCGCGCCGTAGACGTCGTAAACGGGAATACCGGTCCGCGGATCGGTGTAGTCGCCCTCCGACCCGCCCGCTTGCGCACTGCCGCGGAAGCCGTGCTCCGGTCCGAACGCCGCGACCGGGCGCACTCCCGCGGCCACCATCGAATCCACGATGTGGTCGAGATCGGCCAGCACACCGGTCGGATTGGACAGCACGCCCACCTTGTGGTCCAACAGCATGTGCCAGCCCTGACCGGCCAGCGTGTCGGCGCCGGGGACGACCTTGGTCACCGGCGAGTCAGCGGCCGACGCGGAGCTCCCGGCGAGCAGTGGGAGGCTCGCGGAGGCCAGGAAGCCTCGGCGGTTCACCATGACAGGCCGGCGCCGAACGGGAACAGCGTCCTGGTCGTGTCGTCCCCGGCGGGGATCGCTACCGGCAGCCTGCCCCGCGGCGAGATCTTTCCAAGCAGCACCTTGGCCAGCGACTTCATGGTCACGTCCCGCCAGTCGTAGGTGGCCACCCAGGTCGGCACGTCCGCGTAGCCAGGGTCGTAGGGCTCCTGGACGCTCACCGCGATCACGGGCTTACCAGTGGCGAGCAACGCGTTCACGAGGTCGCGCTGCGGCGGGCTGGTCCGCAGGCCGTTGGCCAGCACGATCACCGTGCCCGCGTCCTTCGCGGCCGCCGTCACGGTGCCGATTTTCGCCGCCGTCGGCCCGGCTCCGGTCGGCATCGCCATCCCGCCGAGCTGGGCGGCGAGCGTGTTCACCGGCTCCGCCGGATAACCCGGGTAACTCGGGTTGTTCCAGCCGGTCACCAGGATGCCGCCCGGATTCCTCAGCGGCAGGAGCCCGGCGTCGTTGCGCAGCACGGTGGTCGTGCGGTCGGTGATGGCCTGGATCCCCTCGAGGTGGCGGGAAGTGCCGACTTCGCGGGTCACCGTGCGCTCGTCGACCAGTGGCCGGGCGAGGATGCCGCGCTTGACCTTCAGTTCCAGGATGCGCAGCACGCTCTGGTCGATGCGCTGCTCGGTGAGCCTGCCGCTGGACACCGCGTCCAGCACGCCCTTGATCGCGATGCCGAGGTCCGGCGGCATGAGCATCTGGTCGACCCCGGCTTCCAGCGCCAGCACGGGGATCTCGGCGTCGGAATGCATCTGCCGTACACCCGCCATCTGCAGCGAGTCGGTCACCACCACGCCGTTGTAGTGCAGTTCGTTCCGCAGGATGCCGGTCATGATCGGCTTCGACAGGGTCGCGGGCTCACCCGAGGGGTCGAGGCTCGGCACCGTGATGTGCGCGGTCATGATCACGTCGATGCCCGCGTCGATCGCGGCCTGGAACGGGGGCAGATCGATCTCGCGCCACTGCTGCACGGTCCGGCTGATCACCGGCAGCCCGGTGTGGCTGTCGGTCGCGGCGTCACCGTGGCCGGGGAAGTGTTTGACCGCCGAGGAAACCGTTTTCGTGGCCGGGCCCGAGTTCTGGTAGCCGTCGACCTCGGCCACGACGAGCCGGCTCGCCAGTGCCGGATCGGCGGAGAACGAGCGGGAGCCGATGATCGGGTTGAGCGGGTTGGAGTTGACGTCGGCGTCCGGGGCGAAGTTCTGGGTGATGCCCATCGCGCGCAACTCGTGCCCGTTGATCGTGGCCAGCCGTTTCGCGTCGCCGTCGCCGCGGCCCGCGCCGATGGCCATGCTGGCCGGGTACTCGGAGGCCGGCGCGCCGATCCGGGTGACGCGGCCGCCCTCCTGGTCGATCGAGACGATCAGCGGCAGGTGCGCGCCACTGCCCAGCGCCGCCCGCTGCAGACCGTTCGACAGCCGGGCGACCTGCGCGGGATCGTCGACGTTGTCGGTGCCCGAGTTGTTGAAGAAGATGACCCCGCCGGGGTGGTACTTCTCGACCACCTGGGCGGCGGTGTTCACGCCGTACTTGGTCTGGTTGCCGGCGTTGACCTCGTCCGCGGACTTGCCCCACACGTCGGCGACGAACAACTGCCCGACCTTCTGTTCGAGGTTCATGCCGCGCAGCACGTCACGTGCCCAAGCCGAGGCTCGCGCGTCCACGCCGGGCGCTGCCGCCGCGGGGGTCGCGGTCACGGCGAGCAGCCCGGCGACCGTCGCGGCGAGCGCGTGTCTGGCGTGTCCTCTCGAGCCCACGGTGGCCTCCCTGGTGACGGACCGGCCGAGATGGAAAGAATTCCACCTGAAACGGCCGACATCGGGAAGCTACTCACTCACGCTCATCCTGGTCAAACGACCTACCCCGGACATGCGCGGGCGCCGCCGGCATCTTCGCCGGCGGCGCCCGCCCGCGCGGACCGCTCGGGTGACCAAGCGTGCAACTCGTGTCGTACCTACCTGGACTCGGCGTCCGGCGTCCCGATACGCAGTCCCTAGACGACAAGCCTCCCGCGGCGTGCTGTGCGTGGGTGCCCGGAGTCCGCGCACGGAGATCTTTCGGGGTGGATCAGGGCTTCTCTTCGCCCCGTCCCTGGCCGACAAGATGTCCGCACCTGTAGTTCTTACTCAGTGACGGTGGTCACTTCAAGGGGTCTGCCGGGTGCACCGGTAAAGAGACACGATTTGGTGATGACCGCGCCTTCGGGGACTATGCTGGTGCGCTCGTTTCGTCTCCGCGCTTCCGGCGGGACAGCCCGTACCAGGTCATTCCCGCCGCCAGCGCCCCGATGCCGACCCCGAGCGCCACGGTCGTCGGCGTCGGTGCCGGGATCCGGCTGCGCAGGGACACCGGGTTGGTGAAGGTGAGCACCGGCCAGCCTCGTTCCGTGGCCACCCGGCGGAGTGCCCGGTCCGGATTCACCGCATGCGGTTTGCCGACGGTTTCCAGCAACGGGACGTCCGTGCTCGAGTCGCTGTAGGCGAAGCAGGCGGCGAGGTCGTAGCCGTAGTCGGCGGCCAGCTCCTTGGCCGCTACGGCTTTCTGCTCGCCGTAGCAGTAGAACTCCACCTGTCCGGAGTAGCGGCCATCGACGATTTGCATCCTGGTGGCGACGCTGCGGGTGGTGCCGAGCATTGCGGCGATCGGACTGACCACCTCCTCGCCCGCGGCCGACAGCACGATCACGTCGTGCCCGTTTTCCCGGTGCCACGCGATGAGGTCCGCGGCCTCGGCGTAGACAAGGGGCTCGACGATGTCGTGCAGGGTCTCGCTGACGATGGCGCGGACCTGCGCGACGTCCCAGCCCGCGCACAGCGCGGAGATCTCGGCGCGCATCCGCTCCGTGCGGTCCTCGTCCGCGCCGGACAACGAGAACACGAGCTGGGCGTAAGCGCTCTTCAGCGCGGCGCGTCTGCTGATCAGGCCGTGCCGGAGCATCGGCTTGCTGAACGCGAGCGCGCTGGACGACGCGATGATCGTCTTGTCGAGGTCGAAGAACGCCGCGACACCGGTGGGATGGCTCGGCGACGAGCCGCTGGGTTCTGCCACGCGTTCAGGATAGAAGCTCGAACTGGTGAGCCGGCCACAAACGGCGTTTCGCGGACGAAAATTGGTTACCATTTGGCCGGAAAACGATTGCCTCATTTCGTTATCGAACTGTGGGCTGGACAGCGGGCACGGAAAGGCTGAATTCGGCGTTACAGTGGACGCATCCGGTGGCAGTGCACCGGCGCGGTTCAGTCCAACCCCCGGGACTGAGCCCCGGCGACCCCCGCCCCTCCCCCCTGGCGGGGGTCGCCCCTTTTCTTTTTCCCCGTGTTTTCCGGGGTGAATTCGCGGCGCGAGCGATCGGCGGTAGTGCCCGGGCTTTGGCCGCCGAGCACGGGCTCCTCACCGGCCGTCCCGCGGGCGGGCGCGGATTATGCCACGCCCCAACGACAATCCGGCCCGCCCGAGGGCTGCATGGTCCGAGTTGTCCACACCGCCTCACTTATCCACAGCCGCGGCAAAACATTCTTGTCCGACCCGGCGCCACCCGCGACCGTGGAGTCAGGCCGAAATCACCGCCAAACCGTTTTCCGGGGGTTCGAGATGACTCACGATCGTCCGCTCGTCGTCGTCAACGATGAGACGCTGGTCGACGAGATCCTGCGGCTCGCCGCGGCTGTGGGGTGCACGGTCCAGCGCGCCCCGGACCTCGTCGCGGCCCGGCCGCACTGGGCACGCGCGCCGCTCGTGCTGATCGACGAGCAGACGCTGGGGGGCGAGTTGCCCGCCAGGCCGGGCATCCTGCTCGTCACCAAGGGCCCGCCCGCGCTGGAAACGTGGCAGCGCGTGTTCGAAGCGGGTGTCGAGAAAGTGGTCTCGCTTCCGGACGGTGAGCCGGTTCTCGTCAGCACGCTGGCCGACATCGCCGAGGGCCCGGGGATGCCTGGGGGCTTGGTGGTCGGGGTGGTCGGTGGTCGCGGCGGTGCCGGTGCCTCCGTGCTCGCGGCGGCCATCGGCCTGGTCGCCTGCCGTCAGGGGGACGCCTTGCTCATCGACTGCGATCCACTCGGCGGTGGGGTCGATCTCTTACTCGGCGCCGAAGGCAGCGAAGGCTTGCGCTGGCCGGGAATACTGGTCGGCGGTGGCCGGATTTCGCTGCCCAGGCTGGCCGAAGCGTTGCCGGCGCTGCGGCATCGTGGCGGCCGGCTGCCCTTCGTGTCCTGTGCCCGCGAGGGCGACGGGCCAAGCGGTAAGGCGATCGCGTCCGTCGTCGAAGCAGGACGCCGGGCCGGCCACACGGTCATCTGCGATCTGCCACGTCATCTCGGGCCCGAAGCCGAGGTCGTGCTGGAGCGGGCCGATCTCGCCGTCCTGGTGGTGCCGGCCGAGGTTCGCGCCTGCGCCGCGGCCAGGCGGGTCGCGGCGAAGATGGCCGAGCGCACCGGCCGGATCGGGCTGGTCGTTCGTGGTCCGGCACCGGGTGGTCTTTGCCCGGAGCATGCCGCCCAGGCCGTTGGCGCTCCGTTGCTGACGTCGATGGCGCCGGAGCGCCAGCTCGACAGAGCGCTGGAGAGTGGTCAGTTCGAGCCACGCCCACGCGGACCACTCGACAAGGCCGCGCGCCTTGTGCTGGCCGAGGCGCGAGCGGGACTCCAGATGTCCCAGGCGGCCGTGGAGGAGCGCGTATGAACACCGAACTCGTTGAACGGGTCCGCCTTCGCTTGGCGGGCAACGGTTCGCGGACGGATCCGGCGGCGGTCGCCGAGGCGATACGCGCGGAAGCGGGCGGCCCGGTCGGGCACGCCGACGTGCTTGACGCGCTACGCGTGTTGCGGCAGGAGTTCACGGGTGCCGGCCCGTTGGAACCGTTGCTCGCCGAACCGGGCGTCACCGATGTGCTGGTCTCTTCGCCCGACGAGGTCTGGGTGGACGGGGAAACGGGATTGCGCCGTATCGACCTCCGGTTCCCCGGCGAGGAATCGGTCCGGCGGCTCGCGCAACGGCTCGCGCTCGCGGCGGGTCGAAGGCTCGACGACGCCCAGCCGTACGTCGACGGATGGCTTCCCGGCTCTGGCCCGCGGGGTCGGGTGCGGTTGCATGCCGTGCTACCACCGATCGCCGCGGACGGCACCTGCATCTCGCTCCGTGTGCTGCGGCCCGCCGCGCATGATCTCCCCGCTTTGCGGGCTTTGGGCACTTTCGACGACGAGGGGGTGGCCATCGTCGGAGCGGTCGTGGCCGCCCGGCTGGCGTTCCTGGTCACCGGCGGCACCGGCGCCGGAAAGAGCACCCTGTTGTCCGCGATGCTCGGCGCCGTCTCGCCGGCGGAGCGCATCGTGAGCGTCGAGGACGCCGGAGAGCTCCAGCCCGCCCATCCGCAGTTCGTCCGGCTTGTCGCCAGACCACCGAACATCGAGGGAGCGGGCGAGATCACCTTGCGTGACCTGGTCCGGCAGGCACTCCGGATGCGCCCCGACCGGCTCGTCGTGGGTGAAGTACGTGGCCGGGAGGTCTGCGAGCTCCTCAACGCGCTCAACACCGGCCACGACGGAGGCGCCTGCACGCTCCATGCCAATTCACCGGCCGAAGTACCGGCCCGCTTGGAGGCACTCGCCGCGCTGGGCGGGTTGTCCCGGTTGGCCCTGCACAGCCAACTCGCCGCGGCGGTCCAGCTCGTGCTGCACATGCGACGGTCGGCGTCCGGGCAACGGCGGCTGGCCGAGATAGGGGTGCTCAGTCGTGACCAGGAGGGCCTCGTCCGGGTGCTGCCGGTGTGGGAAGGCGGCACGTGGACCAAACGGCGGATCGTCCTTTCCGCACTGTTCGAACAACGGGGGGTGAAGCCGCCGTGGTGATTTCAGCGAGTCCGCTGTTTCCGCTTTTCACGGCCTTGGCGCTGCTGTTGTGGCCATCCCCACACGGCGCTGGAGCCCGGCTGACGGCGCTACTTCCAGCAGTACCAAGGCCGAAACCCGCCGTCCGGCTTCGACGGTCGCAGTTCCTCGGGCTGGCTCTGGTCGCGGCGATTCCGTTGCTCGGGCCCGCCGGCGTGCTGGCGGCAGGGCTACTCGGCGCGGCCGTCTGGTGCCACCGCCGGGTTTCCCGGCGCGCCAAAGCCGACGTCGCCGCGGCCGAGGCGATGGCCGAAGCGATCCGGGTGATGATCGCAGAACTTCGCGCCGGTGCGCCACCCGCGCTCGCCGCCGAAGCTGCCGCCGCCGATTCCGCGGGCCGTGCCGCCGCGACGATGGGGATGCTCGCCGGAACGGCGCGGCTTGGTGGAGATCCGCCCACGCCTGATCCCGCGGGAGCGCCGGATCAGCGGGCGCTGGCCACCGCCTGGTCGCTCAGCCGCCGGCACGGCGTGCCGCTGGCCGACCTGTTGGATGCCGTCCGCCGGGACATCCTGGCCGCCGTGCGGTTTGCGACCAGGGTCAACGCCGGCATGTCGGGACCGCGGGCCAGCGCCGCCGTCCTCGCGGCTCTGCCCAGCCTGGGGCTGCTCCTCGGAGAAGCCATGGGTGCCGGTGGACTGCACGTGCTCGTCGGTACCCCGGCCGGCCAGGTGCTCCTGGTCATCGGATCCGCGCTCATTCTGCTGGGCGTCGCGTGGAGCGCTCGCCTGACCAGCCCGGGGGCGTTCCGGTGAGCGCGGCCGGCGCGGCGGCGCTTCTCGCGACGGCCTTGCTTGTCGTTCCGGGGAAACCGTCCGCTGATCTGCGGTTGGCGCGGCTGTTCGCCAAGGCCCGCCGGACCGCGCGGCTTGCCCCGGCCGCGCGTGTGCGGCGAGGGTCGCGAGCCGACTTCCCCCGGCTCGCGGCCACCTGGGATCTCCTGGCCGCCTGCCTGCGTGCGGGACTGCCCGTGCCGACCGCGATCCGAGCGGTCGTCCAAGACCTGAGCGGACCGGAAGCCGACGCGCTCAGGGCGGCCGCCGGCCTGATCGAACTCGGTGCGGCCCCCAGTGACGCATGGGCGCCGGCGCGTGCCTGTCCCGGTACCGCGGACCTGGCCAGGGCGGCACAACGCACGGCTCGGTCCGGCAGCGCCCTGGCAGACGTCGTGGACGAGCTGGCGAACCGGCTTCGATCCGCAGCGGCGGACCGGGCCGAGGCGAGGGCTCAGCGCGCGGGCGTGCTCATCGCCGGACCACTCGGGCTGTGCTTCCTGCCCGCCTTTCTCTGCCTGGGGGTGGTGCCCGTCGTGCTCGGGCTGGCAAGCGGGCTCCCGATTCCCTGATCTGTCCAAAGTAGACAAACAAGAAAGGATCCCGAAGATGTTCTGGCGAACCCGGTCCTCCGGCAGGCATGCCGTCCCCGCCAAGCCACGTCCGTGGCGGCGGTCGGCGTTCCTCGACTGGAGGAGAGTGCGACGGCGGCTTCGAGCCGTGCCCGATGACGGAATGAGTACCGCTGAGTACGCGATAGGGACACTCGCGGCGGCGGCGTTCGCTGCGGTTCTCTACGCGATCGTCACCGGTGACTCGGTGGTCTCCGGTCTGACGTCGCTGATCGAGCGCGCGTTGACAGCGTCGTTCTGATGGCGGACCCGGAGCGTGGCGCGGTCACTGTCGAGGCGGCGATCGGCCTGTGCGCGCTGTTGGTGGCAGCCGGGCTGGTCTTCACCGGCATCGCCGCGGTGACCGGCCAGCTCCGGTGTGCCGACGCGGCGAGAGAGGCGGCGCGGCTGATCGCCCGTGGGGAGCGGCAACTGGGCGAGCAGGCGGTCGCGCGGATCGCGCCGAAGGGTGCCCGGCTCGTAGTCGTCACAGTGGGCGACGAAGTGACCGTCGAGGTCCGTGCCGAACCGGCAGGCGGCCTCCTGCCCGGCATCCATCTCCGTGGCCGCGCCCAAACCGTCCTGGAGTTGGGAGTACCCGATGCGACAAGTTGACCGGCGGCCTGACTCTGGCATGGCGACCGTATGGACGGCCGGTGCGATCGTCGCACTGCTGGCCGTGGCCGGGTTGCTGTTCGCCTTCGGCTCTGTGGTGCTCACGCGGCATCGCGCCACCGATGCGGCCGATCTCGCGGCGCTCGCCGCCGCAGGTCGTGCCTACCGAGGTCACGACGAGGCCTGTGCGCGGGCACGGTCGGTGACCGAGAACATGGCGGTCCGTCTCGTGGGTTGCCGCCTGGAGAAATGGGATGCCCTCGTCGAGGTGGAGGCGATCGCGCCGGGCGGCCTGGGTGTCGTCTCCGCGCACGCGAGGGCGGGGCCTGTCCCCGCGACGAACGGCAGCCGCTGGTCGGCGGTGTAGGCGATGGGCGGCGTGACGGGCGGTCGTTCACGCGCGGCGAACGGTCGGGAGCATACCGCCGCAACGGGCCGCATTACGCGGTAAAGCCATTGCGGCGTAAGGAAAAACTGTGGTTGTCGTCACGGTGACCTGAATAGGCCCGATGCGGTCGGTCGTCGCGCGATGGTCACTGGACGGCGTTCAGCCCGGGCGGTGTGCCATCAGTTGCTCGTCGTTCTCTAGCGGCCGGTTGTCGAGTGGGCACTATCGGCACTTCGCGAGTTGTCGTTAAGTGAATCCAGGAGCCACCGCGGGCGGTGGAGTAAACGAGGAGTTGTAACTGATGTTGGACACGGATTGGTCGGATGGCTGGCGGAGCGCTTTCCGCATCGAGTTGCGTGCGGAGGCGATCGGGCTCGCCTGCCACGGGTGGCCGGTGCTGCCCGGCACCTTTCCGGCTACCCCGGACGGTGGCCAAACGACCTGGGCCGGTCCTGAGCCGGTGCACGCGGACTGGGCTGAGCGGTTCGGCGTGCACCCGGCCGAGGTCGCCGAGTGGTGGACCAAGCCCTACAGCCTGCTCGTCGCGACCGGCAAGGTGCTGGACGCGGTCGAGGTGGACATCGAACTCGGCAAGCGTGCCGCGGGGCTGCTCCGGGCGACGGGTCACCCCGCGCCGATCGTGGCGACGCCCGACGGCCGTTGGCTGTTCCTGACCACCGTGGCCGACCAGTTGCCGGAGCGGCTCGCCACCAGCGGCGAGGTCCGCTGGCACGGAGACGGCAGTTTCGTTCCGCTGCCGCCTACCCCTTACCACCACGGTGTCGTGCACTGGCGGGTCAAGCCGGACGTCTGGGGCTGGCGGCTCCCGGCGGCCGAAGCCGTTCACTCGGTGCTCGCCCGTGCTCTCGACCAGGCCGAGAGCAGGGAGGTTCGTAGTCAGCGGCTCGTGGCGGCATCCGCCGTGGCATGAATGACGTGGCCGTGCCGTTCGCCGTGCTGACGCACCGCCCCGAGCACGGTGTCCAGTACGGCCACCGCCCCCGCCTTGTCCAGTGGATCGTTACCGTTCCCGCACTTCGGTGACTGCACACAGGACGGGCAACCCGCCGGGCACTCGCAGGAGACGATCGCCTCCCGCGTAGCGGCCAGCCAAGGGACCAATGCGGCAAAACCGCGATCGGCGAATCCCGCCCCGCCGGGATGGCCATCGTGCACGAACACCGTCGCCTCCCCGGTGTCACCGTGCAACGCGGTCGAAACCCCGCCGATGTCCCAGCGGTCGCAGGTAGCGAACAGCGGTAGCAGGCCGATCGCGGCATGCTCGGCGGCATGCAGGGCGCCGGGGACGCGCGCCGGATCCAATCCGGCGCCCCCCGGCGCCCTGCCACTTTCCAGCAGCTCGGCGGACAGCGTGTACCAGACGGCGCGGGTATGGAGTTTCCGCGCAGGCAGGTCCAGTGGCGCCTGATCGACGATCTCACCCGACGGCCGGCGCCGCAGATACCCGACGACCTGCGAGCTCACCGCCACATCTCCGAGACAGACGCTCACCCCGCCGTAGTCGATCCGTTCATGCGTGCTCAACACCGCGATGTCCGCGACCTCCCGTGGCGAGGTCGTCCAATCGGGATCCTCGGCGTGCACCAGCGCGATCCCCGACTCCAAATCGAGTTCGTCCACCACATACGAAGAACCCTGGTGGAGGTACACCGCCCCGGGATGCACCGTCGTGCACGCCGAGCCGGGATCGACCGTGCCGAGCAGCCGTGAGGTGTCCGCTTCGACGACCGCGACCTGCTCGCCGCCGGAGCCCCGGATGTCCACGTCGTACTGTGGCCGGTCCCGGGAAGTCCAGTACCACCCGCTTGGCCGTCTCCGCAGGACCTTGTCCGCGACCAGCGAGTCGAGCACCTCTCGCGCCGCCGCCCCGCCGAAGGTGCCGAGTTCCCCCGCGGTGATCGGCAGTTCCGCGGCCGCGCAGGCCAGTTGCGGTGCGAGCACGTACGGGTTCGCCGGGTCCAGCACCGCCGTCTCCACCGGACGGTCCAAAATGGCCGCCGGGTGGTGCACCAGATACGTGTCCAGCGGATCGTCACGGGCCACGAACACGACAAGCGCGTCGTCGGCCGCCCGGCCCGCGCGCCCGGCCTGCTGCCAGAACGACGCGAGCGTGCCCGGGTATCCCGCCAGTACGACGGCGTCCAGCCCGGCGATGTCCACGCCCAGTTCCAGCGCGTTGGTCGTCGCGACGCCCAGTAGTTCCCCGGACAGCAGCGCGCGTTCCAGCGCACGTCTTTCCTCGGGTAGGTAGCCGGCACGGTAGGCCGCGACCTGCGTCGCCAGTTTGGCGTCCACTTCGGCCAGTATTCGGCGGGCACCCAGCGCGGTGAGTTCGGCGCCCCGGCGGGACCGGACGAAGACAAGTGTCCTGGCGCCCTCGATGGCCAGCTCGGCCAGGATCCGGCCGGCCTCGGCCCCGGCCGACCTCCGCACCGGTGCTCCGTTCTCGCCGGAGAAGTCGTCCAGCAGCGGCGGCTCCCACAACGCGACGACCCGCGCGCCACGCGGTGATGCGTCGTCGGCCACCGGCACGCATTCCTCCCCGGTGAGCCGGGTGGCGAACTCGGCGGGGGACGCCGTGGTCGCGGATGCGAGGACGAACACCGGTGAGGCGCCGTAACACCGTGCCACTCGCCGCAGCCGCCGCAGGAGCAGGGCCACATGCGAGCCGAACACCCCGCGGTAGCTGTGGCATTCGTCGACGACCACATAGGCGAGCTTGCGAAACAGCCGAGCCCATCGGGAGTGCGCCGCGAGGATGCCGCGGTGCAGCATGTCGGGGTTGGTGAACACCCACCGCGCATGGGCGCGAACCCAGTCCCGCTCGGCCATCGGCGTGTCGCCGTCGTAGGAGGCCGCACGCACCCCAGGTATGTCCAAGGTAGACACGGCGCGCAGCTGGTCGGCCCCGAGCGCCTTCGTCGGCGCCAGGTAGAGCGCGCAGGCACGGTCGTCGGTGGCGAGCGTGGACAACACCGGAAGCTGGTAGGCCAGTGACTTGCCGGACGCGGTCCCGGTGGAGATCACCACGTGCCGCCCGGAGGCAGCGTGCGAGGCGGCCTCGATCTGGTGGGCCCAGGGCTGTTCCACTCCGCAGGAGGAGAACGCGGCCACCACGCGCGGGTCCGCCCAAGCGGGCCAATCGGCGTGCCGCGCGGGCCGCGCCGGTTGTTCGGCCACGTGCGTGACGGGGTTGGCTTCCTCTGGGATCCCGGAGGTCACCCGGCCGAGCAGCCGCCGCGCACGCTCGGTCGCCACCGCGGGGGCGGGCTGATGGTTCGGCGACAGGCTTTCGGCCACGTTTCCCAGGGTCGCACAGGGGTACGACACCCGAGCAGGGCGCCGGACGCGATCATGAACAGTGAGCAGACTCACATGCACGGAGCGTGTTCGTTGCAGGACGCCCTGACCGCGCCGCAACCAGTACCAATACACTCCGGCAAACCGGCACCACATGTGGTGCAGATCCCCTGCCAGCGCCGGCAAGGCTGTCCGCAGCGAAGCCGTCGTTGGCAACAGGCGACGTTTCCAGGAGGACGGATGTCCCGGCAATTCCTCGCGGAGGGCCTCGAGCTCTCCGGAGGTGACTACGGCATCGTGGCCGTGGTCGCCGTGGTCGCCCTTTCCGCACTGGCGATTGGCTACGTCCTGCTCAAGGAGGTGCTGGCCGCTGGCCAGGGCACCGCCAAGATGCAGGAGATCGCCAAGGCGGTGCAGGAAGGGGCGGCCGCTTATCTCAAGCGGCAGCGCAACACCCTCTCCATCTTCGGCGTGGTGGTGTTCCTGCTGTTGTTCGCGCTACCGGCGGACAGTTGGAGCGAGCGTATCGGCCGCTCAGTGTTCTTCCTCGTCGGCGCGGTGTTCTCGTTCACCATCGGTTACCTGGGCATGTGGCTGGCGACCCAGGCGAACCTGCGGGTCGCGGCGGCGGCGCGCGAGTCCGGTGGCCGTGAGACGGCGATGCGCGTGGCGTTCCGGACCGGTGGCGTGGTCGGCATGATCACGGTCGGGCTCGGTCTGTTCGGCGCGGCGGTAGTGGTGCTCGCCTACGCCGGCCAGGCACCGAAGGTCCTGGAAGGCTTCGGGTTCGGTGCCGCGCTGATCGCGATGTTCATGCGGGTCGGTGGCGGCATCTTCACCAAGGCCGCGGACGTGGGTGCGGATCTGGTCGGCAAGGTCGAGCAGAACATCCCCGAGGACGACCCCCGCAACGCCGCGACGATCGCCGACAACGTCGGGGACAACGTGGGTGACTGCGCGGGCATGGCGGCCGACCTGTTCGAGTCCTATGCCGTGATGCTGGTGGCCGCGCTCATCCTGGGCAGCACCGCCTTCGGCAAGGACGGCCTGCTGTTCCCGTTGATCGTGCCCGCCATCGGGGTCATCACCGCGGTGATCGGCGTCTACATCACCAAAGCCCGCTCCGGGGAGAACGGCCTGGTCACCATCAACCGGTCGTTCTACATCTCCGCGGTGATCTCCGCGGTGCTGTGCTCCATCGCCGCGTTCGTGTTCCTGCCCGGCTCTTTCGCCGACTTCGGGGCCGATCACGCGGGCATCGGCGGCAACCCGGCGGTCATCGCGACCGTCTCGGTGATCATCGGCATCGTGCTGGCCGCGGTCATCCTGCGGCTGACCGGCTACTTCACCGGCACCGAGCACGGGCCGGTGAAGAACGTCGGCAAGACCTCGGAGACCGGCGCGGCCACGGTGATCCTGTCCGGCATTTCGGTGGGCTTCGAGTCCGCCGTGTACACCGCCCTCGTGATCGGCGCCGCGGTGTTCGGGGCCTACCTGCTGGGTGGTTCGGTCGCGCTGTTCGCGGTCGCGCTCGCGGGCACCGGCCTGCTCACCACGGTCGGCGTCATCGTCGCGATGGACACCTTCGGCCCGGTCTCGGACAACGCGCAGGGCATCGCGGAGATGTCCGGTGACGTGGACGAGAACGCGGCGCAGATCCTGACCGAGCTGGACGCGGTCGGCAACACGACCAAGGCGATCACCAAGGGCATCGCGATCGCCACCGCGGTGCTCGCGGCGACGGCGCTGTTCGGGTCCTACTCCGACTCGATCGCGAAGGCACTGGTCACGGCGGGTCAGGCCGCGGCGAGCCTGCCGAGTACGTTCCTGAACAACATCGTCAACGCCAACACCCTGGTCGGCGTGATCATCGGTGCCGCGGTGGTGTTCATGTTCTCCGGTCTCGCGGTGAACGCGGTGTCGCGGGCCGCCGGCGCGGTCGTCTACGAGGTGCGCAGGCAGTTCCGGGACATCCCGGGGATCATGGAGGGCACCACCCGGCCCGAGTACGGCAAGGTCGTCGACATCGTCACCCGCGATTCGCTGCGTGAGCTGGCGACCCCGGGTCTGCTTGCGGTGTTCGCCCCGATCGCGGTCGGTTTCGGCCTGGGCACCGGCGCGCTCGCCGGGTACCTGGCCGGCGCGATCGCCACCGGCACCCTGATGGCGATCTTCCTCGCCAACTCGGGTGGTGCGTGGGACAACGCGAAGAAGCTGGTCGAGGACGGTCACCACGGCGGCAAGGGCTCCGAGGCCCACGCGGCCACCGTCATCGGCGACACGGTCGGCGACCCCTTCAAGGACACCGCGGGCCCGGCGATCAACCCGCTGATCAAGGTGATGAACCTGGTGTCGGTGCTGATCGCGCCGGCGGTCGTGCAGTTCTCGATCGGCCCGGACGCCTCCGTGACCGTGCGGATCGCGATCGCGGTGGTCGCCGTCGCCGTCATCGTCGCGGCGGTGGTGGTCTCCAAGCGCCGCAGCACGGCGATCGCGGACACGCCCAGCAAGGCCGAGCCCGCCAAGGCCGGATAGGCAGGGACAACCCGGGGGCCCGCCGCGAAAACCACGCGGCGGGCCCCGTCGCACTTCCCGCGCCCGGGACTTGCGAACTGTTGGCCGGTCGGTACCTTCGGAGTGGAGGTGTCGTAGTCAGGAGGTGTTCGCGTGCCAGCCGGCAAGGCCCTTTTCCTTGTGGTGCTGACCGGTTTGTGCGCGGTACTCGGGGCGTGTGGCCGACCACCCGCGCCCTCCGCTGGGATAGTGCCCGGCGGGCCAGGGCTGTCGAAGGACGACGTGGACCGTCAGGACGCGGCGTCGCGGTGGGCCAACGACTACTGCGTCGCGGTGGGCTCGCTGGTCGACGAGTTGGCCACGATGCCGAGTGTGGACCCGAGCTCGCCGCAACGCGCGGTGCGAACTTCCAGCGATTTGCTTGCCTCGATGATCAGCGGGCTCGACAAGGCCGTGCAGGGCTTGCACAACTTGCCGCCTTCACCCGTCGCGGGTGGCGACAAGGTGCGCGGGGACGCGGTTTCCCAGTTCACGGTGGTACGTGAGCACGCCGCGGAGGCGAAGAAGCGGCTGGACAAGGCACGGGACGCGACCCAGATCGACCAGCAGACCCTCGGTGCGGCACGTGATCCGCTCAACGAGGTGTCCAAAATCGACTTGTTGAATGGTTTCACGACTGTTCCCGAACTGCTCACGGCGAGCGAACACGCACCCGTGTGCGAACAACTCCTCACGCGAGAGCCCCCGCCGTAAACCGGCGACGAACTGGATCATGGCCGGGCAACCGTCAACGCGAACCGGTGGGATCGGCACGAAGTCGTCGTCGGCGGGTCAGGCCGAAAGACCCCGCACCATCCTGTGCGGGGCTTGCCATGCCTACGATTACGCCACGTTCCACGCGAATGAGAGCCCGGCTCGAACTGGCCATCTGCACGCCAGTCGTCGGGTCGCGACTCTCGCTCAAATCGAACTATCGTTCTATCCTTGCCGGGTGGACCAGATTTCGTTCTTCTCGGCGGAGGCGAGCGGGCCGGAACTCGCCGACCTCGCCGGGCTGCTGTGCGGGCCGGCGCAGATCGTCAGTTTCGGGCGCACCGCGGCCCGGCTTTCCGTGGCCGTGGACAACCAGTGGCGCGCGAGAATTCTGGCCACGGAATTCGGTCGCCGCGGGGTCGAGGCCGGCGTCGGTGCCGAGAACGGGCGGCCGCTTTTGCGCACCGCGTTCCGGATCGATCTGATCGGATTGGCCAATGCCTGGCAGTGCGGTCAGGAAAAGGTGCTTCCCTCCGGGTTCCGGTTGACGGGCGCCGCGCTCCGGCTGTGGGCGCTCGCGGCAGGCGGGCCCGCGGAGCACGGCTACCTGCTCGCGCTTGACGAGCGGTCCCCGGAGACGCACTGCCCGCTCGCGGACGCCTTCTGCCGGCTCGGGCTGCCCGTGCGGGTCGTCGGCCCGAAGGCGGGCGGCCCCGCGATCCACGTCACCGGTCGCCGCCGTCTGGCCACCCTCGCCGAATTGCTCGGCACGCCGCCACCCGTCGCCGAGCCCGCGTGGCCTGCCCCGGCCGGTGCCTTGGCCGGCAGGGCGGTCGCGGCGGGCCTGCGCGGTGGGCGGCCCCGCCGGGCAAGGCCGGGGTCGCTGCCGAGTCCGACGCATGCGACGATCTGGTAGGTATCCCCAGGTCCTGGCGGTGCTACGGGGCCGGTGACCGGACGAGCCGACGATCACCTCACCCGCCGTGGGCAGGTTCGGCAGCGGTGACCGTGGCCAACCGGGTAACCAGGACCACAGTGGGGCCGAATTCCAGACGTCGGAGCGTGGCCGGGTCGTCACCGGACGGCCCCGGGGAGCATGTGGTGACTCTCACGTGCTAGGTGTGGAAAGGAAACGCCGCCCTCCCCGGCGCCGATGCGCTTGACATGTTGTGGACGGCGTGTTGGGCCGCCTGGGCGGACACAACCGGCCATCAGCGTGCACACTGGCGGGTTGACAGGTCGCGCGGCAGCGACGGGAACGGGCAGGAGAGCGGACAGCGTGGCAGGAGCACGGACCAAGAAGAACGACGCCGGGGCGAACGGGGCGGCCCGGCGGCGGCTCGTGATCGTGGAGTCGCCGACGAAGGCCAAGAAGATCGCTCCTTACCTCGGCGGCGGCTATGTGGTCGAGTCCTCGGTCGGGCACATCCGCGACCTCCCGCGCGGTGCCGCCGACGTGCCGGCCAAGTACAAGGGCGAGGCGTGGGCCCGCCTCGGGGTCGACGTCGAGCACGACTTCGAGCCGCTCTACGTGGTGACCCCGGACAAGAAGTCCAAGGTCACCGAGCTGAAGAACCTGCTCAAGGACGTCGACGAGCTGTACCTGGCCACCGACCCCGACCGCGAGGGCGAGGCCATCGCCTGGCACCTGCTGGAGACCCTCAAGCCCAAGGTCCCGGTGCGCCGCATGGTGTTCCACGAGGTCACCGAGCAGGCCATCCGCGCCGCCGCGGCGGACACCCGCGACCTGGATTCGGACCTGGTGGACGCCCAGGAGACCCGGCGCATCCTCGACCGGCTCTACGGCTACGAGGTCTCGCCCGTGCTGTGGAAGAAGGTCATGCCGAAACTTTCGGCGGGCCGGGTCCAGTCGGTGGCCACCCGCATCATCGTCGAGCGTGAGCGCGAGCGGATGCGCTTCACCTCGGCCTCGTACTGGGACATCGCGGCGACGATGGACGCTGGTGCGGACGCGTCGCCGCGTACCTTCCCCGCCCGGCTGGTCTCGGTCGACGGCGCTCGCCTGGCCACCGGCAGGGACTTCGCCTCCGACGGCAGGCTCAAGTCGTCCGCCAAGGACGTGCGGGTGCTCGAAGAAGCGGACGCCAACCGCCTCGCAGCGGCGCTGCGCGAGCGGGACTTCCGGGTCGCCAGCGTCGAGGAAAAGCCCTACACGCGCCGGCCGTACGCGCCGTTCATGACCTCCACGCTCCAGCAGGAGGCGGGCCGCAAGCTGCGGTTCTCGTCCGAACGGACCATGCGTATCGCGCAGCGGCTCTACGAGAACGGCTACATCACCTACATGCGGACCGACTCGACCACGCTGTCGGAGACGGCGCTGACCGCGGCCCGCAACCAGGCTACGGCCCTCTACGGCGCCGAGTACGTCTCGCCGAGCCCCCGCCAGTACACGCGGAAGGTGAAGAACTCGCAGGAAGCTCACGAGGCGATCCGGCCGGCGGGCGAGGTGTTCCGCACGCCGGGCCAGGTCGCGGGTGAGCTGGAGACCGACGGGTTCCGGCTCTACGAGATGATCTGGCAGCGGACCATCGCCTCCCAGATGGCCGACGCCAAGGGCACCACCATGTCCGTGCGCATCGTCGGCACGGCCACGAGCGGTGAGGAATGCACCTTCGCCGCGTCCGGCCGCACGATCACCTTCCCCGGCTTCCTCAAGGCCTACGTCGAGGCCGTGGACGCCGAGGCCGGCGGTGAAGCCGACGACAAGCAGAGCCGGCTGCCGCAGCTGGCCAAGGACCAGGGGCTGACGGCGACCGAGCTGTCCCCGGACGGGCACACCACCTCGCCGCCCGCCCGCTACACCGAACCCAGCCTGGTCAGCAAGCTGGAGGAGCTCGGCATCGGCAGGCCCTCCACCTACGCCTCGATCATCAAGACCATCCAGGACCGCGGGTACGTCTGGAAGAAGGGCTCCGCGCTGGTGCCGTCGTGGGTCGCCTTCGCGGTGGTCGGGCTGCTGGAGCGGCATTTCGAGCGGTTGGTGGACTACGACTTCACCGCCGCCATGGAGGACGAGCTGGACCGCATCGCGGCCGGTCACGAGCAGCGCACACGATGGCTGTCGAAGTTCTATTTCGGCGGCGACACCGGGGTCGACGGGTCGGTGAGCCGGCTCGGCGGGCTGAAGAAGCTGGTCGGCACGGGTGTGGAGGACATCGACGCCCGGGAGATCAACTCGATCCCGCTGTTCGACGACGACGCGGGCCGCACCGTGTACGTCCGGGTCGGCCGTTACGGGCCCTACCTCGAGCGTGAGGTGGAGGGTACTTCTCAGCGGGCGAACCTGCCGGAGGACCTGCCGCCGGACGAGCTGACCACCGAGATCGCCGAGAAGCTGTTCGCGACCCCGCAGGAGGGCCGGGTGCTCGGCACGGACCCGGTCACCGGGCACGAGATCGTGGCGAAGGAGGGCCGGTTCGGGCCCTACGTCACCGAGATCCTGCCGGAGCCGGAGGAACCCGTCGACGGGAAGAAGACCAGCAAGGCCAGGAAGCCGAAGCCCCGCACGGGGTCGCTGTTCAAGTCCATGTCGGTCGAGACGGTGACCCTGGAGGACGCGCTGAAGCTGCTTTCGCTGCCGCGCGTGGTGGGCAAGGACCCGGAGTCCGGGGACGAGATCACGGCGCAGAACGGCCGGTACGGGCCGTACCTGAAGAAGGGCACCGATTCGCGGTCGCTGGACAGCGAGGAGCAGCTGTTCACGATCACGCTGGAGGATGCGCTCCGGATCTACGCCGAGCCCAAGCGCAGGGGACGGCAGGGCACGGCGAAGCCGCCGCTCAAGGAGCTCGGCAACGATCCGGTGTCGGGCAAGCCGATGGTCGTCAAGGACGGCCGCTTCGGCCCGTACGTCACGGACGGCGAGTTCAATGCGACCCTGCGCAAGACGGACAGCATCGAGGAGCTGACCGCCGAGCGCGCGGCCGAACTGCTCGCCGACAAGCGCGCCAAGGGCCCGGCGCCGAAGCGCAAGGCGTCCACCAGGAAGACCAAGGAGAAGTAGCCGCCTCGAGCAGGCGTTCCCAAAACTGTCGGTGGTCGGGTGCACACTGAGCGCCATGACCGCTATTCGAGAACTGCTTGACGAGGCTGCCCGGCCCGTGCTCGACGCGGTGCCCCGCCGTCCGTTGTGCGACGACAGCTACGCCCCGAACGCCACCGACGCCGACGTGGAGCGCCTTCGTTTGCCGGCTTCCCGTTCCTGGGACGACCGAGCCGACAACGCGCTCGGCCAGCCATGCGCTCGTCTCGACGGGCACCATGATCGTGTTGCGGTCCGGTCGACGACCACTGGCTTTCCTGGTTCCTGGCCGAATGCGTGGCCAGGGCGACCGTGCGGGAGTAACGCAGTGTTCATGTCTCATCCCGTACAGCTAGCCCGATTGGGCGCGGTATCACTGCCATATGCCCACTACGCTGGAGAGGAAGCTCTCGGTAGTCAAGGGAGCTACGTGAAACGGAGGGTTACCGGGGTGCTTGCCCGCCTCCGCTCGCGCGCTGCCCGACGGAGAAGGAGTGGTCCAGATGGCCAAGGACGACGACGCCCGCTTCGACGACGGCACGCAGGCGCCGGCGTTCCGCGACCCCCTGTCCGGTCAGGCCAGCGATGCTTCCGAGGACTTCAAGCTGACCCGGGTCGCCTCGCCGGTGAAACCGGACCCGGGTGTTGTCCGCGACCTGGTGGAAGCCGAGCTGGCCAGCGACAGGCTTGGCCGCACGGCCGCCTATGCCCCGGTGACCGACGACAGCGCGCCACCCGCCGCGCCGGCCGAGCCGATCCCGCCGGCCGCCCCGCTCGGCATGCTCCCACGCCAGCGCCGCACCCGGCCCGCACTGCGCCGTCCGGCCTTCCGCATCCCCCGTATCTCGATGCCCGATCCGACCACCGTGCGCCGGGTGAAGCCCTCGAGCGGGTCGACGGGGATCATCATCGCGGTGCTGCTGGTGATCGTGTTCGTGGTGCTCGCGATCGAATTCGTGGCCAGTCTGGTCACCGGTATCACCGGCCTGTTCAGCTGATCGCGAGGGCGGGATTCGATCTTGCCCGGGCGGGGAACGCGCGGGAGGGTGCGCGAAATTCAGCACAGGCTGACCGTCCTCAGGTTGACAGAGCTACCCTGGCCACACCATTTGGTGACCCGATTGCCCTAGCGACCGGGCGGGTACACCGGCGCACGGAAGCTAATGGGGTGGGTCGGATCAGCGAAGTCGTGCAGACCAAACCTGAGGTGGACGCGCCTGCCGGCCGGGAGGCGTCCACGATTTACCGGGCCCGGCGCGTGCTGGCGATCGGCCCTTTTCGTCGGCTGTGGGGGGTTACCTACCTGTGCAGCGTCGCCGACTGGCTGACGATTCTCGGTGTCACCAGTATGGCGACCAAGCTGACCCAGAACTACACCGCGCAGAATTTCGCGTTCACCGGGGTGCTGCTGTCCGCGCTGCTGCCGGGACTGCTGTTCGCGCCCGCGGGTGGCCTGCTCGCGGACCGGTTCGACCGGCGGAAGATCATGTTCTGCGCGGACCTGCTGCGCTGTGGGTTCATCATGTCGATCGCGCTGGTCGGCACGGTCTGGTGGCTCTACATCGCGAACTTCCTGGCCAGCGCGAGCGCGATGATGTGGATCCCGTCCAAGGACGCCGCGGTGCCGAACCTGCTGCGCAGGCCGGACCAGGTGGAGGTCGCCAACCAGCTCGGGATGGTGATGACTTACGGCCTCGCCGTCATCAGTGCCGGCGGCATCTATGCCGTGGTGACCGGGATCGGTCCGACGCTGCACCTGCCCGCCAACGTGTTCGGCCAGCTCGGTTTCGCCAAGGTGATCGTGGTGCTGATCGGGTTGCTCTACCTGACCAGCGCGATCATGATCCTCACCCGGATCCCGGAACTGTCCCTGCGCAACGTGCACGCGTCCCCGATGGTCGCGCCGAAGCCGAAGGCCGAAAAGCCCGCGGGGTTCGTCGCCCTGGTGCGGGACGGCGCGGGGTTCATCCGGAGCACTCCGCTCGTGCGGGGGCTGCTGATCGGCGCGGCCGGCGCGTTCGCCGCGGGCGGGGCGGTGGTCGGATCCGCCCAGCCGTATGCAGCGAGCCTCCTGGCCGGCGATTCGGCCTGGGGTTTGCTCGTCGTGGCGGTCTTCCTCGGCCTGGCCACCGGTCTGGGCGGGGCCCCGAAGCTGGCCAGGCGCCTTCCGCACGAGCGGCTCTTCGGGATCTCGATCGTGCTGGCCGGGCTGGCGCTGATCCTGGTCGCCATCTCACCGCATCTCGCCGTTTCACTGGTCGCGGTGCCGATCGTCGGAGCGTGCGCCGGGGCGGCCTTCCTGACCGGCGTGACGATCATCGGCTCCCAGGTCGACGACTCCATCCGCGGCCGGATCAACGCGATCTACCAGTCCATGATGAAGATCATCGTGTTCGGGTCGACCGCGATCGTCCCGGTGCTGATCGGCCTGACCAGGCCCCGCACCATCACGGTGTGGGGCAACGAGATCATCATCGACGGCACGCGGCCGGTCATGCTCGGCGGCGGGATTCTCGCCGCGCTGGTCGGCGTGATCGCCTACCGCCAGATGGACACGCGCCGGTCCGAGACGATCATGGCGGATCTCCGCAACGCCATCCGCCGCCGCCCGCGCCGGGTCAACGGCTTGCTCATCGCGCTGGAGGGCACGACAGCGGCGGACACCGCGAGCCAGGCGGCACGGCTCGCCGACTGGTTGCGTGCGGCTGGTCCCCGGCCGGTGGTGCTGGCCGCTGATCCGGCACTGGACGACAAGCGGCTCGCCAAGCTGGTGAGCGGCGCGTCGCTGTCCGGCGCGCGGGCGCAGGCACTGGCCGCGGCGGCGGTGCGCGCCGACATCGTCGAACGGGACGTGCAGCCCGCCCTCGACGCGGGCGCGATCGTCGTGATGGAGCGGTTCGTGGACTCGCCGCTGGCGCACCTTTCCGCGGTCGCGGGGCTGGACGCGAAGGAACTCGAGGGGCTCGCCGACTGGGCGACCGGCCGGTTGCGGCCCGACGTGACCGTGCTCCTGGACGCCGATCCGGGCGAAGCCACCGCCGGTCCGATCTCGGTCGAGGACCATTGGCGGGTGCAGAACCTGCTCAGCGAGATGGCTGCCGCCGATCCCGATCACTACGTGGTGGTCGATGGCGACGGCACCGAGGACGAGGTCGCCGGCCGGGTGCGGACGGCGGTGAAGGCCGTGCTGGTCGGTCGGCGGTCGGGGCTGGCTCCGATCGAGGCGGTGGGGGTGTGAGCATCCTGGCACCAAGCCGCGGCAATCAAGATGACCACAAGGCGCGCGGTTTGCCGCTATCGGTGCGGCAGGCCATCCTTCCCGGTGTGCCGACGTGTGCTCGTGAGGAGCGCCCTGGCGACACGATCACGGTCTCGCGCACAATCGCGGAGAGACAAGCGTGAGCTCGGTCTGGTCGCAATTGGTCGGGCAGGAGCCCGCCGTCGAGATGTTGTCCTCGGCCGCTGCCGCCGCGGCACGCATCGTGGCCGGGGAGCCTGCGTTGTCCGGGGCGATGACCCATGCCTGGCTGCTCACCGGTCCACCCGGTTCCGGGCGCTCGGTGGCGGCACGAACGTTCGCCGCGGCCCTTCAGTGCTTGACGGGAACCGGCTGCGGCGAGTGTCCCGGTTGCCGAACCGCCCTGCATGGAACCCATGCGGACGTGCGGCTCGTGGTGCCGGAGGGCTTGTCCATTTCGGTAGCGGAAATGCGGGCGCTGGTGCAGACGGCGGCGCGCAGGCCCACCACCGGGCGATGGCAGGTGGTGGTCATCGAGGATGCCGACCGGCTCACCGAAGGCGCCTCGAACGCCCTGCTCAAGGCGGTCGAAGAGCCGCCAAAACGCACCGTGTTCCTGCTCTGCGCGCACTCCGAGCACCCCGAGGACGTGTCGGTGACCATCCGGTCCCGGTGCCGTCTGGTGAACCTGCGAACATCACCGCCCGAGGCGATCGCGCGGGTACTCGTCGAGCGGGACGGGGTGGACGCCGAACTCGCCGGTTGGGCCGCGTCGGTGTGCGGCGGGCACATCGGTCGGGCTCGGCGGCTCGCGACCGACGAGAGTTCCCGCAAGCGACGCGAGGCCGTGCTGCGCATCCCGTTGGGTCTGAGCCGCCCGGCAGACGTGTTCGCCTGCGCCGACGAGTTGATCAACGCGGCCGAGGGTGACGCGACCGAGGCGAGCAAGGCCCGTGACGAGGCTGAGAAGGCCGAACTGCGCACGGCTATGGGCGGCGACGCGACCGGCAAGGGCGTCGCTGCCGCGAAACGTGCCGCGGAAGCCGCCGTTAAGGCACTGGAGAAGCGGCAGAAGTCGAGGGCGACCCGGACCCAGCGGGACACCCTCGACCTGGCCCTGGTCGACCTGGCGGGCTTCTACCGGGATGTGCTGGTCACCGCGAGCGGTGCAAAGGCCGTCCTCACCCACCCCGACCACGCATCCCAGGTTGCGACCGCGGCCCGGCAGTGGACCGCCGAATCCACCCTCCGCCGGCTCGAGGCCGTACTCGCGTGCCGGGAAGCGATCCTGTGGAACGTCAAACCACGGATTGCCGTGGAGGCCATGGTCACCGCCCTCCGCCACGGCTGAGTGATCAGGAACGCGGGCGCGGAGACGGCTTGACCGGAGCCACCCGGCGGCGGGCGGGCAACGCGGCGACGAGGATCGCGCCGACCAGCAGCATGGTGGTGCCGGCCCAGAACAGCGGGATCGCCGAATACGCGCCCTCGGTGTAGGCGAGTTGTTCGGGCGCTCCTGGCGCGGCGTTGCCCGCCGGGGGTGCGCTGTCGCGACACACCACGCCACCCGTCGGGGCGTAGGCACGGCCGACCTGCTCGCCAAGGGAGAGCTGCGCCAGCGAGGACGGCAGCGAGCTGCCCGGAAGCAGGTTCTTGAGCGCCGACGTGGGCAGCACCTGCAGGTCGAGTAGCCGAGCCGACGCCGAGAGCTGGTAGCCGTCGAACGGGTTCGCCGACCGCTGGCCCTTCTCGTTCAGTTCGGCGATGCTCAGCCGCAGCACTCCGAGGTCGAGCACGGTGCCCGAGGTGTCGGTCAGCTGTTGCAGTCCCTGGTTCACCGTCGCCACCAGGCCGCCCACCACCGGGAGGCTCTGCACGGCAGTCCCGAGCTGGTCCGTGAGCGCCTTGAGCGGCAGTCCGATCGGGATGTCCTTGGTGGGATGCGCGGCGTCGAGCGTGTAGAGCACCTGCCCCTGGCGCTCGATGGTGATCACCGGGGTCCTGTACTCGACCTTCGACGTCGACTGATCGCCGGTCGAGGTCACCCGGAGCGTTGGTTGGCTCACCATCTTCAAGGTCAGGGCCAGCGGTGTTCCCTTGAGGATCTCGATGTCCGCCGCCTGCAACGTGGATTCCGACTGGACCGCCTTGTTCGGCGAGTCCGGCAGGTCCACCAACTGGACCACCGACCGCGAGGAGAACGTGTTCGGCAGGCTCAGCAGTGTGCCGGTGCCGTCCGTGGCGGTCTGAGCCGCACCCGTGAGCAGCCCGCCCAGCGTCTGCAGGCCTTTGGCCGGGTCGAAGCCACTGGCGAGCTGCGGCAGGTTGGCGAGCTTGTCGATCGGCAGGTTCGGCAGGGTCGGGATGGTGTCGAGCAGAGCCAGGCTTGCCACCGAGGTGCGTGCGTCGGCGATGGTGCCCACGCACGGCCCGAGTGTAGGGCTCCAGCGGGCGCGCACGCTGCCGCTCAGCACGCCGACGTTGAGCAGCGAATTTTGTGGTGCGGTCAGCCCTCCGGCCAGTGGCTGTGGGTTGTCGGGCAACGCGGTCTGCGCCAGGCTGCCCGGCGTCTTCAGGACGTCCCCAGCCAAGGTCACAGCGGCCGGCGCGGACTGCGCGATCGCGCGTTCGTAGTCGTGCGCGGACTCCGAATCGGCGCGCGCGGTCGACACGGCGACGCCTGCCTCCAGCGCCGACTTGCTTGGTTGATCGGCGACTCCGGGCAGAATCGAACTCGTCGGCACCGCACTTGGCAGCAGCCTGAGCACACCCAGCGCCGCCCCGGCGCCGCCGACCGCGTGCCCGGGCTGCGTCTGTCCCGGCTCCGCCTGTCCCCGCCGTGGGACGGCGCCCGCGATTCCCGGAGCCGATCCGGCCAGCAGCGCGGCGACGGTCACCGGAAGAACCAGCGTGCGGGACAGACGTCTGGACATGTGGAAGGCCTCCCCAGAAACGGCGTGACATGCCTCCGGGGGACTAACGACGGGTGGGGTAGGAAGTGACGTGGCGCATGCCGCTACACTGGGCCTGCTGCCGCGTTAGCTCAGTCGGCCAGAGCGGCTCACTCGTAATGAGCAGGTCGGGGGTTCGATTCCCCCACGCGGCTCC
>NZ_DATELF010000058.1:0-5452 GCF_035276945.1 Amycolatopsis sp. | reverse complement strand
GTTGTCGGCGAAATCGCAGGCGGGATTGGCCGGGCAGGCGGCGCGGTTGTATTCGTATGTGGATGACCATCCTGAGGTGGGTGCCGGTGATGTGGGGTTGTCATTGGTGAGGACGCGGTCGGTGTTCACGCACCGGGCGGTCGTGTGGGGTCGGGACCGCGGGGAATGTTTGTCCGGGTTGGGCGCCCTCGCCAAGGGCGAACCGACGGTGTCGGTGGTCACCGGTGTGCTGGGTCGAGGCGGGGGCACCGGGGTGTTGTTTACCGGTCAGGGTGCGCAACGGGCAGGGATGGGCCGGGAACTGTATGACGCTTTCCCAGCTTTCGCGGAAGCGCTCGACACCACGTGTGCGGAGTTTCAAAAACATTTAAATTGTTCGTTGCGGGAACTGATGTTCGCGCAACCAGGCTCGGTCGGCAGTGAATTGCTGGACACGACCGAATACGCGCAGCCGGCGTTGTTCACGCTGGAAACAGCGTTGTTCCGGTGGTGGCAGTCCTACGGCGCCGGCGTGGACTTCCTGCTGGGCCATTCGTTGGGAGAGTTGGTCGCCGCGCATGTGGCAGGGGTGCTGTCGCTGGAGGACGCGGCAGCGCTGGTAGCCGCTCGTGGACGGTTGATGCAGCGTTTACCCGAGGGTGCGGCGATGATGTCGGTGCGGGCACCGGAGTTGGAGGTCACGCAGGCACTGGCGGACAACACCGACGTTCGGGTGCAGATCGCGGCGGTCAACGGTCCGTCACACGTGGTCATCTCCGGGGACGAGCATGCGGTGCTGCGGGTAGCAGAGAGCTTCACCGCGCGTGGCTGCCAGACCAAGCGGTTGCGGGTTTCCCGGGCATTTCACTCCTCCCTGATGGAACCGATACTCGAGGAATTCCGTGGAGTTGCCCGCGGCTTGATCTACGCACCACCAACCATTCCGGTGGTATCCAACGTGACCGGTGCGGTAGCGACGACAGAACAGATGTGCTCGCCGGAATACTGGGTACGGCACGCCCGGGAAACGGTGCGTTTCCACGACGGTATTCAGACATTACTCACCCAGGGTGTGACCACGTTCGTGGAGATGGGCCCCGCCGCGGTGCTCACCGCGATGACCCAGGACAGCCTGCCTACCGACACCGGCAACATCACACTGCTCCCCCTGCTCCGCCACGACCGCGCCGAACCAAACACCGCCATCACCGCCCTGGCCGAGGCCTTCGTCCAGGGCCTGCCGGTCGACTGGGCAACCACCTTCGACGGCACCGGCGCACACCAGATCGAATTACCCACCTACGCCTTCCAACGACAGCGATACTGGCCGGACACAGATGCCCGCACGTTCGACGCTGCGAGCTTGGGGCAGGCATCGGCAGACCACCCGCTGCTGGGTGCGGCGGTCCGCCTCGCCGATGGCGACAGCGTTGTGCTGACCGGTCGGCTCTCGCTGCGTACCCACAAATGGCTGGCCGATCATGCCATCTCGGGCACAGTGCTGCTGCCGGGTACGGCGTTTGTGGAACTGGCAGTGCGCGCGGGCGATGAGGTGGGCCTTGATCTGCTGGAGGAACTTGCCCTGGAAACTCCGCTGGCACTGACAGCGGGCGTTTCCATCCAACTCGTGGTCGGCGCCGCCGACGAGACTGGGCGTCGGACGTTTACGGTGCACTCGCGCCCCGATGACGCCGAGTCGGACGTGGCTTGGACGCGCAATGCCAGTGGTGTTCTCGCGAGGGGAGCCAGCGCAGCCGAGTTCGACCTGACCGAATGGCCGCCGCCCGGCGCGGACCTGATCCCCACAGACGATCTGTATGACCGCTTGGCCGAGGCCGGATACGGGTACGGGCCGAGCTTCCGGGGCCTGCGCGCAGCATGGCGACGCGGCGATGACCTCTTCGCCGAGGTTGCCCTGCCGAAAGAATTCAGCGAGGACGCCGGTCTTTTTCGGCTCCATCCTGGGTTATTGGACGCATCCTTGCATGTCCGCGCCGCAGACGTGGTAGGCAACTCGAAGCAGACGCTGCTGCCATTCGCCTGGAGCAGGGTATCGCTGCACGCAGTCGGGGCTTCGGTGTTGCGTGTGTGTCTGTCTCCGGACAATCAGAACGGTGTGTCGCTGCGCGTGGCCGATGGCGATGGTTTGCCGGTGGCGACCGTGGCTTCGCTGGTATTGCGGCCGGTTTCGGATCACTCGGCGCCCAGCGGCGATGGCGACGACCGGTTGTACCGAGTGGACTGGATTGCGATGGAGTCGCAGGGAACATCGGCGGCGACACGATGGGCGGTGTTGGGGCAGTCGGATGTGGTTTCGGCACTGGAGACGGCCGGCGTCCAGACGGAGTGCGCAGCGGATCTGCCGTCGCTCAGTGAGCGAATCCCGGATGTCGTGATCGACGTCCTTCCTGCCGGCAAAGTAGCGGCAGATGTCTCGGGGGCCGTGCGCGCGAGTACCCAGCGCGCGCTCGACATGGTTCATTCGTGGCTTGCTGACGAGCGGTTCGCATCTTCCCGGCTGGCCTTTGTCACTCGTCGCGCAGTGAGCACCGAGGCCACCGAGGATGTCACCGATCTGGCGCACGCGGCAGTGTGGGGGCTGCTGCGTTCGGTGCAGGCAGAGCACCCGGGCCGTTTCGTGCTGGTGGATCTCGACAACGCGGAATCCGCCGCTGCGCTTCCGGCGGCATTGGCCATGGACGAAACCCAGGTAGCACTGCGGACAAGTACCGTACTGGTTCCCAGGCTCGCCCGCGCGCCTTCCGAATCAGCGCAGCTGTCCACAGCGGTTTCGGATGGGTGGCGGGTCAGTGCAGGCGCCGACCGCACGTTCGAGGGGCTCGCCATTGTTCCCAGTACGGACACCGGGGGCGCGTTGACCGCCGGACAGGTGCGGGTGGCGGTGCGTGCCGCGGGGGTGAACTTCCGCGATGTCCTGATCTCGCTCGGCATGTATCCAGGCGAGGCGATTATGGGTGCCGAGGCCGCGGGTGTGGTGTTGGATATCGGGCCCGGTGTACGCGGGTTGCGTGCCGGTGATCGGGTGATGGGCTTGTTTCCCTGCGCGTTCGGACCGATCGCTGTGGCGGATCACCGAATGCTGGTGCGTGTCCCTACCGGTTGGTCCTTCGTCCAGGCCGCCTCGACGCCAGTGGCATTCCTTACCGCCTATTATGCGTTGCATGATCTAGGCCACCTGTCTGCGGGCGAATCGTTGTTGGTGCATTCGGCGGCAGGAGGGGTCGGCATGGCCGCCGTCCAACTGGCCAGGCACTGGGGTGCGGAGGTGTTCGGGACGGCGAGCCGGGCCAAGTGGGAGGCGGTGCGTGCCCTCGGTTTGCCGGAGGAGCGCATCGCATCGTCTCGTGATCTCGCTTTCGAGCAACGGTTGCTCGACGCCACCGAAGGCCGAGGCATGGATGTAGTGCTGGACTCGCTTACCGGGGAGTTCGTGGACGCCTCGTTACGGTTGTTGCCGGGAGGCGGCCGATTCCTTGAGATGGGCAAGACGGATGTCCGGGATCCGACCACTGTGGCCGCTGAACACGCTGGTGTGGATTACCGGGCATTCGACCTCTCTGAGGCGGGCCCGGACCGGATTCAGGAGATGCTGACCGAGCTGTTGGCCCTCTTCGAGCGCGGAGCGTTGCGCACGCTGCCCGTAGTGACATGGGACGTGCGGCGTGCGGCGGAGGCGTTCCGGTTCATGAGTCAGGCACGACACGTGGGCAAGGTCGCGTTAACGATGCCGTGGACGTCAGGCGGTGGGACAACCCTGATCACCGGAGCAACCGGGGCGCTGGGCCGCCAGGTGGCCAGGCATCTGGCCGTCGAGCGGGGCGTGCGGAACCTGTTGTTGGTGAGCCGCCGTGGTGCCGCCGCGCCTGGTGCGGCCGAGTTGGCGGCCGAGCTCGCTGAAGCGGGAGCCGAGGTGACGATCGCGTCCTGTGACGTGGCCGACCGACGGGCGCTGGAGGAGTTGCTGCGGGAGGTTCCGACTGGGCATCCGTTGACCGCGGTCATCCATGCGGCGGGCGTACTGGACGATGGTGCGGTCGAATCCCTCACCGCCGAACGCATCGACCGGGTTTTTCGATCTAAAGTAGACGGTGCCCTGAATCTGCATGAGCTGACTAAGGACATGGATCTGGCCGCGTTCGTCCTGTACTCGTCTGCAGCCGGCACGTTGGGTAGCGCTGGGCAGGCCAACTACGCGGCGGCGAACGCGGTGCTGGACGCGCTCGCCCAGCACCGCAGGGCCAGCCGGCTGTCCGCCGTCTCGTTGGCATGGGGGCTGTGGGCCGAAGGTGGCCGGATGACCGGACATCTGAACGCCACCGACCTGAAGCGACTTGCCCGCGGCGGTGTGGTCCCGTTGTCCACCGACCAGGGCTTGGCCTTGTTCGATGCCGCCCAATGCAGAGACGAAGCGCTACTGGTGCCCGCCCGGCTGGACATGGCCGCACTGCGTGCCAACTCGATGCCCACTGTCCCACTGCTGCGGGGATTGATCCGCGCACCAGCCCGGCGGACTGCCGCTACCGGCGTGGATCCGTCTCGGCTGGCACACCGCCTGGTGCGAATGCCCGAGAGCGAGCGAAATCGAACACTGCTGGACTTGGTTGGCTCCGAAGCCGCCGTCGTGCTCGGACATACCACGGACGAGGAAGTGCGGCCCGACCGGTCGTTCAAGGAGATCGGTTTCGACTCGCTGACAGCGGTGGAGTTTCGCAACCGGCTCAACGCCGCGACGGGTTTACGGCTGCCGTCGACGCTGATCTTCGACCACCCCACACCGGTGGCGCTGGCCAGGCACCTGCTGGTCAGGATTGTCGGTGCTGGCCCTACCGATCGGTCCGCGGCGACGGTGGTCGCCAGCACGGCTGGGGAGCCCATCGCGATCGTCGGCATGAGTTGCCGGTTGCCTGGTGGTGTCGGTTCGCCCGAGGAGCTGTGGAGACTGGTCGCCGACGGTGTGGACGCGATCTCGGGATTCCCGACGAACCGTGGCTGGAACGTCGCGGAGTTGTTCGCCTCTGCTCCGCAGCAATCCGGCCAGAGCTACGTGCGTGATGGCGGGTTCGTCTATGACGTGGACCATTTTGATGCGGAGTTTTTTGGTATTTCACCGCGTGAGGCGCTGGCGATGGACCCACAGCAGCGGTTGTTGCTGGAGACCTCGTGGGAAACCCTCGAGCAGGCGGGCGTGGACCCGATGTCCATGCACGGCACCAAGACGGGAGTGTTCGCGGGGGCGATCTACTACGACTACGCCTCCCGATTGCACAAGGTTCCAGTCGAAATGGAGGGCTACATCGGCAACGGCAACGTTGGCAGTGTGGCGTCGGGTCGGGTGGCGTATACGTTGGGGTTGCAGGGGCCGGCGGTGACGGTGGATACGGCGTGTTCGTCGTCGTTGGTGGCGTTGCATTTGGCGTGTCAGGCGTTGCGGTCGGGTGAGTGTGATGCCGCG
>NZ_DATELF010000057.1:0-13070 GCF_035276945.1 Amycolatopsis sp. | reverse complement strand
GGCGCACGACCCCGACCAGTAAACGCATGATGCCCAAACCGTCCACGAGGGCTGCTTGAGCCGTGTGCCGCGACGAGTGGCACGCACGGTTCTGAGGGGGGACCGCCGCAGCAATGCGACGGTCCTACCCGACAACAAAAGTCACTACGTGCGCGATACCACCTGGCATGAAGACGCACACCAAGCCTATACCGGAAGCGGGCCACAAGTCATGGCAACACTGCGAAATGCGGCCGCTTCGCTGCTTCGACTGAACGGCTTCAACGCAATCAAGAAAACCACCGAGTGGATCGGCCGGGACCGGAATCGGGCACTATCACTGCTAGCTACCTAGAGCGACAGCCAGCTACGCACAGCGAACTTGGCGTAGCCCTGGATCATCTCCACGGCCGTCCCGCTCGATGAGTGGCCTCGCCAGTCTCGCAACAACACCGAAAACGGACTTATGCAATCATTTCCCAAACTTGACGGAGTCCAGTGGTGGTAATTGGCCTCCTTGTAAATTCGGGTTAGTTCACCCGATGGTTGGACACCCAAAATTGCACAGCTTGATTACAGGTTATACGGCTAGCGTCGGCTTCGACGGAAGAAAACAGCTCCACCGGGATCTCACGGAAGTTGGAGTCTTTTCGATGAGTCTTTCCGCTCGAAACGCTGGATATCGCGCGCCCGAAGTCGATCACATGCCCGCTGGTGAACAGGCGGTGTGTCGCACGGTCGCCGGCGCGCCGCCACGAACGCTGGTTGATGTGCTGAAGGACTCGGTATCGGCGTGGCCGGAGGCGGCCGCGATCGATGACGGCACCATTGTGTGGACTTATTCGCGACTGGATCGCGAGGTGGTCCGGCTGGCCGGGCGGCTGCGTGCGCAGGGCGTCGGGGCCGGGGATCGTGTCGGTGTCCGGCTGCCCTCTGGTTGCGCGCCGCTGTACCTGGCGATTCTTGCCGTGCTGGCCGCTGGGGCTGCGTATGTGCCGGTCGACGCCGACGATCCCGACGAACGTGCCGAGCTGGTCTGGGAGCAGGCCGGGGTGTGCCTGGTGCTGCGGCCGCGCCCGGCGAGGGGCGAGTCTGCCGAGCCGATCGAGATCGTGCCGCGGCCGCAGTGCCCGCCGGGCGGCCGGATCGGGCGGGCGGGCCTGGACGATGACGCCTGGATCATCTTCACGTCGGGGTCCACTGGCACCCCGAAGGGAGTGGCGATCACCCACCGCAGCGCGGCGGCCTTCGTCGACGCCGAGGCCCGGCTGTTCCTGCCGGACGCTCCGCTGGGGCCCGGTGACCGGGTGCTGGCCGGGCTGTCGGTGGCCTTCGACGCCTCCTGTGAGGAGATGTGGCTGGCCTGGCGGAACGGTGCCTGTCTGGTGCCGGCGCCGCGCTCGCTGGTGCGGGCCGGTGCCGAACTGGGACCGTGGCTGCGAGAGCGGGTGATCACCGTCGTGTCCACGGTGCCGACCCTGGCCTCGCTGTGGCCGGCGGGCATGCTGGACCGGGTGCGGCTGCTGATCCTGGGTGGGGAGGCCTGCCCACCGGAGGTCGTGCGGCGCTTCGCACGCGACGGCCGCGAAGTGTGGAACACCTACGGCCCCACCGAGACCACGGTGGTGGCCTGCGCCGCCCGGCTGTACGACGGGGAGCCGGTGCGCATCGGGCTACCGCTGGAGGGCTGGTCGCTGGCCGTGGTCGCGCCGTCCGGGCAGCCGGTGCGCTGGGGTGAGGTCGGCGAGCTGCTGATCGGCGGCGTTGGCCTGGGTCGTTACCTGGACCCGGAGCGCGAGGCCGAGAAGTTCGTTTCCCTGCCCGCACTGGGCTGGGGCCGCGCTTACCGCAGCGGCGACCTGGTGCGGGCAAACCCCGAGGGCCTGGAGTTCGTCGGCCGAGCCGACAACCAGGTAAAAATCGGTGGCCGGCGAATCGAACTGGGTGAGATCGACGCCGCGCTGCTGGCGCTACCGTCGGTCGCCGCGGCCACCACCGTGCTTCGGCGCACCACTGGCGGGCTTGATGTGCTGGTCGCCTATCTGGTCTCGAACTGCGGGGATCCGGCCCAGTTCGACCACGCCGCAGCCACCGGCCGCTTGCGCGAGCACCTGCCGTCCGCACTGGTGCCCCGCCTGGTCGCGCTGCCCGAGTTCCCCCTCACCCGCTCCGGCAAGGTCGACCGCGCCGCACTGCCCTGGCCCCCACCGCAGCAACCACCCGGCGAATCCGCAGCACGGGCCATGACCGACGAGACGACGCGGTGGCTGTGTGATCGATGGGAGGACCTGCTGGGCGTGCCGGCCGCACCGGACGACGACTTCTTCGCGCTCGGCGGCACGAGTGTGGCCGCGGCACGCCTGGTGTCTCTGCTGCGGGAGCGATTTCCCGAGATCTCGGTGGCTGATTTCTACCGCAACCCGACCCCCGCTGCTTTGCGCGCCCATGTGACCAACGTGCCCGCTTCACGCCGCCGGCCCGACGCCGGGACATTACCGGCCCCCCGTGCCGAGCCGAGCGGGACCGTCCGCACGCCGTGGTGGACCGGCTGGGTGCAGACCGCCGTCCAACTCGGTCTACTGACCGTCCCCGGCCTGCGCTGGGTGCTGGCTCTCGCGCTGGCCGGCACGGTGTGGTCGTTGTTCACCGACGAGTCGCTGCTGCCGGTGCTGCCCTGGTGGGTGCTCATCCCGGCCGGCCTGCTGCTGCTCACCACGCCCGGCCGGATGCTGATCACCACAGCCGGCATACGGATACTGCGCGGCCGGATGCGACCGGGGCACTACCGGCGCGGCGGGCTCACCCACCTACGGTTGTGGGCAGTGGATCGGCTGGCCGTGGTGGCCGGGCTCGGCTCGATCGTGGGCACCCCATTGGCCGCCACCTACGCGCGGCTGATCGGTTGCCGGGTGGGTAAGGATGTCGAGTTGCACGCGCTGCCACCGGTCACCGGGCTCGCCGAGTTCGGCGCCGGGTGCTCGGTAGAACCCGAGGCCGACCTGGCTGGCTGGTGGCTGGACGGCGGCAGGCTGCACATCGGCAAGATCGCCGTCGGTGCCCGGGCCCGCGTCGGTAGCCGCGCGGTGCTGCTACCCGGCACTCGGATCGGCGCGGACGCCCAGGTTCTGCCCGGTGCGTGCGTGGGCACGACAGTTCCGGCCAGGGCGTGCTGGGGTGGCTCACCGGCCGGGCCGGTGGACAATCCGGACAGCTTCGACCTGCCCACCCCGGCGGCCCGCTCGGGGCGCTGGCGGCTGGCCTACCGGCTGGGCTCGGCGATCAACGGACTGCTGTTCGCGCTGGCCGCGGTTCCCGCCGCGGTGCTTGCCTTCCAGGTGCTGCCTCGGGACGCGACCCTGCGCGCGGAGTGGCTGGCCCTGGCCGGCTGGATGCCGTTGCTGGTGGTGCTGGAACTAGCCGGCTATGCCATGCTGCTGGCCGCCGTGGTGCGGCTGGCCGGCAGAACGCTGCGTCCAGGCATCCACCCCGTGCACGGGCTGACCGGATGGTCGGCGTGGCTGGTCCACCGGCTGGTCGACAACGCCCGCCGCACGCTGTTTCCCCTCTACGCCGGCCTGATCACGCCGGTGTGGTTGCGGCTGCTCGGGGCTCGGATCGGGCGAAGAAGCGAACTGTCCACTGTGGTTTCGCTGCCAGCGTTGCTGCGGGTCGGCGACGGCGCGTTCCTCGCCGACGACGTGCTCGCCGCGCCCTACGAACTGCGCGACGGCTGGCTGCGGCTCGGTGTGGCCGCCGTCGGGAACCGCGCCTTCGTCGGCAACTCCGGCATCGTCGGACCCGGCCGGACCGTCACCGACGGGGCACTGATCGGAGTGCTGTCCACCACCCCCGCCGACGTGCCAGTTGGCAGCTCCTGGCTCGGCCGTCCAGCTCTGCGGCTACCCCGGGTGCCGGAAGGCGGCGAGGCGGCCCGCACGTTCGACCCGCCACGGCGGCTCGTGGCCATGCGCGCGGCGGTCGAGCTGACCCGGCTGGCGCCGCCGCTGCTCGGTGGGCTACTCGTGGCCGCCGTGAGCGAGGCGATCCTGTTGCTGTGGAACGTTGCCGGCCCGTTGCCGGCCACCCTGCTCGCCGGGCCGGTGCTCTACCTCGCCGGCTGGCTGGCCGCCGGTATCACCACGGCCGCCAAACGGCTGCTGATGCGCAGGATCACCCCGGCTCAACATCCCCTGTGGAGCGGGTTCGTCTGGCGCAACGAGCTGTACGCCACCTTTGTCGGAGTACTCGCCGAACCCTGGTTCGTGCCCAGCGCGATCGGCACCCCGGCACTGACCCGGTGGCTCCGCAGCCTCGGCGCCCGCATCGGCCGCGGCACGTGGTGCGAAACCCAGTGGCTCCCCGAACCCGACCTCGTGCACATTGGCGCGAACGCCACCGTCAACCGGGGCTGCGTGCTCCAGACCCACCTGTTCCACGACCGCGTGATGCGCCTGAACCGGGTACAGCTGGACCAAGGCGCCACCCTCGGCCCGCACAGCATCACACTCCCCGCAAGCAGCGTCGGCCACTACGCGAGCGTGGCGGCAGGCTCCCTGGTGATGGCCGCCGAAACCGTCCCCGCCAACACCCGCTGGCGCGGTAACCCCATCACCCCGGACGCCACTGCCACCCCTTGACTTCCCTTGACCCTCAATCGCTGTGAAGGCGCCCTTCGACCAGCCAAAGCCTCAAAGACGCCGCGAAACGCAGGGGCCGCGTACCGGTGGTCGATGCGCGGCCCCTGCCTTGTTTCTCCCTTATTTGTCGGTTTCGTTGGCCTTGGTGGCGAAGTCGTTGGTGTAGGTCTTGGACAGGTCGATGGTGTGGCCCTTGACGTCGGGGTTGACGGCGGACAGGACGTTGAGCACGGTCTGGGGGCCGTCGGCGGGGATCAGTCCGTCGGCGGTGTAGATGCCTTTTTCACTCTGGAGTGCGGCGATGTAGGCGGGCTTGCCGACCCCTTGTAGTAGTCGGGCGGCATCTGGTCGGCGATCTGCTCGGCGGTATGGGCGTTGATCCAGTGCATGGTTTTGACGAAGGCGTTGACGAGTTTTTGCAGGGTGTCGGCGTGTTTGGTGGCGTAGTCGGTGGACAGGTAGAGCGAGGACGCCGGGTAGACGCCACCGAGGGCGGCGCGGGCGCCGTCGGCGGTGCGCATGTCGAGCAGGATCTTGGCCTGGCCGGAGTTGAGCAGCGCGGAGACGGTGGGTTCGGTGGTCATGCCGCAGTCGATGTTCTTGTGCTGCATGGCGGCGATGAAGGTATTGCCGGCCTGCACGCCGCTTTCGCGGATCTGGTCGACCTGCACGCCGTTGCGTACGGCGAGGTAACGGGTGAGGAAGTCGGTGGAGGAGCCGATGTCGGTGACGCCGAGGCCGCGGCCCTTCCAGTCGGCTGGTGACTTGATCTGATCGGCCACGTCGGTCCGGCACAGTTCGACCTCGCCGGGCACCTGGAGCAGTTGTGTGACGGCCTCGGTGGATTTGCCCTTGCCCTGCAGGTCGATGTTGTGGTCGTGGAAGCCGACCACGCCGTCGATCTTGCCGGCGTCCACGTACAGGGTTATTCAGGGGTTTTTTTTGAAATAGTTCCCACTCGGCGTGTCGAAGTGAGCGGCGGCCCGTTTACTGAGAATATTGGGTTACCATACTCAAGTATCACAGCCGCCTGACATGATCAGGGCATGCAACTGCTGGTGGGCGGCGGTGATCGCGGCGGCGTAGTCGGCCTCGGCGAAGCTGCGGCGCTCACCTTTGCGGCCCCGGTGGATGCGCACCTGGTAGAACGGGTGCCGCCGTTGCCCGGGCTTGTAGCAGGTCAGTCCGGCGATCGATACCCGACCCGACCCCTTTCCTGACACCGTGACCACGGGTGTGTGTCCGCCGCCTGACCAGGTGCGGGCCTTCGGCGGACGCAGGTTCTGCCCGGCCTCGTCCTCAAAGACGATCCACGCTTCGGTCGACGCCGCTAGCCTCGTACCTTCGCCCAGGTCAGGGTGCGCCACGCGGTGATCTTGTCCTCGTCACGCTCCACCGCCCGGTGCGCGGGGCACCTGCGGGGTCCAGCCCATGGCCACCTGTGGGGGCGTGCTGCCGTGGTCAAACATCGCTGCGGCCTGCAAGCGGACCTGTTCTCGGCGGGCCCGTCCCGACGCGGTCAGGCCGCCACCATCCGAGTACCTCACGATCTTGGTGTAGACCTACCGGGCGTGAAGATCACGTCGACACGCCGCACATGATTAAGCTTGCCCAAAAGACCCCAGCACTTCAATCTCTGCAGCTGGGGGAGGAGGAGTGGTGCTCCTCGCCCCCGGCTCCGTCACGGAGGGAGACGGCTGACGGAGCCGGGAGTGATGAGGGTCATGGGCGGAGTGCAACCGAGTCTTGTTCGGCGTAGTGCTTGCGAAGCAGACGCTTGATGCTGCTTTCGGAGATGCCGTACTGCTCGGCGAGCTTCCACTTCGGGGTGCCATGCTCGAACGCATCAATCAGGAGACGAATTTCGGCCGCGCTCAGCCGGTCCACAACTCGACGCGGTTGACCGCTTCGGGCGGTCGACTGAACCGAGTGATCGGCGGAACTGTCCCCGTCTTGCGCTCGCTCGATCTGCTGCACCGCCCACCAGGGCGTCTGCCGGGTCCGGCCGTCTCGAGTAAGCGGTAATAAGGTCCACAGTTTTCAAGATCGCCCCGGCGCTGCGGTTTCCGCAGGTCGGGCGTCTTTTAGGTATACCGGAGTTTTGTCCATTGTGGACTATTGTTAAGTTACCGCCCAGTAACTGGGGCAAAACTGAGGCAGCCGGTGACCCCGTTTGATATGGGATCAACCAAAACTGCCCCATAACCATTCACCCGGCTGGGCGTTCTTTGGCGATCTTTGGGCCCGGGGCTGGGATTCGCGCAGCGAGGGGCACAGGCACCGATCGGCGCAACCGGTCTGGTGGGGTGCTGTATCGGGCGCTGGCGCCGGGTTCCGTCAGGGGTGCCCGATTTGCGGCTGGGTGGCGTCGCCGTACGCTGACAGGGCTGGCAAAGTTTGTTGCTTTGTGTCTCGCGTCACTATACTCATGTAAGTAGCTGGTGGGTGAGTACCGGTTGGCAGGGTGGTACCGGCGGATGAGCAGCCATCGAAGCATGGCGCGCTCGATGTGCCGAGCCCGAAGCTCGAACTCCAGATGCAGTCTGATGAGGAAGGCAACTCCTGGTGACCTGGGGTCGTAGCCGGAAGACCGGCAGGCGTTGGCGGCGCGATCGCGTGGGCGGTCATGGACGCGGGTCTGGCGACATGGTCTTGGCGGTCCGGTTCCTGGTGCACCGACTGGAGGGCTCCGGACGGAACCGCGGCCCAGTCTGCCGCGGTCGATTACCGATGACGAGGTCGAGCAGGTGGTCACGAAGAGGCTGGAAGCCGCCGACAGGAGCTGCACTCGTCGACCCGGGCAATGGCGCGGACGAATGGGGCATGGCGAAGTCGACCATCTCACGAATCCGGCGGCCGTCCGGATTGAAACCGCACGCGATCGAGACCTCGAGTATCTGTCGACCGATCCCCAATTTGCCGCAAAGGTCCGTGACGGGGTCGGCCCCAACCCGGCCGCGCCAGAGAACGCGTTGGTGCTCGAGGTGGACGAGAATCCCAGATACAGGCGATCGACTGGACCGTCCCGATCCTGCCAATCAGGCCATACTGGCGCGCATGACCCACGGCTGCTCCGCCACGGCACCACCAGCCTGTTCGCCACCACCATCGGCTCCGCGATCGCCCAGCACCACCGCCAGCGCCATCGCTATCGCTATCAGAATTCCTGCGGTCTTGGAGACTGATCGACGAGGCGGAGCCGAAAGTCTGGACCTGCACCTAGCTAGTGCTCGACAAGTACGCCACCGACAAGACTCCGCAGGTGAAACAGTGTCCGATCCGCTATCCGCGATTGCAGTTGCACGTCACGTCGACCTGCAGTTCATGGCTGAGCTGGTGGGACGCTAGTTCGCCGAACTCATCAACAAGAACTCCATGTCTTGGCCGAAACCTGTATCCGCGAACCGGGTTCGCCCTACACTAGTGGCCGGACGGACGAGTCAAGACTGGAGCCAACCCGATGTCGAGCAAGGTAAAGTCAGGAACCGACCTGCTTGCCATTCGTATTCTGATGACCGAGGAGTGCAATCTGTCGTGCGTGTTCTGTCACAACGAAGGTCAACAGGGTCTGACTCGGGTATCCGATCTCGACGCGGCAAAGCTACGAACGCTGTTACGCGCCGGATCCACGAGAAGCTTGCGGCAGATCAAGTTCTCCGGCGGAGAACCCACGTTGCATCCCGACTTGATCGACTTCGTCGGGTTCAGTGTTAGTTCCGGCTACGACACGGTGATCATCTCCAATGGAGTAAACCGCGCGGAGCTTGAATCCGGCGCGGCGCTGGGTGCCAGGATTTGTATAAACGTCCCGTCCGTGGCGCCTAAGGTCTACCGCAGCTTGACCGGAGGCGATCTGGAAAAGGTGGTAGAAACACTCGAATCCCTCCGTCGGATCCGCGCCGAGGTGGCAATCAACAGTTACTCGCCGATGGTCCCGAATGTCGAGCATATCGATCGGCTGTTAGCCTTCGCCAAGACGTACCGGTGCTCGCTTAAGCTGCTTCTGCCCTGTCAGGTATTGACGGCGGAGAAACAAGTCAGGGCGCATCGAGACTACCGTTCAGCTCTCACCAGCCTCAATTGTTCACTCAAGACGGAAACGGCCTACGACAGCAGTTGGGTGACTGCAGACTCTGTGCGGGTGCGTATAGTGAAACCGTGGTGTCCCGAAACCTGTCGATCGGTAACACGTTACTATCGCAGTGCACGCCTCACTCCGCGCCTAGAACTCAGGCCCTGTTTCGGAAACTCCGCGCTCGGACTCCCGCTGGACTTCAGTTCGACCGAGGCGTGTGGGGCCAGTCTCGACCGCGCGTTATCGCTCGTGAGCGGCTCATGTGGGGACGACATTAGTATCAGAGTGCGGCACCGCCGCTCTCGCGACACCAGTGACCGGAAAAATGCACATTGAGCGAGAACGACGTTTTCGATTGTCCGACGACGTCTACCGACGGATATTGACGGCGTTCGGTTGGAGTCATCCCGTCGAGCAGCGGGACGTCATGCTCGGCCCGGATGGTCCGGCGAGTATGACCACCGTGGGCTGGGTGGTACGGCTCCGCATTGAGGAGGGAGATTGCAGGATGCAGTACAAAGGAAAGCTCTCGAATGAGGCCGAGCACCTCGAGGCGGAGGTCGGCGTCGATTCGGTTCATGGCGCAGCGGAACTGTTGTCGCTGATGGGACTACGTCTGGGACTGGTGATCAAGCGGGCGAGGCGAAGTGTGGACGTGGCAGGGGCACGGCTGGCGCTCGATGACGTAACCACACTGGGACGGTTCCTGGAGATCGAAGCGATCGGGGGACAGGACCTCGACCCGACGGCGGATCTTGTCCAACAGTTCGGCCTGTCCGAGGAATGCGGGCCCTATGGCGACCTGATCCTTAAGGGCATCGAGGTCTCGGGGGAGTGGGCTAAACGGTATGCCCGCGAGAAAGCTGAGGTCCTCGCAGACCTGGGGTTAGAGCTTGTGTTCCCCGCCAAGGACAGGACCTGGCCGTCCCCGTCATGACGGCCACCGAACTTCTGGGTGTGGACCCAATCGAAGTCCTGCTCGAGATGCTCGAACAGGCGAAGCTCGACGTGCTCTTCGAAGCTCAGCACATGGGCAGGAAGGAGCCGTCCGCCGCGACCGCGGGAACTCTGCTTTACGTCGCCGGCGCTCTGCGCGGCATTGCGGACGAGGACCTCGAGGAGTACTTCCACGAACTGGCTTCCCTGCTGAACGACCAGGGAACGATTGACATACCCGCCAGGTACCGGATCACCGTAGAGACGAATTGGTCCGACGGGTGGTGCCTAGCGGCGATGCTGCAACGGCCGCACCTGGTTGAGGGCGAAGTCATCGAGCGCCTGGCCGCCTCCTTCTTCGACAGACAGGACAACTCCGGGGGCTGGGGCCTCCGGCCGGATCGCCCTGGTCGCCCGCATCCGCTTTTTTGCCTGCCTGCAGCCCTGTCGATACGTACGCTTAGCAGACACGATTCTTTCGGAGGCCGGATCGTCAAGGCCGCCCGCCGTAGACTGATATCCTACCTGCGCCAGCCCGCCGCAGAGCCTCATCTGGTGCAGGTTCTTCGCGAGGTCGAGCTCGCTTTGGTGGGTGCGCCCTCCGGAGCAAACACTGTTGAGAAGCTGCACGGCCGGATTTGGCGGGGTGGGGAGCTGCGGATGGACTCGGTCTGGCTAGGCAGAGAGGACCAGCCACTCTGGTACACCACGATCGACCGCTCCCTGATGACCCTGGCGACCCGGCATCTCTGGCCAGTGTTGGATCCGGTCAACGTCCAACTAGCGAGCGAGGTGCTCGACGGGTTCGACGCCAATCGGGGCGGCTGGCTGAACAATCCGACCGACACCAGCATCTGCACCTGGCGAACTGCTGAAGCAGTGCTGGCCGTCCAGCGGCTGCACCGGGATCTGGAAAGCGCGAATCTGACGTATCAGGAATGGAAATCCCGCAAAAGCGTTTCCGCTGCGCTGCGGGTGACAGATGGCTTCGACGTCGGTATCTCGTTCTCTTCACAGCAGCGGGACATCGCGGCCAGAATTAGAAAGAAACTACGCGAGGCTGGGCTGACCGTCTTCTATGATGAGGATTACCAGCATGAGTTACTCGGCGCGGACCTGAACTTGTACCTTCACGACACCTACATCAGACGGTGCAGGTACGCGGTGGCGATTCTTTCGGCGGACTTCGTCCAGTCCAAGTGGAGCGGAAGGCTAGAATGGCGGGCCATACTAGCCCGGTTGCAGGACGCTCGAGGGGATTTTCTGCTGCCCTACTTCGTGGACGACGTCGAGGTGCCCGGCCTGAGTCCCTCCATCGGTTACATTCGAAGCGATACTCACACCCCGGAAGAGTTCGCTGACGTAGTGTTCCGAAAGCTGCTGTCGCAGCAGCCACGGTCATACTAGTCCGAGTGATTCCATCAAACACAGTGAGAGGGATGTCATCCAGTGGTAGGTGCGGGAGCTATCCAGGACGATCGTGCCCAGCTTGTGACGGACCTGGGTGAGTACCGGGTTCACGGGCTCCTAGAAGAGTTGCTGAATGGCGACGGCGCCCGCACGGTCGGCGACGACTGTGCGGTTTACGATATGGGTGGCGGCAAGGCGCTGCTGCTCAATATCGACAAGCTGGCATCCAATGTCGAAAGCTATAACAGAGCGAGGCTGTGCGTGGCGCAGACGCTGTCCGACATCATCTGCATGGGCGGGGATCCCGAGAGCTTCTTGGTGTCGCTGACTTTACCCCGAGATACGACGGTCGAGGCCTTGAAGAGCCTGACGACCGGCTTGCAGAACGAACTTGCTCGGTACGATACCCGGCTGATTGGCGGGGATACCAAGGAGGGGCCGGCCTTCCACATGGTTGGTTTCGCGATGGGCCAAGTGCGCTCCGAGTGCATGGTTCGTCGCACCGGCGCCGCCGCCGGGATGCTGGTCGGCGTCACCTCGACGGCAGGCAGGCAGTGGGGCATGAGATGGGCCAACGCGATCATCCGTGAGCTGCGACTGTCCGTACCTGCGAGCCTCACCGAGTTGTGCGCTGAGGCTGACCACGTGATCAATCTGCCGCGTGCGGAGTCGCGGGCAGCGATCGGTACCGGGCACGTGCGGGCGGGGCTCGACCTGTCTGACGGCATCGGAGGCGGCTTGCGTATCCTATCGCACGCTTCGAACGTGCGGATAGCGGTCGATCGGCCCGCACTGGCGGGACTCATCGACTCTCGGCTGGCCCCCGTGGCCGACGCGTTGGAGCTTCCGTTGGAGGCGCTCGCGCTCTCGCCGGGGTACAACTGGGAGAACATGTATGTTGTCGAGGAAGCTGGTGCGGCGGAAGTGGCCCGGGCCGTCGATTCGGCTGGTGGCCTTTTCTCCGTCATCGGCCGGGTGGAGTCTGGAAGGGGCATCGAAATCGGAGGCGTTGAGATCGAGCGATCCCGTGTTCCGGCTGACGAGAAGTTCGCTAAAGAATACAGCTGGGAGAACAGGTTTTTGGCATGGCGACAGAACTGTCGCGATCTTCTTCTAGGGAGTGACGGGTGACACTTGTGCCGTACAAGAAGCCGGACGACTTGACGCCCGACGACCTGAAACTGCTGCACGCGGCTCGTGACGTTGCCTACAACGCGTTCAATCCCGTGTCCGGGTTCCTGGTTGGCGCGGCGGTGCGGGACCGCGCGGGACGGACCTTCATCGGGACGTTCCTCGAGTCCTCGGCCCTGCCGTTAAGCGTCTGTGCGGAGCCGGCGGCGCTGCTGGCCGCGTTCTCCGCCGGAAGCCGCGACCTAACGACCATCGCGGTGGTGGGCGGAGACCCCAACGCGGTGGGACCCACGATTCCGATCACGCCTTGCGGCGGATGCAGGCAGCGCATCTATGACACGACGGGCGGAGCGGCGGCCGACGTCCGGGTGCTGTGCTCGAATCTAGTCCTGGATAAGGTGCTCGATGTCACTATCACCGACCTGCTACCGCTCCCGTTCGACGCGTCCGTGCTTCCTGCGGCCACTTGGAAAGCTTGAGAACGGCCGCGTTGTAATCGGCAAGGCCGGTGGCTATCGGCCCCGGGCCGAGTTCAAGACCCTGATCGCGAAGGGGCATGCCAGGAGGGAACCGCACGACGTCTTTCAGTGCCAGGCGGCATCGACCCTGGTATGCTCCGGCACCACCGGTCCAGGAAGGCGTGAGCTCCCCTGCGGAAGGGCGCTGACTCTCGGGTTCTGGTGAGCCACCCAACGTGGCACGACCAGGCCAGCCGACGTAAGTGAATCCCCTGTAACTCGCCGACCTGCCGCTTTCGAGGGTCTAGATGATTGATTCCGTGAAGATCATGTGAAGGGGGCCGGTGTGGTCGGCGGGGAGGAGGGTGTTCAAGATCAAACTGTGACGAAAGATCTCGACACCCTCCTGACCGCACTTTACGTGCTGATCGACGACCATGTCGT
>NZ_DATELF010000056.1:0-16039 GCF_035276945.1 Amycolatopsis sp. | reverse complement strand
CTCCTTGCCTGTCCACACTTCGCGGGAGGCCATCACCTGCCTGAGCCGCCATCGAAGCTGCACCGCCACGCCTTCCCGCGCTTGCCTGTCTCCGGCGCCCCTCCTGGGCGCCGATCGCCGCCCAGTCTCCCGGATGAGCACCGAGAATCTGGCGGACCTCCCGGTGTGTTCGCGTCGCTCTGGCTACGCGAAACAAGGCACGCCTGACCTGGTTGTGTTGTGCCTTGCTCAGTTAGGCACTACCTTATTCAGATGGCGTGCGACGGTCTGGCTCTCCGGCCGAGAGCAGGAGACCTCCGCGTGCCGCGCAGTGCTCGATACGGCCTGGAGCCGCCTGTGGCCTGCACCGCCGAAGGGAACGGAGTCATGAGCCGAACCACTGGTTCCGGGCCGACACGTATGCGGCTCGCCTTCTACGGACGTACCAACCACACCGGTGAGAAAGCCGGGACGGACGTGTCCCGCCAGTACCGGGCCTGCAGCGCGATAGCGGCCGAGCTCGGCGGGATGACCGAGTGGTTCTACGACGCCCCGCATGCCCTCGACGGCCGCTTCCGTCTCGACGTCCGCGACGTCGAGTCCCGGCTCGGCGCACCACGCGGCGACTGCCGGGAACTCGCCATCAAGGCCGCCGACCCGGACCGTGAGTTCGACGCGATCGTCTGCGCCGCGCTCGATCGCCTCCCACGCCAGCCGCGCCTGCGGCACCCGCTTCTGCGCGCGGCGAGCACGGCCAACGCGCCCTTGGTGTTCGCTGACGAAGACCTGTCCCTGGCCCGGCAACTCGCGTCCAACGCACTGGTCTTCTCCTGGCTCGGGCTCAGCTGTCCGGAATGGCCGGCGCTTCGATGACCCCCACGAACGACCGCTTTCCCGAACCAGCCGCCGACCCGGAGATGCGGCTGGACATTCGCATTGCCGAAGGCGCCGAAGCCGAACGACTCCGGCTGGAACAGGCCCAAGTATTGATGGAGGTGACGCAATGGCTGGCCCAGAGGCAATCCAGGAATGGCTCAACCAGCAAGGCGGCCTGAGCGCTGTCACGGGCCCGTACCGTCCCGGCTGGGACGGCTTCGACTCGGCTGCGGTCACGGCCGCGCCCGCCCTGATCCCGGTCGCGTTTCTCGGACGCACCTCCACCGACGACCAGCAGGACCCCGTCGGATCGCTGCTGCGCCAGCTGCGCATCTCGCAGGAAGCGCTGCCCGAGGGCTGCGTCATCGTCGCGTACTTCTACGACGTCGAATCCGGACGCAAAGACCTCGATGTGCGCGGCCGGGGCGACCGTCACGAGCGTCTCGCCATCCCCATCCCGCGTGACGGCGGCATCCACGATCTGCTCAAAGAGGCGGCCAGCCCCAACCGGCGCTTCCAAGCAGTCATCTGCGAACAGATCGACCGCATCGCACGCCGGACCTACTACGGCACGCTCGTGGAGCACCAGCTCCAGTCAGCCAATGTCGGGCTGTGGGCCGCCGATGAACCCATCCGGCTCGACACCGACATGCTCATCGACCCGACCACGGTGCTCACCCGACGGGTCAAGCAGGGCATCGCCGAGTGGTACGCGCTGGACATGATCAAGCGGGCTCGCGACGGGTTCGAGACCCACACCGATCAGGGCTACAACGTCGGCAAGGCGTGCTACGGCTACCGCACCGTCCAGGTCCGGCTCGACAAGGACTCCGACAGCGACCATGCCTCCGATAAGGGCGATGCCAAGCAAGCGGGGCGGGCCCGGTCCGGGAACAGGGGGAAGGGTCGGAACGGTCCGCGGACCAAGAGCAAGCTCGTCAAGGAACCGATCGAGGCCGCGGTCGTTCGCAAGATCTACGACTGGCGCATTACCGAGCGGCTCAGCTACGAGGCGATCGCGGAGCGACTCAACCTCGACCTCGCGACCAACCCGCCGCCCACACCGCCGGACCCCGAACGAGCCGTCGGCCGGTGGACGTGGAGCAGTGTTCGGGACGTGCTGAACCAGCCCAAGTACACCGGCTACATGGTCTGGAACCGGCGGGCGATGAAGACGCGCAACGGCAGCCCCAACCCGATGGAGAAGTGGGTCTGGTCCACGGAGCCCACGCACGAGAAGATCATCGACCTCACGGACTTCATTGCGGCCCAGCAGGTCGTCCGGCGGCGCGAACGGTCCCGAACGCAGGCCGGCGCCAACACCCATCCGCAGACCAAGCGCACCTACAAGCTGCGGTCCTACTTGTTCTGCGAGATCTGCGGTCGTCGCATGTTCGGCAAGACGCGCCGCCAGCACGCGTACTACGCCTGCGCGCCGAAGAAGGGCTACGTCCCCGAGGGGCACCCGGACAGCCTGTGGGTGCGCGAAGTCGCGCTCCTCGACGGCCTGAACGAGTTCCTCAGCCACCACGTGTTCGGTCCGTACCGGCAGGAACTGCTCTCCTCAGCCCTGCGCGACCTGGACATGCAGGCTGAGCAGACACGGACCGAGCGCATCGCGGCGATCAAGAAGTCGATCGCCGACCTCGACGCCCGGAAAAAGCGCCTGATCCGCACCCTCGAAGTCACCGGCGACGATGATGAAGAGCCGGACCAGGAACTCATCCAGGACATCAAGAACCGTCGAGCCGAGATCGAGGCGGAGCGCGCCAAGCTGGCCGCTGAGCTGGAGACCCTCGAAGAGCAGGTCAACGATCAGCAGAACCCCGACCTGCTCCGCTTGCTCCCCGTCGGCGCCTGCGACCTCGACGCACTACCGGAGGACCTCGCCCGCAAGCTGTTCGAGGCGCTCCGGTTGGAGATCCACTACAACAAGACAGACAACACCGCCGTCTGCCGCATCACGCTGAGTGGTGAGACGCTCCCAGCGCTTCAACAGACCACGCAAGAGAGCGGGGTGGTGCTCCCCTTCAAGAAGCCAACGGGCAAGAAGCATGGCACCGAGACCAACGCGAACGAGAAGGACGAGGCGCCTAGCGGCTCGTCCCCCCTGTTCCCATCTGTTGTGTGCCCCCGGCAGGATTCGAACCTGCGACACCCGCTTTAGGAGAGCGGTGCTCTATCCCCTGAGCTACGAGGGCTGGCTCCCGCAGTCTAACGGCTGGGCTGCGCCCAGTGCCGCCCGCCTGACGATCAGGGGCTGAAACCGTGGTGAAACCACCGCGAACCCTGGTGGTCGCAGGCTCTTGGCATGGCAACGAACCCCACTCAGGCGGCAATCGTGGCGACCGGGTTGCGCAAGGCGTTCGGGGAGCACGTTGTGCTCGACGGGCTCGATCCGCGGGTTCCCCAGGGCACGATTTTCGCGCTGCTCGGGCCTAACGGCGCGGGTAAGACCACTACCGTCCAGATTCTGTCCACGTTGATCGGCGCCGACGGGGGGCGAGGTGCGCGTCGCCGGGCATGACGTGGGCCGTGCGCCTGATTCGGTGCGGGCGGCGATCGGGGTGACGGGGCAGTTTTCGGCTGTCGACAACCTGCTCACCGGTCGGAAAACCTGGTTTTGATGGCCGACCTGCACCATCTTGGCAAGCGGGAGGGGCGGCGGCGCGCGGATGAGCTGTTGCGGAGGTTCGATCTCGTCGATGCGGCCGGTAAGACCGCCGGAACCTACTCGGGTGGGATGCGGCGGCGGCTTGACCTGGCGATGAGTCTGGTCGGCGAGCCGCGGATCATTTTCCTCGACGAGCCGACCACCGGGCTCGACCCACGCAGCCGGCGCACCATGTGGCAGATCATCCGTGAGCTTGTCGCCGGCGGTGTCACGGTGTTCCTCACCACGCAATACCTCGAGGAAGCCGATCAGCTTGCCGACCGGATCGCGGTGCTCGACCACGGGCATCTGGTCGCCGAAGGCACCGCCGCCGAGCTCAAGCGACTTGTTCCCGGTGGCCACATCCGGCTGCGGTTCGCCGATCTTGGTGGCCTCGACGCGGCTGCCCGTGTCCTCGGCGAGGCGTCGCGCGACGACGAGGCGCTCACGCTGCAGATTCCCGGCGACGGTGGCGTCGGATCGCTGCGGGCGTTGCTCGACCGGCTCGACGCCGCCTCGATCGAGGTCGGCGAGTTGTCCGTGCACACCCCCGACCTCGACGACGTCTTCCTCGCCATCACCGGCCGCACCCGCGACACGAAGGTGACCGCACGATGACCACTTTGTCCCACGCGCTGACCGACTCGGCGACGATGTTGCGGCGCGATCTCCGGCACATGCTGCGTTACCCGTCCCTGACGCTCATGGTCGCGGGTATGCCCGTGATCTTCTTGGGGCTGTTCGTCTACGTCCTCGGCGGCACGCTCGGTAACGGCCTCGGCGACATGGGTGGCCGAGGCGCGTACGCCGACTACGTGGCTCCCGGAATCATCCTGATGGCCGTGGCGGCCGCACCGCAGGGCACGGCATATCGGTCGCCATGGACATGACCGAGGGCATCATCGCCCGGTTCCGCACCATGGCCATCGCCCGGGCTTCCGTTCTCACCGCGCACGTCATCGGCAGCATGATCCAGACCTTGCTCGGCATCGGCGTAATCACCGGGGTCGCGCTGCTCATCGGATTCCGGCCATCGGCGGGTCCGGTCGAGTGGCTCGGGGCGGCCGGCGTCCTCGTGATGATCACGTTCGCACTCGCCTGGCTGTCGGTCGCGCTCGGCCTGGTGCCGAAAACCGTGGAGGCCGCGAGCAATCTCCCCATGCCGCTGGTGTTCCTGCCGTTCCTCGGCAGCGGGTTCGTCCTGACCGGCTCGATGCCCACCGCGTTGCGGGTCTTCGCCGAGTACCAACCGTTCACGCCGTTCATCGAGACCGTGCGGGGACTGCTCGTGGGCACCCCGATCGGCAACGGTGCCTACCTCGCGGCCGGCTGGTGCGCCGTCATCGCGCTGGGTGGCTATGTCTGGGCGAAGAAACTGTTCAACCGGGACCCCTCGCGGTGAGCGCGGCCAGTGCGGCGGCTCGCAACTCCTCTCCATTCAGGCCGGCGCATGAGGACACCGCGTCGGCGTAGGCCGGCTTGTCGGTCCGTTCCGCGAATTCTCGGGCGCGCGCGGCGGACATGGTCGGCTGGAACTGCCGCAGGTACCGGAACCGCTCCGCGAGCGCGACCAGCCGCGCTCCCGACCGCGGCTCGCCGCGGGTGAGATACACCATCCCCATCGCCAGCAGGAGCGCGCCACAAAGCGGCATACCCAGCAACAACGACGGCGACTGTCCACCGGAATCGCCGAGCATCGCCACGAGCGTGGACGACACGTCGTCCACGACCTCCTCCATCACGTCGAGCCGGTTGTGCCGCGCGTGGGCGACCACCGCGACGGCCTTGATCTCCAGGATCCACGGCTCCAGGCCCGGCTCGGCCCGCACTCCCGGAAGCGTCGCGATGGCCTGGACGGCCCGTCGCCACAGTTCGAGGCCCGGCTCGACGTCACCACGCGCCAACCGGAGTTCCCCGTGCAACGCGAGCTCGAATGAGCGGTACGCGAGCGTCCCCTCGGTGGAGTGCGCTCTCGCCAACTCCATCCAGTGCTCGACGTCGTCGAGGGCGCCGACCTGGAGGCTGGCCAGCGCCATCGCCCACCGGATCCCGATCTCGTCGCCCCGGTTCCCAAGACTCCGCTGCAGACTCCACGCGACCCGCAGGTGCCGGAGGGCTTCGGCGCCCCGGCCGGCTTGCATGTGCAACTCGGCGACCCGTGAGTTGACGAAGATCCGCAGCCACGGGGACTCCCAGTGCTCGAGCACCTCGCGCATCCGCTCGGCCGCCTTCAGCGTGCCGTCCGTATCGCCCATGCTCTCCCACAGGTAGCTCGCGACAGCGTTCGCGGCCCCGGCGAACAACGGCTCGTCGCAGTCGCACAGCTCGGGCAGCCGCGCGGGGTCCAGATCGGGCGCGGCGTGCAGCAGGGCCGCGACGGCGCGCGTCAGCGTGTCGGGCGGGGCGGGCGGGAGCCGCCGCAGGACGATCAGCGACCGCGTCGCGCGCGGCCCGTGTGTCATGAAGGTGTAGGCGGCGCAAAGGGACGCGGTCAACCGGGTGGCCTCGACGAACTCCGGCTCTGGCCGGTAATGCGACAACACCCGGCCCGCATCCTCGGAGAGTGCCGCCATGCGCCCGTAGCGGGACTCGAATGTCCACAGCGCGGCGAGCACGGCACCGGCCGCCGAGACCGTCGCACCGTCGTTGCCAGCGATGCCATACCGCAGTGCTTGCACGAGATTGTCCTGCTCGGCGCGAATCAGGTCGGTGACCTGCACCGGGTCGGGGCCGAACGGCAGCTCGTGGTTCGCCAGCCCGAATTCGCGAGCCCAGGCAAGGAAAAGCTCGATGGTACGAGGCGTCTCGCCGGCGGCATGCAGTGCCGCCGTGCTGAACTCACGCACCGTCTCGAGCATCCGGAAACGCGTGCCGCACGGGGTCTCGACCACCTTGAGCAGCGACTGGTCGACCAGGTGTTCAAGGACCGGCAGTACATCACCACCCCCGAGCAACTGCCGGGCACTGTCCACAGTGAACCCGCCGGGGAACACCGACAACGCGCGCATTGCCGCCTGCCCGTCCGGGTCGAGCAGCTTCCAGCTCCACTCGACGACGGCGTGCAGCGCGTGGTGCCGCTCGGGAGTGTCGCGCGCACCGCCGCGTAGCAAGGAGAACCGGTCATCAAGCCGCTGAGCGATCTCGGCGACCGACATGACCCGCGCCCGTGCCGCCGCCAACTCGACCGCAAGCGGCAGCCCGTCCAGTTGGTGGCACAGTTCCGCGGCGATCTCGGAAGGCAGGTGGACACCGGGACGGGCCGCCCGTGCGCGCTCGGTGAACAGCTCGACCGAGGTCGGCAGATCCAGCTCCGGCAGCAGGTAGACCGACTCCGACGAGAGACCCAGCGGTGCCCGGCTGGTGGCGAGCACCCGCAGGTCCCTCGTCACCGAAACCAGCGTGCGCACCAGTTCGGCGACCCCGCCGACCACTTGCTCGCAGTTGTCCAGCACCAGCAGAGCGGGACCGGGTTCGAGAGCCCCCGCGATCGCGGTGATCACGTCCGGTGTGACGGCGCCCATCGCGGGACGCCGAAACTCGGCGTCGAGGGCCGACGCGACCTCTCCGGCGACGTCCTGGTCGCGGGTAACCCCGGCGAGCGCGACGAAACGCACGACCCGTTGCTCCGCCCGCCGGCTGACCGCATGCGCGAGCCGGGTCTTACCCAGCCCGCCTGGCCCGACGATCGACGTGACCCTCGCGGTGCGTAGCAGGCCCGCGACCGCGGCGAGATCGTCATCGCGGCCAAGTAGCGGATTGGGTTCGTGCTGGACCCCGTGCCGGACGGTCGGGGCCGCACTCCGCAGCAGCTCCTGATACACACCCTGGAGGGCGGTGCCGGGGTCGGTGCCGATCTCGTCCCGCAGCGACCGGCGATACGTCTCGTACCTGGCCAGTGCCGCCGCCGAGCCCAGCGTCGCCGCCTCGGCGCGCAGCAACTCCAGCAGGACTTCCTCGTCCCTCGGATGTTCCCGGAACAGCTCGGTCAGCGGCTCGACCGCCTCGGCGCCGCGCCCAAGCCGCGACAGCGCCAGCGCACGGGTGCGCACCAGCGATCGACAGGTCGACGCACGGTCCGCCCGTAGCGCCGACAACGGGTCCTCGGCTTCGATGTCGCCGTCGGTCGCCGCGCCGGCCCACAGCGCCAGACCCGCGTCGGCGTGGGCGAGCGCCCCGGCATGGTCGCCCTCGCGACAGCACTTCGCGCTCACCGACGCGCTGAGCAACACCGCTGACGAGTCGACCTGGTCCTCGGTCAGGGACAGGCGGTACCCGCTGGCGGTGCGGGCGATGACGTCGGAGCCCAATTGCGCGCGGGCACGCGAGACGAGGATCTGGAGCGCCTTGGCCGGATTCTCGGGTCGCTCGTCCGGCCAAAGACCGTCAACCAGCCGCGCCGTCCCGCATCCCGCACGCAGATCTCCGGCGAGCAGCGCGAGCAGACCCCGCAACCGGGGACCGGCGATCTCCTGGCCGTGGTAGGCCACCCGCGACAGCAGGACCAGCTCGATGCTCACTCGAGCAGGTTAGAGCCTCCAGTCAGGTCAACTGCTCGAGCTGACGCAGCAACTCGAACTGGTCGAAGTACAGGTGGTCGTCGATGAGCTTGCCCTCCTGCACCCGGTGCACCTCGGAGAAGGCGATGTCGACCTGCCTTCCGGTGGCCGGGATCTCGCCGGAGGAAGTACGCAGCGTGCCGTTGTGCGTGCCGACGAACCGGCCCTCCAGCACGCCCCCGCGCTCGTCGCCGTAGATCGCGCCGATTTCCACCCGGTTGTCCGGGAAGGCCTCCTGCCAGACGTTCCAGAGCGCGTCGACCGCTTCCCGGCCGGCCATGCGGACGCCACCCGGCGCGCGCAGCTCGAACGCCTGCTGGTCGAGGACGCTTCCCCAGCCTTCACGGTCGCGCGCGTTCCAGAATTCGGTTTCGCGTTCGATGAGGTTGGTCGTGCCGCCCTCGCGGACCGTGGTGGACAGCAGGGTGTACTCCTGGACCGAGCGCACGGTCGCGTGCGTCTTGGCCATGGTGTCGGCCCGCAACCTGGCCGCCTTCGCCCGTGAGGCCGCCAGGTCCTCGGCGGTTTCATAGGCGGAGATCACCAGCCCGCGGCCGGTCTGCCGGTCGACCAGGAGCTGGGTGCTGGCCATTCCCGGCATCTCCAGCAGCCGCGGCAAGGCGGTGTCACGGAAGGCCTGGATGGTGAGGTCGAGGTCGACCGGGTCGCCTTCGATCGCGGTGATCCGCACCCCGGCGCCACGGCCGGGACGGCTGCGGCGCACGAAGATCGGCACCTCGTAGTGCTCCACCGTCACCATGCCATGGGCCAGCTCGATCGCCTCCTTACGCGATGTCTGCACGGCGTGCTCGCTGGCGGCCATCGCCTCGGCGGATTCCCAGTACGAATTGACCATGGTCACGCCGAGGTCGGCGTCGGTGAGCACGGCCAGCCCGCGACAGCCCGGCTGCGCCTCCACATGCGGCCGTACCGTGTCCTCGAGGTAATGCGTGACATCGTCGACTCGGGCCGGGTCCCCGATCAGCATATTCATCCGCACATGCATGATCTTCTCCATCCTTCCTGCTTGGTGTTCTACTCGATCCCGGAAATTCCAGTGTCCCGCCCGCGGCCGGACGAGGGAAGGGGTTCCGCGCCCCGATCCCATTAAGTCCATTGTGGACTCTCATGGTCGACGCGAATACCGGTCACTCGGCGGTGACGGTGACCTGGGAGTTTCGAGGTTCGTCGGCTTGGGTGAGCGGGGTGGGAAAACGATGATCTCGCCGTCGACCCTCGGACTGTCCGTTGTGCTGGGTTCGGCTTCGGTCCTGCTGATCCTTGCGTTGCTGCTGGCTTTCCGCCGGGAGCGAAGACGAGTCCGCCGGGTGGAACGCGTGCGCCCGTTACTCGACGCTCTCGCCGAAGGGGAACCGGACTCGGCTGAACGCCTGGTGCGGCTGCACAAACGGAAATGGCGGGCCGCGGAACCGGCGGCGGTCGCGCTGCTCGACACGGTTCACGACGACGCCCGGGACCTGCTCTTGGACGTGTTGCAGCGCCGCGGCGTCGTGAAGCAAGCGATGCGACAGTTGACCGAGCCGGACCCGGTGCGGCGCGCCACCGCGGCGCGACTGCTTGGCGCGTTACGGCAACGCGATGCGGTGGAGCCGTTGTGTCAACTGCTCGTCGACGTCCATCCCGAGGTCCGCTCGGTCGCCGCCCGCGCGCTGGGCCGGATCGGCGATCTCGCCGCGGTCGGACCGCTGCTGGACAGCCTCGAGAAGTCCGGGCCCCCTCGGCAACTGGTGTCGCTCGTGTTGGCCGGCCTGGGCAGCGCGGTCGAGAAGCCCCTCCTCGAAGCGATGGGCACGGGCAGTGCGATGGTCAGGGCGACGACCGTGGACGTGCTCGGGCTGATCCGGGCACTGCGGGCCGTCCCCGTGATCGCGTCAGCGCTACGGGACCCCGAGCCGGAGGTGCGAGTCCGTGCGGTGCACGCACTGCGTCTGATCGGCACCCGGGCCGTGCGACGCCCGCTGCTCGCCGCGGTCGCACCCCGCCAGCCACCGGCGGTCCGGGCCATGGCCGCCCACGCACTCGGTGAACTCGGTTATCCCTCGGTGGCCACCCGCCTTTCGGCGTTGTTGACCGATCCGGTCCCACAGGTGGCGCACAACGCCGCGGTGGCGCTCACGCGGTTGGGCGCACGCGGCATGAAGGCGCTGCACGACCACGCCCGCAACCCCGGCACTCCGGCAGGCGCACACGCGACCGCGGGTCTCGCGCTCAGAATGCTGACCGCCCGGCAGGAGAGGGAGGCGCGATGATCGATCTGCTGCGGGACCTGCTGCGTTTCGGCAGTCAGGTCGTGCTGGTCTACTTCACCCTGCTGAACACCGGCTACCTGCTGCTGGTACTACTCGGCTCGACCGGCCTGGTCCGGGCGGCGCGGGCCGCCGGGCTCGCCGAGACCAGCCCGCTGCATCAGCCGGTCTCGATCCTGCTCCCGGTACGCAACGAGCCCGCGAAAGTCGTCGAATCCGTGCGTACCATGCTCGCCCTACACTACCCGAGGTTCGAGGTCGTGGTGATCGACGACGGATCCACCGACGCCACCTTCGAGCGCCTGCGCAGGGAATACGACCTTGTCGAGGTGCCACGGGTGGTGCCGAACGAAGTACCGGTCCTCGGTGCCGTGGGGTCGGTGCACGTCCCTCGGCTACGCCGCGAGCCGCTGTTGGTCGTGCGTAAGGACCGCGGGGGTCAGGCCGACGCGTTCAACGCGGGCCTGAACCTTGCCCAGCATCCGCTGGTGTGCTTGGCCGACACGAGCTGCGTTCCGGATCCGCGGGCACTGCTGTGGGCCGCGAAGCCGTTCGCCGACGACCCCCTGCGGGCGGCGGCCGGCGGTGGCATGATCCGCGTCGTCCCGAAGGCCGGGCGGTGGCTACCCGCGATCCAAGTCGTGGAGCAGGTTCGCGCGTTCCTGTTCGCCCGCGCCGGATGGTCCCGCGTCGGCGGACTGGCCGTCACCTCCGGCGCCTTCGGCGTGTTCCGGCGCGACGCGGTCATCTCGGCGGGCGGGCTGGTATGCGAGAGTGAGAACCCCGAACTCGTCGTCCGCCTGCACCACAAACTGCGCGACGACGAAACCCCCCACCGCGTCACCTTCGTCGGAGAGCCGGTCGCCTGGCGCGAAGCCCCAACGAGGTGGCGGACACTGCGCAAGCAGCTCAACCGCCGGCACCGCGGGCTCGCCGAAACGCTGGCGCTGCACCGGAAAATGCTCTGCGACCCGCACTACCGGCAGGTCGGTCTGCTGACCCTGCCGTTCTTCCTGCTGTTCGAGTTGCTTACACCGATCATGGAAGTGGCCGGTCTCGTTCTCGTGCCCGCCGGTTTCGTCTCCGGGACCGTGGATCTGGACTTCGTCGTGCGGTTCTTTCTGCTGTGCTACGGGTACGCGACCGTGGTCACGCTGCTGGCGCTGCTCGCGGACGAACTGGCTTTCCACCGTCTCAACGGTGTTCGGGACATCACGGCTTCGGCGCTCGCCGCGTTTTTCGAGAACATCGGGTACCGGCAGATCATGGCGCTGGCTCGGCTACGCGGCTTGTGCGCCGCTGTCCGCCAGAAGCCATGGAAGCGCCTCGCCTGAAGCTATTCCCGCTCGCGTTCACGGCGGGCGCGGGCTCGCCGCTTGCCCTCGTGCATCGCCTGCACCCTGGCCACCGGGATGGTGTGGCCTTCCTCGATCAGGTCCGCGCTGACGCTCCGCGGGGCGGGCATCCGCTCTCCCCACGGATCTCCCCCGCCGATCAGCCGCGGCACCGTATGCACGGTGAAGTCCGCGGGCGAGACGCGGTCGAGGTCCGCCCAGGCGACGGGGAACGACACTGTGGTGCCTGGCCGGACGCGGGGGCTGTACACGGCGACCACGGTCGCTCCGCCCGACCGGGTGGCGTCGAGGAACACCTTGCCCTCGCGGTCCTCCCGGATGAACGCGGTGGTGGCCAGCGTGGGATCAAGCCGTTCGGCGCGCGCGGCGATCGCGCGGGTCGCCGCCGCGAGGTCGTCGACCCCCGGGTCGTCCGCCACCGGCGCGAACACGTGCACGCCCTTCGACCCACTGGTCTTCACCACGCTGGCCAGACCGGCCTCGGCCATCACCTGACGGACCAGTTCGGCCGCGCGGACGGCCATGCCGAAGCTGCTGTCGGTTGTGGGCGGGTCAAGGTCGAGCACGAGGTAGGCGGGGCGACTCCCCGGCTCGACGCGGTACAGGGCCGGGTGATACTCCACGGCCCGCTGGTTGGCGAACCAGAGCAATGTCCTGCCGTCGTCGCAGAGCGCATAGGACACCTCGCGCTGCGAACTCTCCGCCCACAGCTTCACCGTCTTCACCCACGACGGTGTGTACTTCGGCACGTTCTTCTGCATGAAAGGTTTCTGCCCGCGGAGCACACGCACCACCGAGAGCGGCCGGCCCCGCAGTTCCGGGACGAGCACGCCCGACACGGCGTCCAAATAGTCCACCAAATGCCGCTTGGTGGCGCCCGCCCCGTCGAACAGCGGCTGGTCGAGGTTGGTCAGTGTGACCCCGTCCCTGGACTCTTCACCGCTCATTGGAGCATTCTCCCCGCTTCGAGCGCGCCGCGCCGGGTTGTTCGGGAGTTCAAGCTTCGTGAGCCTACTGAGCGGCTCTGGAGTCCAGGCCGGACTCACCTCTCGCGAAAGCCCGACCGCCCGTCACGAGAGCCCGACTCGGCCGTCACGAAAGCCCGACTCGGCCGTCACGAAAGCCCGACTCGGCGGTCGCGAGAGCCCGACTCGGCGGTCGGGGTTCAGCAGGCGGTCGTCCGATGGCGTGGCGCCGGAACCGTTGTCCCGCTTGTCCCGCTTGCTCCAGCCGCCGCAGGCGACGACCTGCCCGTCCGTCTCGTAGACGAAGTAGGTCCTGTCGTCGATCAGCACCGTGTCAGGCTCGGTGAGATACCGGGCGGCAGCGGCCGTCTCGCGTTCGTCATGAAAACGGGGAAACACTTCGAGCACTGACAGGCGCATGAGCTCGGCGATCTCCAGCACGTCTGCCTTCATGGCCTTGCGCAACACTGGTGAACCTCCCACCGGCACACTCCCCACTCGTGCTGCAAGAAGCACCTGATCGGCTCGCTCATCCCGGAGTTCCGGCACCTGACCACGCCAGGTAATCACGAGATTCACCCGGAAGCGTTGTCGAGCGTTCAATAACCCCGGAAAGGGTTGCCGCCGGGGCGCGCGCCTTGGAATAGTCTGCCAGGCGAATTCCTCCTTTCGCACCGAGGCCCTCCGGCCCCGCGTTCAGAAGCCATCGGGCCGGAGGGCCAACGCTTTTCACAGCGGCGTAGCCACTTGCGGGTAAGCCAGGCCGCCTGCGCCGCCACGCGAACCACTCTCCACGTCAGCAGCGGTTGAGCATGTCGCTCAACGCCGACTTCTCCGCTTCGATAACGGTGAGCTGGTAGTAGCTCTTGACCTCGATCCAGTCGACGGCGTAAGCGCACCAGTCCGACTCCAGCGGCGGGCGCCACTCGTCCGGCGCCTTGTCGCCCTTGGCCTGGTTGACGTTGTCGGTCACCGCGAACAGCTGCGGATGTGTCAGATCGTTGGCGAGTTCCTTGCGCCGGTCAGTGGACCACTGAGCGGCACCGCTCTCCCATGCCTGGCCGAGCGGGACCAGGTGATCAATGTCCACATCGGACGGTTTGGTCCAGGTGGCGCCGTCGTACGGGCTGCGCCAGCTACCCGAGACCGCCTCGCACTTCGCGTCGGTCTGCACGTTCTGCCCGTCACGCTTCAGCACGGTTTCGCGGGTGTCGCACTCCCCGGAAATCATTTCCCAGTGCGGGAACTTGTCCCGCGAATAGCCCTGCATCGAGCCGCGGGCGTGGACCACCAGCTGGGCCAGTTCGGCGCGCGCCGTCGCGGCGTCGCCGGTGGGAGCGGGACCAGGACCGGGCGTCTTCTTCCCCAGCGCCCCGGACTTGTACGCCACGAAGACGGCCAGGATGAGCACGACCAGGACCGGCAGCCACGACTTGAGTTTCACGTCGTGTATCAGACCATACGTCAGCGCTTCGGCACCGGGATCCGGGTGAGATCTTCGGCAACCACGATCTCGCCGTCGAAGTGCGCCGCCGCCTCGTCGTGGAAGCGCAGGGGATCGTCGTAACGCTGGGAAAAGTGGGTGAGCACGAGCTTGCGGACCCGCGACTCCGCGGCGACCTGCCCGGCCTGCGCGGCGGTCAGGTGACCGTACTGCGTGGCGAGCGTGGCCTCACCGGACAGGAAGGTGGACTCGATCACCAGCAGGTCGGCGTTCTCGGCGAGCTCGTACACCCCGTCGCAGAGCCGGGTATCCATCACGAACGCGAAGCGCTGGCCCCTGCGGTGCACACTGACCTGCTGCGCGGTCACCGTGCGCGGCCCGACCCGCACCGAACCATCCCGTTGCAGCCGGCCCACCTCGGCGCCCACGATGCCGAACCGGGCCAGCAACTCCGGCAGCATCCGGCGGCCACCCGGCTCGACGAGCTGGTAACCGAAGGATTCCACTGGATGGTCCAGACGTTTCACGTTGAGCATGCCGAACGGTTCGTCGGCGATCGTGCCCTCCCGCTCGATCGGCTCCTCCACGATCTTGGCGACCTCGTGGTACACGCTCGCGTACCGCAGCCGCTCGAAGAACGGCCGGCCGGACGCCGGGTAATGGGCACGAACCGGGTGCGTGACACCGTCCAGGGACAGCCGCTGCACGATGCCGGGCACCCCAAGGCAGTGATCGCCGTGGAAATGGGTCAGGCAGAGCCGGGTGATGGCACTGACAGGCACTCCGGCGAGCTGTAGTTGACGCTGGGTTCCCTCCCCGGGATCGAACAGGAGACCCTGGTCGTCCCAGCGCAGCAGGTAGCCGTTCTGGTTGCGGCCGCGCGTGGGCACCTGGCTCCCGGTGCCGAGCACGACCAGTTCTCGGACGGACACATTCCGACCCTAACAACCGGGGACGGCGCGCACCCGAGGAAACCATACAAACGTCGGGAGGCACCGCCGCCGACAGGCCAGGACCGTCCAGAGAGGACACTGCCCGAGCAGCGGCTTCATCCGGCCCGGCCCGCCGGTAGCGCCACGACTTGGGCACGCGTGCCGCGGGCGGGTCACCCCAGTCCGGACCCGAGCAGATCGAAGATCCGCCGGGCCGACCTCCGGACAGTCTTGGCGATGTCCAGCTCACCGGCCGCGGTGCGCTGAAGCACTTCGTGGAACAGCACTCGATACGCGGTGGCGATCTGCGCGGCGACGGCACGCGCGGCGACGTCGCCGAACTCCACGGACAGTGCGGCCGCAAGCGCTTTCTCACGTCCCTCGTGCAACTCTCGCAGGCGCGCCAGGAGTGTGGGACTGGTGAGGATCATCCGGGCGAAGTCCGGGTCGGAGAAGCCGATCATCGCGTCCTGCCGGTCGAGCGCTTCGAAGTAGTGCCGCCGGAACGCGGCCAGCAGAGGCTCATTTTCGCCGCGCGCGGCGGCAAGGCCGGCGACGAAATCCTCGTGGACGTCGAAGACGAGATCTTCCTTGCGGGGGAAGTGGTTGGTCACCGTCATCTTGGCCACCTTCGCCGCAGCCGCAACCTGCGCGATGGTCACCTCGTCGAAGCCGTGCTCGATGAACAGCCGGGTGGCGACGTCCGAGATCGCCTGCCGGGTCTCGCGCTTCTTCAACTCCCTGAGCATGTCGACCACTATATAGGCTTGACCCATGTTTATGTTTGTCCTAAGTTTATGCTCAACCTAACAACCTAGGAGGTCCTGATGCACGGCAAAGGCAAGATCACAATAAGTGATACTGGTTACGCTACGTAGCGATGATGGGGAGTGCTCGGCGTGGCTCCCGGCCGATCCATTCGGTGGTTCGTTTGATGGCGTTGGTGCCGTCGAGGCGGATGAGTCCTGCCGCGATGTTCCGTAATGTCGCCATGGTTTGCGGCCCGTTTCCG
>NZ_DATELF010000055.1:0-3675 GCF_035276945.1 Amycolatopsis sp. | reverse complement strand
CGGAAGAGTGGCGGATCGCGTGGCGCGAGACCGGCGTCGACCCTGATGGACAGCCGGTCGAGGTCGTCGCTGGGCTGAAGGTGAACGAGCAGGTCGCCGTGCAGGTGGGTGATCGGCTGGCTTACCTCGACCTCGACCCCGAGCGCCCCGAGACCGGGGCAGCGGTCGGGGTCTCGACCGGGTTGCGGATCTCGATCGAAACCCGGCTCAGGGCGCGGGGTCAGCTGTGAACGGGCTGGCGCGTACCGGACTGGAGCGGGACCGTGCGGTGGTCGCCGCGATGGCCGAGGTCGCGGAGGCGCTGATGCGGGTGGTGTCGGTCTATGGCCGTGCTGGCTCTCTGGAGGCGGTGGGTACGGACATCCTGCGGATGTACGGCGCGGGCACGGCCCGGCTTGGTGCGTCGATGGTGGGGCGGGCCGACGAGATCGACGGGGCGGCGACCCGGGCGCTTCCATCGTCACCGGCTGCGCGCCCGTGACCGCCGTGACCCTTCCCTGACCGGTCCGCGCTCCCCTCGCCACACTCCCCCGGCCAGGGTTGAGCGCGGGCCACCCCATCCCCGCCCGACGTGAGGCCCCGGCCTGCGACTCGCGTCGGACGGTTGGTCCTCGGCGGAATGGAGTCCGAGGACCGGGCGCGATCCCCAGCGCCCACCAGCTCGGCCGGTGCGGGCCCCCCACCCGCACCGGCCGAGCTTCCACACCCCTGAATCCATTGGGAGGCAATCGTGGAATGGGAACTGCTGTCGAGACCGCTTCCGGTGCGGATCCCGGCCCAGGTGCCACTCCGGACTAGTCCGGACCTCATGACCATTGGTGACCGTGTCGAGCTGGCACGGCGTGTCCTCGCTGCTCTGCGCAACCTGCCTGCCACCCGGCCCAGCGTTGTGGTGTGCGGCTGTAGCTGGTGTGGCGGCTCTGGTGTCTGGACCGACCCCGAGACCGGTGCCAAGTGGCCATGCATCCAGTGCAGGAGCGGCAGGGACGGTAGCGACAACTGATCCGCTGACCTGCTACCAGGAGAAAGGCATCACGTGACTCGTCTTCGAACGATCCTCACCGAGCTCGCCGCGATCGGCGGCCTGGTCGCGCTCGTCCTGATTGCCCGGGAGAAGTCCCAGCTGTCGCCCGCGCCCGGCGAGACGACTCCGCAGGATGAGCGGCCGCTGCCCGGCCGCTGGGGCAGCTGAACGCCGGATGTTGCGTCTTGCCGGGTTCCTCACCGTGCTGCGATTCCGGCGGGCCATCGTTCCGCCATGACCACTGTCTCTTTCGGATGTTCAGAGGGAGAACATCTGGTTCAGGCGCAGGAAATCCGGGGAGTCGTGGAACGAGACGATCCCGTTTTCAACGCCCCAGTTGCCGACCGCCTTGCGGCGCCGGTTCGCCGGGTGAGAGTTGTTGTTCCCGCCGAGCCGTTCCTGAGGTGGCAGAGACCAGCCACGCGCCGTCATGAACGCGATAAACGCGGCCCGCTCGTGCCACACTCTGTGGCCGGCGTCGAGCAGTTCCGGCGGCACCTCGACACCGTCGACGATCGGCGCGGCCGGAAGCTGCAACCGTCGCGCGGCCCGGCGGGCGCTCACCGGTCCGCCCCAAGGCACAGGTATAGCGCGGTTTGATCGTCCCCGATCGGCCACGCCTGGTCGCCGTCGAGGACGTAGCCCGGCACTGGAACACCAGCCCGCAGCAGCCGGGAAAGATCCGCGCGCCCCCGAACATCGGTCCAGCCCTGCTCGACTGCCCACCGGCGAACAGCCTCACCATGCCGACGACGGCGCCCCAGGAAGCACGCGGCGTCCCGCACCCGCTGAGCCGCGTGCGTGAACCCCTCCACGTCCGTCGTGTCGTCCCGCCACACCGCGTCATCGGGAGCCAGCAGCGAACCGTCAATCTGGACACCACCAGGCAGCAGCAGCACGTCCGCCGGCTGTGCGCGGGCAGCACGCCGGGCCGTCATGACGCGTCCACGATCCGCCACCCGAGCGCGACCATCGCCTTCGGCGTCAACCCGAGCGCTTCGGCGGCATACCGGGCTTCCTGCGCCATCCACGCCGAGGCCTCACCGGCCAGGATCGCGCGCTCGTATACCAGCAGGACGGCCACCGTCCCGCGGCACGTGTCGTCCCACATCACCGCCTGAGGCGACTCCCACAGCTCCGACCACCGCGCCCGATCATCCTCGGACCACTCACGACCCGGCGGCATCTCCGGAACCGGAAGATCACACCCGGTCGCCGGAAGATCCACCAGCGCAGCACGGGCAGCAGCCGCAGGCGGCCGGCGGTGCGCCCGGCTGTTCGGCTTCGCCGCGTTACGTTTCGGCGGCATCGGTCACTCTCCGTCTATCTTCGTGATCTTGGTTGAGGTGGATCGGTACGCCGACCACGAAAAGACCTCACCGGCGGTCCCGGCCGTCCACAGTGGAGGGGTTACCCCCCAGGGGGTATCGGTGGTCAGCGGCCGTACCAGCGGACGACGGAAAGCGTCGCGTCGCTTGCGCCTGATCGCTTCGCGGTGAGCGTGTCTCCGACGGCGAGCATGATGGCTGCGCTCGCGCCTGCGGGCAGAGCGATGTCCTTGCTTGAGGCGGACACTTCCCCGAACAGGACGCCGTTGGCTGTGAGGGTTGCGCCGTTGGCGCTGGTGTTCTTGACGAGCAGGGTTTGCGGGTAGCCGTCGAGTCCGCCTGTGTGCAGTGGCACGGGCGCGGTGCTGGCTGTGATGGTCCGCTCGGCCTCGAGGATCATGGGTTTGCTACCTCTCTGGGGTGGTCAGGCGTTGAGGGCCTGGGTCAGGGCCTGGTCGAAGGATTCGACCAGGGCGGGTAGTTGGAGCGGCGGCATCCTCATCTGTGCAATACCGGCGAACGGCGGCACGATGTTTGGTGGCGCGAAGCCGCACGTGTCGGTCGGTCGTGGGTTCGGGTACAGCTGCGCTCCGCTGTAGTCGGTGAACGCCTGGGCGCGCTGCTCGTAGTCATCGAGCTGGGCGGCATAGTTGCCGTCTGGGCCCAGTTCCTCACGCTCGCCGGGGGTCATGAGCCGGTACCAGATGGCGAGGTCCTGAATGCGTCGCTCGTGTGTCTGGAGAGCGGCGGGGTAGGCGGCGGCGCGGCGTTCATAGTTGGCGCGCTCTTCGGCGGTGACGAGGCGGACGGTGGTGCTGCTGCCGATTCCTTCGACGGTGCCCGAGCGGATCGAGGGTGCCCAGTTGTGGAGGTATTCGTACTCGGTGCGCAGGGTGGTGTGGTCGGTGCTGGGTGGTGTCTGGGGTTGCGGCAGGTATTCGGGGTGCTCGGCGAGCGCGGCCGCGGTGGTGACGCGGTAGCCGATCCACGCGGCGAGTGCCGTGTCAGGGTCGGTGTTCACCGCCTTGACGAATCGTTCCCATGCGGTGCTGATCGAGGCGACGCGCTGGGTGGCAGCCTGCTGCGCTTGTGCGGGCGTGGTCATCGGTAGTTCCTTCCGTAGAGGGTTCGGTTCTCGGCGAGTTGCTCGCGCTGTAGGCGCACGGCGGTCTGCCAGTCGCCGCGTTTCTGTGCGTCCGCGATCTGGGTCTCGTAGCTGGCACCCCCACCACCGCCCCCGCCTTGGCTCTTGTCCGGGCGTGGTGCGCGTGGTTGCGTCGTGGTGGGTGCGGGTGGTGCCGGTGTGGTGGCCGCGGTGACTGC
>NZ_DATELF010000054.1:0-2482 GCF_035276945.1 Amycolatopsis sp. | reverse complement strand
CTGTGAGGATGATCAGGTGCCGTCCCGGGCTGTGGTCTGACCCGTGCGACAACCGGCCGTGGTGCTTTTCCGTAGATCTGTCGGCCCCAGCCTGGGACGGTGCTTGCAGCCGCCGGACCGGCGGGGCGTGTCCCGATAGGGGCCTTGCCGTGAACAGGGCACCATCACAGTTCTGACCGCCTCCGCCGGCCCGGCGACGGCCATCCGTTCCCGAGTTAGGTCAGGAGCCAGACGACTGTGCCCAGCATGCCTCATCCCACCCTGCCCAGCCAAGATGACGCCGCCGCCGGTGAGGTCGTTCTCGGCGTGGACACGCACAAGGATCTGCATGTCGCGGCGGTGATCACGACCCTGGGTGCCCTGCTGGGCAGCCGCGCGTTCGCTACGACCCGGGCCGGCTACGAGCAACTGCTGACGTGGGCACGAACGTTCGGCCCGCTGCAGCGGGCCGGGGTGGAGTGCACCGGCTCCTACGGTGCGGCACTGGCTCGGCACTTGTGCGCGGAAGGCGTGCAGGTGATCGAGGTCAACCAGCCGGACAAGGCCACTCGTCGTCGACGCGGCAAGACCGACGCTATCGACGCGGAGACAGCCGCTCGCGCCGTCCTGACTGGACGGGCGACCGGCCGCATGAAGACCGGTGACGGACCGGTAGAAATGCTTCGAATGTTCAAGCTGGCCAAGGCATCCGCTATCAAGGCCCGGACGCAGACGATCAATCAGCTCAAGGCCGTGCTCATCGCTGCCGACCCAGCACTACGGGAGGAATTGACTGGCCTGAGCAATCCCATACTTTTCCGTCGCTGCGCGGAACTTCCGCCCACCAAGCCCAGTGACGTCACCAGCGCCGCGGTCTACACGCTTCGGTTGCTGGCCGGCCGGATTCGCGAGTTGTCCGGCGAGATCCGCGATCTGGAGCACCGGATCACAGATGCTGTCGCCGCGCATACCCCAGCACTGCTGGACCGTCCCGGAATCGGCCCCGACAGCGCGGCAGCCCTGCTCATCACGGCCGGGGACAACCCGGAACGCCTGCACAGCGAGGCGTCCTTCGCGGCCCTCTGCGGCGTCAGCCCAGTGGAGGCATCGTCGGGCAAGACACATCGACTGCGACTCAACCGCGGCGGTGACCGCCAGGCCAACGCCGCGCTTTACCGCATCACACTTTCCCGCCTGCGCTGGGACCAGCGCAGCCGCGACTACCTCGAGCGACGCACCACCGAAGGCAAGACCCGTCGCGAGGCCATCCGCTGCCTCAAGCGCTACATCGCGCGGGAGATCTACTACTTGATCACCGATCCGGCACCCACGTCGAGCGGCCAATCAGAACCCGCCGCCGCTTGACATCCATAGGGGCATCTACGGGGATCATCGGGGGCTGAGGACGCAGTGATACGGGACGCCACGAATAATGTCTTCACCGACCCTGCCAAGGTTCACCGCATCGACCACAAGGGCCCTATCTGCGAAGTGCCGGGACCTTTCTGTGCGAGCCTTCGCCACAGCGTACGCGGGTGTTGTTCCAGGCCGGTGCTTCGAAAAGGGGACGCACTTTCGCGGGCACCCACGCCGAGGCGGTCTTCATCGCAAAGGAACTGGCAACAGAAACCTTACCGCGCGGCTTACCCGGTCAGCCGCCGGGCGTCCAGGCCCGGGACGTCGGTGCGGCGAGCTCGGCCAGGTGGTGCAGCGAGTTGGTGAGATGCTCAGGGCCGAACGGCGGGAACTGGATGTACTCCCGGATGAACTGCGGCACCGCCGACCAGTCGTAGGTCAGCGTGACCTCAGTGTCGGACGGACCAAGCGGCGCCAGGTCGTAACGCCAGATCCAGCCGCCGAACTCCAACTGACCGTCACCCTTGTCCTGCCCCGGCAGCCAGCCAATGGCCTGCGGCGGGTCGAACACCGCGACCTTGTTGGCTATCTGGTAGTCACCGTTTGGATGGTTGGCGTGATACATGGCTACCCGGAAAATCTGCCCCACCTCGGTCAGCGGCGCCCGGTCGACAGCGTCCTGAACCCAGCCGGTGCCGTCGATCGCAGAGTGGGTCGTCGGGTCCGCCAGCACCGCGAACACTCTCGCAGCGGGCACGGCGACAGTCAGGGTGGCGCTTACGTTCTCCTCGGCCATGGTGTGCACGCTCCTTGTCATCTCATCTCGGGCCTCCCGCAGGCGCCGAAGGGGAACATTCCCAACATGCAGACCACGCGGCGAGGCGGAACTCATCGGTCGTGTGCGCGCAACGCGCACCCGTGCCACCGCTACCCTGACGCGATCCCGCTGCGCACTAATTTGAGCCAGCTCGGGTCTTCGAGTGCCGGCGCAGCGCTGCGGCGACTTGGCGCGCTTTGGGAGCGTTGACCTCGGTAAAGAGGTTTACGTCTTTTCGGCCGGGTGACAAAGCTGTACACGATCATGGCTCCGCCTCCGGCCAACACCAACGTGCGAGCTTGCGGCAAGGCCAGCACCGTCCACGCGATT
>NZ_DATELF010000053.1:0-15541 GCF_035276945.1 Amycolatopsis sp. | reverse complement strand
CCGCGCCGACATCGTGCACACTGATCAACTGAAGCCCTTGGTGTGATCTTCTTCCCCAGACAAGAAGCATGATCAACCAAGGGCTTCACCCATGACCAACCGGGGTCACACCACGACGCAACCTGGTTAAACAACAAGCTTAGCTGCTGGCTCTATCACCACTTCTCCCCCGCTGCGTACTCGACCAAGAGGTGGTCTTGCCGGTGGTGATGGAGCCGCCGTAGATGTCGAAGATGGGGCCAGACGGGTTCGGAACGGGCATGGGGGCTCCTTTTAGTCTCAATGCCACTTCATTTATGAAGTGCAGATGAAGTCGGCTTTGAGAAAATGAAGTCAAATTTGAGAACCTACACAACGCGGCTAACTCTGGGCGAGGTCGGCGAAGCGGCTGTAGTGCAACTGGTGGGCCACCACCACGTTGCTGGTCGGGCCCGCACGGTGCTTGGCCAGGATCAGGTCGGCTTCCCCCGCCCGCGGATCGTCCCGTTCCCAGGCGTCCGGCCGGTTGATCAGCAGCACGATATCCGCGTCCTGCTCCAGGGATCCGGATTCGCGCAGGTCGGAGAGCATGGGGCGCTTGTCGGTGCGTTGCTCGGGACCACGGTTGAGCTGACTGATCGCGACCACCGGCACCTCGAGTTCCTTGGCCAGCAGCTTGAGTTGCCGCGAGAACTCGGAGACTTCCTGCTGCCGGGATTCCACCCTCTTGCCGGATGTCATCAGCTGCATGTAGTCGACGACGACGAGCTTGAGATCGTTGCGCTGTTTGAGGCGGCGTGCCTTCGCGCGAATCTCCATCATCGTCATGTTCGGCGAGTCGTCGATGAACAGCGGGGCCTCGCTGATCTCGCTCATCCGGCGGGCGAGCCTGGTCCAGTCGTCGTCGGACATCCGGCCGCCGCGCATGTCCGCCAGCCGGATTCGCGCCTCGGCCGACAGCATCCGCATGACGATTTCGATCCGGCTCATCTCCAGCGAGAAGATCACACTGGTCATGCCGTGCTTGATGGAGCACGATCGCGCGAAGTCCAGTCCCAGCGTGGAATTGTGGGTCGGGATCATCGAGCGGCCCGCCAGGTACAGGTGGTCCGGCGCGGCCACCTCCACGCAGCGCACGGGCACGCTGGGGACCCGGCGGATGGCGACGATCCGGCGGCGTGCCGGCCCGGTCTCGTGGGCCTTGTGCGCCAGATGCTTGCTCGGGAGGCAGAACACCTTGTCCTGACTGGTGAACGCGAGGGCGTCCGATGCCGCCGAGCGATGGTGGCCGAGGCTGACGAGGAGTTCGTGGATGTCCGCGGCGAGGCGACCGGTCGCGGGTATCCGGATCGAACCGGATTCCGTGACCGAGCCGCTGACGTCGAGGATTCCGGCCAGCAGCGCCCGCCGCTGCCCGACCGAGGCGCGAAGGTACGCCGCGGGAATGTGCGGTTCGGCCCTCACCCCAAGGTTCCGGAGGCGCGTTTCGGCGGCCGACTCATCGGCCAGGTCGGCCTCGCCCTCCAGCCGGCACACGATCTCCGGCGCCAGATCGGCGAACCGGAAGCCCTTCGGGTCGCCGAGCCAGGCGCCCAGCGCGTACGGGTGCAGCGGTAGCCGCCGCATGGGAAGTTCGACCGCGGTGGCCGCCGGCACCGCCGGTCCGGCGTCCTTGCGGTGTTCGAGCAGGGCGGCGAGCTGCTCGGTGGTCCGGACCCCCGAATCGACCTGCCACTGGTGCGAGGCGTCGGCGACGATCACCGAGCCGTCCGAGAACCCCACCTCGTAGCAGGGCCGGTCACGCATCACCTCGGTCGCCGCGACCACCGTCGTCGGTCCGCCGTCGGCGCCGAGCAGCCGGTCGCCGGGAGCTACCTCGCCCATCGTGGTCCAGCCGTCCGGCGTCGGCAGTGGGGTGTCCAGGGCCAGCGCCTTGCCCACGCCGGGCCGCGCCGCGACGATGATCATCTGGCCGGGGTGCAGACCGTTGGTCACCTCGTCGAGGTCCATGAAGCCGGTGGGCACGCCCTGGGCGGAGCCGCCCCGGGAGGCGATCGCGTCGATTTCGTCCATGGTCGGCTGGAGCAGTTCCTCCAGCGCCACGTAGTCCTCGCTGGTCCGCCGTTCGGTGACCTCGTAGATCGCCGCCTGGGCGCGGTCGACCACCTCGTTGATGTCGCCGCCTTCGTTGGCCGCGCCGTACCCGTACTGCACGATCCTGGTCCCGGCCTCGACGAGCCGGCGCAGGACGGCCTTCTCCGCGACGATCTCGGCGTAGTAGCCCGCGTTCGCGGCGGTGGGCACGGTGGCGATCAGGGTGTGCAGGTACGGCGCGCCACCGACCCGGGCGAGTTCGCCGCGCCGCTCCAGTTCGGCGGAGACGGTGATCGGGTCGGCCGGCTCGCCGCGGCCGTACAGGTCGAGCACGCAGTCGTAGACGGCCTGATGCTTGGGCAGGTAGAAGTCGCCGGGGCGGAGTGCCTCCACTACGTCGGCGATGGCGTCCTTGGACAGCAGCATGCCGCCGAGCACGGACTGTTCGGCGGGGATGTCCTGCGGCGGCTTCCGGTCGAACTCTCCGGGCCGTGGCCCGGGATCCTCGGGACCGGGATCCGGCGGAAACGCGGGACCGCGGTCATCCGTCAGCGCCACCTCGAGGACACCTCCTGTCTACGAACACCAGTTCGATTATGCCTGACCCTCGGTACTGCGCGCTACCGGTCGCCGGGCACGCTAGATCCCTCGGAAGGAGCATTGCAAACCCACCTGTTGATCGTCTGGGGAGAATCTTGTGGACAACCTGTGGAAGATCTGGGGCAATCGTGCACAGGCGGTGGAAGTCCTGTGTACAACCTGGGGACAAGTACCACCCGAAAGAGGAAAAGTGCAGATCAAGCCTTGTGTGCGAGGTGTGGAAAACATTGGTGAAAAGTCTTCGGCGTGTCGCGGTGAACCGGCCGTTCGGCGTGTCGCACACGATCGGGTATACCCAGGCGAGGGCAGAGCTGTGGATGAATGCCCGGAACGCAAAAGGGCCACCCCTTGGGCTGAAGGGGTGGCCCGATGTGCTATCAGACCAGTGCGCTCTGTGCGTTGCGTAACCGCTCCGCGAGCACTTGCGGCGTCGCCGGGGTGACCACGACCAGCGGATCGCCACGACCTGGCCGTTCCTCCATCAACCAGCGGCCTTCCACCGTGTCGATGAAGTTCAGCGGCCGTTCACTTCGGCGGCGGGTGCCCACCCTGTTCCTGACCGCCACATAGAGGCTGCCCGCACCTGTCCGCTCCGCCGACAGGATGCGCTTCATCTCGACGGACGGCGAAGCCGCCACTCGCCCGGGCGCTGGTCGCAACACGGAGAACTCGGCTTCGTCCCGCTCCCGCCCGGTACCGGTGAACTCGCTCTTGCCGGCCACCAGTGGCTGCCCGGCGGCCGGGCGGCAGTTCGGGATCTGGTTCACGAAGCCCTGCAACAGTTCTTCGGGCCGTTCGGAAGCGAGGGTCACCGCCTCCGCGTTGAGGTCGCGAACCGCTACGAACGCGCCCCCTCGCCCGCTGCCCGCGAGCACGGCGAAGTTCGCTGGCGCGTCGTTGAACCGGCCCTCGAACCAGCCGTAGTACTCCAGGTGCGGTTGCGCTATCGACTCGATCAGGCTCAGCAGGTCGCGGTCCATACCACGTGGTCCCATCATCCCATGCTGCGCGAGCAAGGCGTTGACCTGCTGGTCCTCGGCGCGCTGGGCATCCTCGTCCAGCCAGACCGCGTTACCGCACAACGTGTTGTGCGGATCGCCGCCCCGCCGCCGGATCAGGTTGAGCAGGATCGGGGTGTAGAGCGTCAGTGGTTTCTCGAGCACGTTCGCCGGCCTCATTCACCGATGACCGGTGGCGCGGTCAGCTCGTCGGTACCGAAGAGTTCGTTGGGATCTTCGCTGACGAGGTACTTGGTCTGGTGCTCCGCGTCCTCCTCGCCCTTGCCCCGGCCGCCGTGACCGGCCGCGCCGCCCATACCCGACATGCCCGCGCGGCCCGCCGCACCGGCGCCGCCGCCTCGCGTTCCACCGGCCCCGGCACCGCCCGCGGCGCTGCCGCCACCGGCGCCCGCACCCGTGCTCGAACCCGCGGACACCGATCCTGAGCCACCCGGACCGAAGCCGCCGACGCCACCGACCCCGTAGCCGCCGCCCGCACCGGAACCCGAGCCGGAGCCGCTGCCTCCCGGACCGAAGTCACCGCTGCCGAAGCCCGACGGGTTACCGGGACCGAAGCCGCTGGGGTAGTCGGTGGACGGCGTAAAGCCCGCCGCCGTGGTGCCGTCGTTCCAGCTCGGCAGTTTTCCGCTACCGGGCAGGGTCGTCGACGGGAGGTTCGGGTTGTACCCGCCGCTGCCCGTGCCACCGGGGCCGGACCCGCCGGCACCTCCGCCCGAGCCGCCGTAACCACCGCCATGACCACCGCCCATGCCGGGCATGTTCGGCAGGTTCCCGCCACCGCCAGGCGGGTAGCCGCCGCTGCCTGACCCGCCACCGCCGTAGCCGCCGGAGCCACCGTTCCCGCCTCCGCCGGAGCCGCCTCCGCCGTCACCACCGTTGCCGATGGTGCCGTCCGAGATGTTGTTCCCGGTCCAGGCCTTGTACTGCGGCATGCCCGCGGCGTTCTGCGCGCTCTGCTGGTAGTAGGCGTTGAACGCGTCGACGTTCGCCTGACCCTTCTTGTTGTAGGCGTTGATCTCGTCGTCTTTGTCGCTGAACGGGTTGATGTGGTCGGTGAAACCCATCGACGGAGGTTTCTCCGGCAGCGGCTGGACCTTGTTCGACACCGTGGAGAAATCGGTGATCTGCTGGCCGATGAACTGGTGGCTCGTACCGAGGTTGTTTGCGGAGTCGTTCAGCCAGGTCTCCAGGGGATGCCCCCCTGCCTGTGCGGCCTGCGCCGAGTCACCCTGCCAGGCGGCGTCCATCTCCTTGTTGAGCGCGGCGATCTGCTGCGCTCGCGCGGCGTGAGCTTGCTTGAGCTCGTTCGCCGCGGTCGAGCCCTGTTCCAGCGAGCCCGTCCCGGGACCGTTCCTGATCTGCTCGTAGATCTGGCGGGCGTCGATCGACCGGCCACCGATGCTCGCCTGGTGTTGCTGGGCCTCGGGACCACCGAACAGGCTCACCAGACCACCGACGGCCGCGCCGGCGACGGTACCGGCGCCGGGCATGATCGCGGTGCCGACCGCGGCGCCGGTCGCGGCGTTCTGGATCAGCGGACCGTTCACCATGACAATCAACCCTTCCGGACAATTCTCATGCCGCACCCTTGAGATGTTCGATGACCGCGGTCGCGATGCGGTCAGCGACCGGGCACGGGTTGGACCTGTTGGGACCGGCTCCGATCCCGGTCTCGACCAATGCGTAGTCCTGGTCGGTCAGGCCGAACCACAGCAGACACTCGCCCGTCGATCGCCCGTCGGTCTGGGCCGCGTACACGGCGGGGTACCCCTCGACCGTCGTGGGCTCGAAGTATCCCTTGTACTGGTCCTTCTTGTTGTAGATGTTGTTCAAGCCCAGCTGGTTCGCGGTGACCAGGCCGATGCCCGCCACGTTCGTGGCGTAGGCCTGGCTCGCCCAGGTACATCCCGGGCCGATGCTGATACTGGTCGGCTTGCCGGGCCCAACCAGTCCGATCTGGTCGATCTGCTGGGCCGAAAGCGCTTTACAGGCGTCGGTCTTCACCTGAACGATGTTCAACGGGGCCGGCACCTGGGGCGCGGCACCGCCCGGTGATCCGGTGGTCGTCGCCGCGCGCGAGCTCGCCGGACTTCCGGACGTGTCACCCCCGCCTGAACACGCGGCGAGCACGGTCGCGGCAGCCAGCGTGGCGGCGCCCAGCCGGACGGCACGGGACTTCCTCACACGATTCCCTTTCCTTGTTGCGCTGCCGCCTGCTGAGCGTCCTGCTCGCTCTGCTGGATCCGCCCGCTGGCCTTCTGCAGCGCCGCGATGTAGTTCTGCACATAGGTGACCATCCGCTCGTGCTGCTGCCGCAGGGTGTCCCCCGACGGGCCCGCGCCCTTCTGGATGAAGTCGCCGCTGGCGAACTCCTTGCCCGGCGGCTGGACCGAGGCGACCAAATCGGCATTCCGCAGGTCGCCCTGGAGGTCTATGAGGAGGTTCTGCCACTTGTTGATGACGCCCTGAACCTGGTCGGGCTCGAACTTGTAGCCGCCGGCGGAACCGTTGTTGCCGACCTGGATCGGAGCCGGTGGCGGGACCGTGGTCAAACTGTCGGTCACGTAGTTCCCGGATGGCTGACTCATGGCTCAAGAACCCCTTCACCCGTCTCGCTTCCCCACATTCAGCGAGCTCAGCACTTGGATGCTAGCGCAGCGCCTTCGGTTCCCGGTGCGAAAGTTGCCGCACAACAGGACGAAGCCCCCTCCCGTGCCGCGGGAGGGGGCTCCGGGTGCGTGTACTTACTGCCCGGCCTTGACTTCGAGCCGGATGGTGGCTTCGACGTCGGGGTGCAGACGGGCGCTGACCTGGTGCTTACCGGTGGTCTTGACGTGCCCACCGGTCTCGATGAGCCGCTTGTCGAGCAGCGGGCCACCGGCCGCCTTGATCGCCGAGACGATGTCGGCGGTGGTCACCGAGCCGAACAGCTTCTTGGAGCCCTCGGCCGCCTTGGCGGTGAGCTGGATAATGCCCAGCCCCTCCAGCTTGGCCTTGACCTCCTTGGCGTGGTCCAGGTCCCGGATCCGGCGGGATTCCTGAGCCCGGCGGATGGTCTGGACGTTCTTCTCCGCGCCCTTGGTGGCCACGATCGCGTAGCCCCGCGGGAGCAGGTAGTTGCGGGCATACCCGTCCTTGACCTCGACGAGGTCGCCGGGGCCGCCGAGGTTGGCCACGTCGGTGGTGAGAATGATCTTCGCCATCGCCTGCCTCCTCAGCGTGCGGTCGAGGTGTAGGGCAGCAGCGCCATTTCGCGGGAGTTCTTGACCGCGATCGCGACGTCACGCTGGTGCTGGCTGCAGTTGCCGGTGACCCGGCGGGCCCGGATCTTGCCGCGGTCGGAGATGTACTTCCGCAGCAGGTTGGTGTCCTTGTAGTCGATCAGTTCCGGGCGGCCCTTCTGCTCCGCCTTGCAGAACACGCAGACCTTCTTCTTGGGTTTCCGGATGGGTGGCTTGGCCACGGTAGGAGCTCCTGGGGATGTGGAAAAAGTGGTCGGTTAGAAGGGGGGCTCGTCCGCGAAACCGCCGCCGCCCCCGGCAGGCGGGGCCGAACCCCACGGGTCGTCGGCGGGTGCGCCCCCGCCGTAACCGCCGCCGCCCGAAGGGCCCGAGCCGCGGCTTACCTTGTTCACCTTCGCGGTGGCGTAGCGCAGCGACGGGCCGATCTCGTCTACCTCGAGTTCGACGACGGTCCGCTTCTCGCCTTCCTTCGTCTCGAACGAGCGCTGCTTGAGCCGGCCCTGCACGACGACCCGGGCACCCCGGGTCAGGCTCTCGGCCACGTTCTCCGCGGCCTGGCGCCAGATGTTGCAGCGCATGAACAGCGCTTCGCCGTCCTTCCACTCACCGCTGGCGCGGTCGAAGGTGCGCGGCGTCGAGGCCACCGTGAAGTTCGCGACGGCCGCCCCGGAGGGGGTGAAGCGCAGTTCCGGGTCGGCGGTCAGGTTGCCGACCAAAGTGATGACGGTGTCTCCGGCCATGATCGTCCCCTCAGGCCTTCGCCGCGACCTTGGCGGCCTTACGCGGGGCGGCCTTGCGTACGACCTTGGTACGGAGCACGTTCTCCTGCAGCGACAGCTGCCGGTCGAGCTCCTTCACCGCGTCCGGCTCGGAGTGCAGGTCGAGCAGGGCGTAGATGCCCTCGGCGTGCTTCTTGATCTCGTAGGCCAGCCGGCGGCGGCCCCAGATGTCGACCTTTTCCACCGTGCCACCGGACGTGCGGATCACGTTGAGGAATCCGTCCAGCGTCGGAGCGACGGTGCGCTCGTCGAGCGTGGGATCGAGGATGACCATTACCTCGTAATGGCGCGACACAACCACTCACCTCCTGTGGGCTTCGCGGCCACGGACGGTCCGTGGCAGGAGGGTTCGTCCAGTACAGGGTACTTGGGCCTCAGGACACTTTTCGCAGCACCCAGGTCCGCACCAGCGCCGCGCTCACCCCGGCGAGCACGACCACGGCCAGCAGCATGGGTAGTTGCAGCGTGTTTGCCGTCGGACTCCCGGCCAGTGCGCTGGCGTTACCCGCGTTGCGCACGTCGGTCTGCCCCGAGCTGCCGCCGGGGAGCGCACCCGTTTCGGTGGGCGGCAGGCTCGGCAGCGGGGGACCGGACGGGTACCGGTCGCCGGGCGGCACCGCGATGCCCGGCACCGCGGCCGGAATGTTGCCGTAGTCGCGCGGCGGCGCGATCACGTCCGGGGTGCTGGAGGAGCCACCAGGGGCGTTGGGTGGTGTGGTGCCGCCCTGGGGGGACCGCGCCGGCGGTGCCGAGGTGGCCGGGCTGTAGTTGCCGGCGTAGAGGGTGAGCCCGCAGTTCCCGGCGACCTGCTTGGCGATCGAGTCGAGGGTCTTCTGCTTCTGGGTGGTGTCCCACTGCCAGCCGAGGCCGTCCGCGTTTTGGAGCGCCTTGGTGACCGTGGACGCCACTGCGTCGCCGCTGAGCGGCCCGGTCGCGGCGTTGGGCACCTGGCCGACGGTGAGCGCGCCCTCGGCGGTGATCTCCTGCGCGAGCTTGTCCGGGTCGACGGCGTTGACGTGCAGGAAGACCTCCTGCTCCTTGGCCCCGGCCCGGATGAGGTCGCTCACGTCCTTGCCCTGGACCGCGACCTGGTCGCCCATGTTGCCGACGACGGTGCCCGTGCAGCCCTGGGCGAGGACGGTGCTGGCCGAGGCGGTGCCGGTGAACAGGCCACCGGCGAAGATCGTCGCCAGTGCGGTCGCGGTCAGCACCTTCGTCGCCAGACGCTTTCGCACGGGCTCCGTACCTCCCGGGGTCTTGGGGTGTATCGAGGACAACGAGCGCCGGGTCCCGAAGATACTACTAGTGAGTACCTCGCAGCACCCAGCGGCGCACCAGCGCCCCGGTCACCCCGGACAGCGCGAGCACCGCGCCCACCATCGGCAACTCCAGCGGAAGCCCACCGGATCCGGCCGGTCCGGGAAGCGCCTGGGCGTCGCCCACCCTTTGCGTGGCCCTGCTGTTCTCCTGGGCATCGAGCGTGCTCGCCTCGGGCGCGTATCCGGGAATCTCGCCGCCGTAGCGGATTCCGGGTGAAGGCGCCCACAACGCCGCCAGGGTGTACGGGATTCCGCTGTAGTCGGCCATCGGGGCGGATCCGTTCGAGCCGAACGGAAGCGTGGCCAAGGTCGGCGAACTGTCGCCGGAGGCCGGGCTGTTCGAACTGGGCATGGTCGCGGGAGTGCCGCCCCTCGCCGGCGTGCCGCTGCCGGGGCTCTGGGGGGCGCCGCCGCCGGGTGGGGTCCGGGCCGGCGGGGTCTGACTCTTACCGGACACCGTGTCACCGGCTTTCGCGGCGGCTTTGGTCACGGTGTTCGTGGTGCCTGCGACGGTGTTGTCCACCACGCCCGCCGTGGTCTGACCGACCACCGGCACCGGTGCGACGACCGTGTCCACCACGGTCACGGTGATCTTGCAGAGGCCGCCGAGCAGGCCACCGACGAGCGAGGTGATCCCGTCGGTGACGGTTCGGGGGCCGAACGGGGTCTTGATCGTGTCGCCGGGTTTCGCGGTCACGGTCTGCCCGCACTGGACGGTGGAGGTGTCCGCGGATGCCGTGCCGGACGAACCGGCGAGTGCGGCCGACCCGGCCAGGACGAATGCCGCCGCACCTGCCGCCGTCGTCTTCCGTGTCAGGCTCCGCATCAGTCCTGCCTCCCCGCTTTGCGTTACCGACTCGTACAACGACGGTAACGGCGAGCTGTGACGGTTGCAGTACGATCGGCCGGTTTTGCGTGCGAATGGAGCAGCGCGTCAGGTGTCGCGCCGGACCCAGCTACGGGCGAGCGCGGGCCGCGACCAGGACAAGCGCGAAGGTGGCCAGCAGCAACGGCAACTTCGCCGGCGACGCCTCGGCTGCGGCCTGTGCGGAGCGGGAGTTTTCCACGACCAAGGGCGGCCGGACCTCCCGTGCGGTAGCGCCTGGCTCAGTCAAGCGGGCCGTTTCCCTGGCTGTCGCCGAATCGGTCGTGCCGGCCAGGGGGAAGGACGCGAGCGCGCTACTTCTCGTGTCGTCGCCCGGCGCGGCGCCTGTGCCGGGTTTCGGCGCTCCGGCCGGGGGCTGAAAGCTGCCGGGCGGCGTGCCCGGGATGCCCGGTTTGGCGCCCAGAACGCCTTGCGTGACCGACGACAGCGTGTTCACGGCGTCCTGTCCGGTGGGGCACACGATCTTGGTGGCAACCGGGCCGGCAACGGGCGCGCTGCCCACGTTGAGGATCTTGGCCGCATCGGCGAGTGGCAGCGAAACCGTGGCCCGGCCGGCCGAACCCGTCCCGACGGTCAGCACTCCGGGGGCGTCGACCGGTGTCCCCGCGTCGAGAGCCAGGGACTCTCCCGAGTCGCCCCCCCAAAGTGCCCGCACAGCTACCGCCAAGCGCAGGACCGGTGCCGGTCGTAGCGGTACCGGGCGTCAGGAGTGCGATCCCGACCAGGACACCCAGTGCGCTTGCGACCTTTCTCCCCATGGTCCCCTCCGGTGTCGCCGACCCTGGCCAGGGCACCGTACTGCACCATGGGCGGGATCGCGAAGAGGTGAGTAGCGTGACGGCATGCGAATCGGTGCCCACGTCCGCGATGACGACCCGCTGTCCGCCGCCCGCGAGCGCGACGCCGAGGTCGTGCAGTTCTTCCTCGCGGACCCGCAGGGCTGGAAGGCGCCGGTACCCGAACCCAGCGCCGAGGAGATCGGCGCGGCCGGCGTCGACGTCTTCATCCACTCGCCATACGTGGTGAACGTGGCGTCGCTGAACAACCGGATCCGCATCCCGTCCCGCAAGGCCGTGGCCCAGCACGCGGCCGGCGCGGCGAAGATCGGCGCGAAGGGCCTCATCGTGCACGGCGGGCACGTGCGCAAGGGTGAGGATCCGGGCGAGGGACTGGCCAACTGGCGCAAGCTCTTCGAGCGGCAGGAGGAGCAGGGCGGGTTCGGCGTGCCGATCCTGATCGAGAACACCGCGGGCGGGGACGGCGCGCTGGCCCGTGAACTGGACATGCTCGCGCGGCTGTGGGACATGGTCGGCGAGTTCGGCGCCGGGTTCTGCCTGGACACCTGCCACGCGTTCGCGGCGGGCTGGGAGTTGGCAGACGTGGTGGCGAAGGTCATGGCCATCACCGGCCGGATCGACCTGGTGCACCTGAACAACTCGCGCGACGAGTTCGGCTCGACCCGCGACCGGCACGCCAACGTGGTGCACGGCGGCGGCACGATCGATCCGGAACAGCTCATCTCGGTCGCGGCGGCGGCGAAGGCTCCGGTGATCGTGGAGACCCCGGCCGATGGCCAGGCCGCCGACATCGCCTACCTGCGGAAAGCGCTTACTTAGGCCAGGCGCGGTACTACATCTGCCGGGCGGGCGCTTCGCCTGTCAGGGAGTCGCCGGCGCGATGGTTCGGGGCTGCTTGAGGACCACGACATCGCGGGTGCCGTCCAGGACCCCGCCCGCCGGGTCGTCGTCGCCTGCCAGCCGCACGAGGTCGAGGGACGGCCGGTAGATCTCCCGGATCACCTGCACGCACAACGCGACCACGGCCAGGTCGCGGACCACCACGAAGCCGAGGAACCAGTCTTCCGGCAGGCCCTTGTGGTCCACGCCGAGGTAGTAGAACATCCGCGGCACCCAGACCAGTGCGTCGACCAGCATCCAGGCCAGCAGCGGCCGCCACCGCGGGATCGCCAGCACCGCCAGCGGCACCAGCCACAGCGAGTACTGCGGGCTCCACACCTTCGCGGTCAGCAGGAAGGCCGCCACCACCAGGAAGCACAGTTGCCCCAGGCGTGGCCGTCGCGGCGCGGTGAGGCCGAGGTAGGCGATCCCGGCGCAGCAGAGCAGGAACAGCCCGCCGCTCACCACGTTGAGCCACGTCGGGGTTTGTCCGGGATCGGGCGGGCCGTCGAAGCCGGTCCAGCCCGTGAAGTAGGAGACCACGTTGTACAGCGAGTCGGGATCCATGCCGCGCTGGGTGTTCAGCCGGAAGAACTCGCGCCACCCGGTGTTGAAGGTGAGCGCGATCGGCAGGTTCACCGCCAGCCAGATGACCGCCGTGGCGCCCGCCGTCGAGATCCACGTGCGCAGCTTCCCGGCCCGCACGCACAGCACCAGCAACGGCCCGAGGAACAACAACGGGTAGAGCTTCGCCGCGGCACCGAGCCCGAGCAGCACACCGGCCAGCACCGGCTTCCGTCTCGACCACGCCAGCAGGCCGGTGGCGGCGAAGGCGGTGGCGAGGGAGTCGAAGTTGGTGAACACGTGCACCAGCACCAGGGGTGAGATCGCCACCAGCGCCGCGTCCCAGGGTCTGCGGTTCGCCGTCCTGCCCACCGCCCACACGGTGACGAGCCACGCCACCGACAACCAGAACGCGGTGATGTTGAAGTAGATGGCCACGGGTAGCGCGCCCGGCAGCCATCCGGCGTTCGAGATCGCCGTCCAGCCCTGGGCGAGGCGCGCGTCGACCCACTGGAACAACCCGGTCAGCACCGGGTACTCCATGTACCGGACCTGCTCGTTCGGGGTACCGGCGTTGTCGACCCAACTCGTCCGGTAGGGGAACGTGTCGGGGAGGTTCAGCCGTTCCGCGGTGTAGAGCGGGACGATGTCGGAGTAGCACATCGCCACGTAGGGCCGCCCGGCCCGCCAGTCGAGCTGGTTCTGCCCGTCGGAATCGGTGTACTGCTGGATGCAGCTGGCCTTGCCGAACCAGCACAGCATCAGCGCCAGTGTGGCGAGCAGCAGCCCGACCCGTTGCGGAGACCAGAACCAGTGCCGCCCCACCACGGCGTGCTCGCCGATCGGCCCGCCGAGCGGTCTGCTCGCCGCGGCGACGAACGGCTCGGTCCGGCTTGGCAGAACCCGCCTGCCCGGCTCCAGAGACGCCGGTGCGGATTCGGTGCTGGCTGCTTGCTCGGTCGGGCTCGGCACCTGCGCGATGTTACGGCCAGGCCTGTTACCCAGCATTCAGCGCAGGCGCCAAACCCACCCGGTCGCGTGACCTCAGCCGCCGTTGCCACCGTTCTGGACGGGTGGGAACCCGAACGTGGGGGAGGTCGTGTTGGTCTTGCTGTTCCGGCTCGGCTCCGTCGAGGACGGCGGCGGGTTCGACGGCGGCGGGCTCGACGGTGGCGGGCTCGGAACCGGCGGCGGTGGCGGCGCCTTGCTGACGCTCGACGCGTCGTCCGGCGACTTGCCGATCAACTGGACCGTCGGGAACTTCTCCGCCGGCCTGCCCTTCAGGTACTTGTCCAAAAATTCCTGCCACATCTGGGCGGGGAAGCCACTACTGGCGATCGACTTGTTGTTCTTGTCCTTGATCGGCCCCGGTTTTTCCGTGCCGACCCAGGCCGACACGGACACCGACGGCGTGTAGCCGACCATCCAGACATCGGAGTTGAAGCCGGTCTTCTCGTACTGCTGGGTTCCGGTCTTCCCCGCACATTCGTGATTGTCCGGGCAATCCAGCTTGGTGAAGCCGATCACCGGCTTCAGGCCCGTGGTGACGTTGCCGGCGATCTGCTTGCTCTTGTCCGCGCTCGACGCGAAGGCCGGAGTGCTGGTGTTCGGCGCCTGGTAGACGACGTCGCCGCCCGGGTTCGTGACCTTGGCGACGAAGTGCTTGTCATGCCGTACGCCGTCCGCGGCGAACGTCGCATAGGCGGCCGCCATCTGCAGCGGGGTGGCCTGCGTGGTACCACCACCGATCGAGATGTTGGCGTCCGTCACCTTGTCCACCGTCGTGATGCCCGCGTCCTTGGCGGCTCTGATCACCGCCTGGTAGCCGAGACCATCGTGTTGCTGGGTGCCGTCGTTGTAAACCATGGCGTAGAACACGGTGTTCGCCGAGATTTTCATCGCGTCGGCCACGGTGCACTGTTCCGAGCAACTGTTGGTCGCGGACGCGTTGGTGACCACGCGCGGTTGCCCGTTGGGGAGATTGCCGAAAGACTGCGGCGACGTGCCGTTGTAGGTTTCGCCGAGCCCCTTGCCGGTCTGCAGCAGGGCCGTCAGGTCGAACGGCTTGAACGACGAACCGGGGTTGCGGATCGTGTTCGCCCAGTCCCGTTCGTTGACGCCCGCCGTGTTCGGCCCGCCGTAGTACGCGATGACGCCGCCGTCCTTCGGCGAGACCGCCGCCATCGCCTCCCTGAGCTCGGCGGGCTGGCCCTTCATGACGTCGTTGACGGCCTGCTCCATGAGCTTCTGCGCGTTCGGGTCGATCGTGGTGTAGACGTTGTAGCCGCCGCTCTGCAGCTTCTCCTTGGTGTAGCCAGCGGCGTCGAGTTCGTCCTCCACCTGTGCCTGGACGAAGGCGTTCGGGCCCGTGATCGCCTGCGCCTTGGCCATCGACTTCGGTATCGTGGTCGGGTACTGGGCCGCCTGCCGGTCCGCCTGGGACAGCCAGCCGTACTTGACCATGTTGTCCATCACGTAGTTCCAGCGCCAGGTCGTGTAGTCGGTGTTCTCCGACTTGCTCGGACCCTGGATGATGCCGGCGAGGAAGGCGGCCTCGGCGGGGGTGAGCTGCGCGGCGGGCTTGTTGAAGTACGCGTGCGCCGCCGCCTCGATGCCGTAGGCGTTCCGTCCGAAGAAGACGATGTTCAGGTAGCCGGCGATGATCTCCTGCTTGGACTGGGTCTGGTTCAGCTTGAAGGACTTCACCAGCTCGGTCGCCTTACGGGTGAGCGTGGGCGCCTCGTTCTCGGTGGCCTTCTTGATGTACTGCTGGGAGATGGTCGAACCACCACCGGTGCCGCCGGTGAGGTTGTTGTAGACCGCGCGGAAGATGCCGAGCAGGTCGAACCCGTTGTTGGTCTCGAAGGTGGCGTCCTCCGCGGCGTAGGCCGCGTGCTTCATCACGTCGGGCACCTGGCCGGGCGGCAGGATCTGCCGGTTCCCGCTGTCCGGGATGTCCTTGCCCATCTGCGAGCCGTCGGCGTAGAAGTACGTCACCGCCTGGCTCTGCTGTGCCAGCACCTGCTCCGGCGTGGGCACGTCCACCAGGAAGTAGGCGATGGTGAACGCGACCGCCGGAACGACCACGCCGAGCCCGACCAGGACGTACATCGTCCGCCGGACTCGCCGCCAGATGCGCTTCTTGCGCTGCCGGGGGGTCAGTTCCTTGCCGCTCCCCTGCTCCGGCGCCGGCTCGTCACCGAAGTCGTCGAAGCGGGCCTGCTCGCCGTTCACCGCGTCGAAGCCGTCGGTGTACCGGCCGCCGCCCAGTTCGTTGTGGGTCAGCAGGCCTGGTTCCGGTCCGGTCTGCGCCGGCGGCTGGTACCGGCCGCGCACGGGGCGCTCGGGCGGCGCGCCCTGGGGCGGGCCCGCCGGCGGACGAC
>NZ_DATELF010000052.1:0-15107 GCF_035276945.1 Amycolatopsis sp. | reverse complement strand
CCTCCGTGCACGGCGCGCTGGCGGTGGACCGGCAGCCCGAGGCGGTGGCGCGCCTGCGCCCGGTCCCGGAGCAGGCCCGCACCGCGCCGCGAGACCCGCTGAGCAGGATCACCACCCTCCATCCCACCAGCTACCTCGAGGCGCGGGCGATCGGGGAGGCCTACCGCGAAGGCACCCCGGTGATCATCAATCTGACCGAAATGGACAATGCCGATGCCCGGCGGCTGGTGGACTTCTCGGCGGGGCTGGCCTTCGCGCTGCGCGGGTCGATGGACAAGGTCACCAACAAGGTCTTCCTGCTGTCGCCGCCCGACGTCGAGGTGACCGCCGAGGACCGGCGCCGCATCGCGGAGAACGGGCTCTTCCTTCGCAACAGAGAGTGACATCGAGGTAGCCGGATGCCCGTGCGGTGATGTGATCGCCCAATTACCGATCGTATCGCCTTACGCCATTGGTGTGACATCGTCGGCGAAATCACAGTTCGGTCACACGACCCGGTCACATGCGGCATCCGTGCCGTACGAGAGGGCTTGAAGATGTGGCAGAGTAGTGACGTGGATGTGCTCTTGCTCGTCGTCTACTACGTGCTGTTCTTCTTTTGGCTGCTGCTCACGGCGCGTGTCGTGGTCGAACTCGTGCGCGCCTTCGCGCGCGAATGGCGGCCCGTGGGTGGAGTTGCGGTGACGCTTGAGACCATCTACACAGTGACCGATCCTCCGGTCCGGCTGGTCCGGCGGATCATCCCGATGGTGCGGATTGGCGGCGTCGGACTGGACTTATCGATTATGGTGCTGCTGTTGGTTGTGTTCATACTGATGCAACTGGCGTATCCCGGCTGAGATAACGGGGAGACCGGGATGCAACAGCAGGCCATGGAGTGCGTGAGGTGATCTGATGTCGTTGACCCCCGCTGACGTGCATAACGTTGCGTTCAGCAAGCCACCCATCGGCAAGCGGGGCTACAACGAGGACGAGGTGGATGCATTCCTCGACCTAGTGGAGACCGAGCTGGCCCGGCTGATCGAGGACAACAACGAGCTGCGCCAGCAGGTGGAGCAACTCGACGCGGAACTCGAGACGGCCCGGGGCGACCTGGAAGCCACCCGTACCGGCGCGCCGGTGCACAACGAGCCGTCCCGCCGGCTCGCTCCCGTGCCGACGCCGTCGCCCGTGGAGCAGACGCAGGTCCACCCGATGGCGGACGCCGGCGAGCCCAACGTGCAGGCCGCCAAGGTGCTGGGCCTGGCCCAGGAGATGGCCGACCGGCTCACCGCCGAGGCCAAGACCGAGTCCGACGGCATGCTCGCCGAGGCGCGCGCCAAGTCCGAGCAACTGCTCTCCGATGCCCGCGCGAAGGCGGACTCCATGGTCAACGAGGCGCGGACCCGCGCCGAGACCATGCTGAACGACGCCAGGACCAGGGCCGAGACGCTGGAGCGGCAGGCGCGCGACAAGGCGACCACCATGGAGCGCGAGGCGCAGCGCAAGTACACCGAGACCATGAACAGCATGAACAGCGAGAAGACCACGCTGGGCAAGAAGATCGAGGAGTTGCGCACGATAGAACGCGAGTACCGCACGAGGCTCCGAGGCTTCCTCGAGTCCCAGTTGCGCGAACTCGACGATCGCGGCTCGGCGGCACCGGCGTCGGCTTCGTCGAGCTCGTCCGGTGGCCAGGGCTACTCGTTCGGGCCGCGCGCCGAGGCAGGCTGATCGGGCGCCCCCTGGTTCCCCCGGGGGCGGCACCCAGACCCTGTCGGCGTCTGGGTGCCGCGCAACCGTGGTGTAATGCACCGTGCTGTTCATCGTCCTCATCCTGGTCCTCGGCGCGCTGGGGCTGCTGGTCACAGCGCTGATCACCGCGCAGTCGCTGTGGGCCTGGGTGTCCATCGGCGTGTCGGCGCTGGCGGGCTTGCTGTTGCTGGCGGACTTCCTCCGCCGCCGTCGCAAGCGCCCCGCGGGATCGGCCCTCGGCGCCGCGGTGCTCCAGCCGGTGACCCCGGCCGAGCCCGCCGGTGATGCCACGGAGCCGGACAAGAGCACCGAGTTCGTGTCCGAGAACGATCAGCTCGAGGTCGGGTCCGACGGCGATCCGGCCGAGGAGAAGAGCGCTCCCGCCGACATCGAGGTCGTTTCCGAACTCGACGCCGAGGTGGTCGTGGTCGACGAGTACCCGCGCTACCACCTCACCGGCTGCGGCTGGCTCACCGGCCGGGAGACCATCCCGATCACGGTCAAGGAAGCCAGGAACCTCGGCTTCACGCCCTGCGCGCGCTGCGCCCCGGACAGCCATCTCGCGGCCGCTCACCGCACATCGGCCTGACTCGGGCGGCTCAGCCTCGTGGGGGCACCCCCCAGATCCTTTCGACGTCCACGCCGGGGTGGACACTGAGTTCGCGCGCGCCCTTTGCCGGTGATGCGCGGGGCCCGCTGACCGGGCCGGCGGTGTTCGAACCAGCCGAGCCGTTGCAGCGCTTCGGCGACCGCCGCGCCGAGCGCCCCGGCGAGGTGGTGCCGTTGTTCGGACCAGTCGACGCAGAACTTCAGCAATGCCCGCCTGCGCTCGCGGCCCTCGAACAGCGCGGCCGTCCGGGCTCACCTCTCCAGGATGCCCTGGGACACTTCCAGCCAAGCGGAAGTGTTTCCGCGATGTCCTTCGGGTATGGCGGACACGAAGACGGTGGCGCGGCCGAGAACCGCCGTGTTGCTGACCAGGTGCGCCGGAATGTTGCTGGTGCAACTCGGCGTCACCGTGGTGAACGTCGCGCTGCCTACGATCGGCACCGAGCTGCACGCGCGTTTGCCCGCCCTGCGACGGATCGTGGACGGCTACGCGGGTAGTGCTCGCGGCGCTGCTGCTCTCCGGCGGGGTGCTGGGGCGCCGGATGGTGGTGATCTGCGAATTCGCCGTGTTCGGGCTGACCTCGGCGGGCTGCGCGCTCGCTCCGCACGGTGCCGTGCCGGGGATGTGGGTGCTGGCCATCGCGATAACCGCGTGCACCGTGCGCTAACCTTGATGTGACAGGCGTCGATCCGGCCATCACCGGGGAGTCTCCGGAAGAACGGGACGGACGTCCCCAGTAGAACCGGACGGGTGCGGCCCGTGACAGCCGATCAACGAGGGGCCCGCGGCAGGCGGGCAAGCGGGGTGGTACCGCGGAACGCGCTCGACGGGCGTGTCTCGTCCCCGTGTGGATCCGGCGATCCGTACGAGAACGAGGAGCACAACCGATGTACCCGAAGGTGGAGTCGCAGCCTTCTTTTCCCGGGCTGGAACGTCAAGTCCTGGCTTACTGGGAGTCCGACCGCACCTTCCAGGCCAGCGTCGAGTCCAGGGAGGCCGGCGCGAACGGGGCGAACGAGTACGTCTTCTACGACGGCCCGCCCTTCGCCAACGGGCTGCCGCACTACGGTCACCTGCTGACCGGGTACGTCAAGGACATCGTGCCGCGCTACCAGACCATGCGCGGCCGCCGGGTCGAGCGCCGGTTCGGCTGGGACACCCACGGCCTGCCCGCCGAACTGGAGGCCGAGCGGCAGCTGGGCATCACCGACAAGTCCCAGATCGACGAGATGGGCATCGCCGAGTTCAACCAGGCGTGCCGGGAATCCGTGCTGCGCTACACGAACGAGTGGCGTGATTACGTGACCCGTCAGGCGCGCTGGGTGGACTTCGACCACGACTACAAGACGCTCGACCTCAGCTACATGGAGTCGGTGATCTGGGCGTTCAAGCAGTTGTGGGGCAAGGGTCTGGTCTATCAGGGCTACCGCGTGCTGCCCTACTGCTGGCGGGACGAAACGCCGTTGTCCAACCACGAACTGCGGATGGACGACGACGTCTACCAAAGCCGCCAGGACCCGGCGGTGACCGTCGGGTTCCGGCTGCCCGGCGGCGGCGAACTGGCGGGCGCCTACCTGCTGGTCTGGACCACCACGCCGTGGACGCTGCCGTCGAACCAGGCCACCGCGGTGCACCCGGACATCGACTACGTGCTCGTCGAGCCCGAGACCATGCCCGGCAAGCGGTTCCTGCTCGCCGAGGCGCGCGTCCCCGCGTACGCGAAGGAACTGGGCGAGAACCCGCCGGTGGTGGCGCGGTACAAGGGCGCGGCGCTGGCCGGGCTCGCCTACGATCCGCCGTTCCCGTACTTCGTCGGCGACGAGAACTCCCACCAGGTGCTGCTCGGTGACTTCGTCACCACCGAGGACGGCACCGGGGTGGTGCACATGGCGCCCGCCTACGGTGAGGACGACAAGGCGGCGGGGGACGCCGCCGGGATCGTGCCCGTGACGCCGGTCGACGCGAGGGGCCGTTTCGACGCCCAGGTGCCCGACTATGAGGGCCAGCAGGTGTTCGACGCGAACCCGGACATCATCCGCGACCTCAAGTACGGCACCGGTTCGGCGGCCCGGCAGGGCGCGCTGTTGCTGCGGCACGAGACCTACGAGCACTCGTACCCGCATTGCTGGCGCTGCCGCAACCCGCTGATCTACCGCGCGGTGTCGTCCTGGTTCGTCAAGGTGACCGAGTTCCGCGACCGGATGGTCGAGCTGAACCAGCAGATCACCTGGTATCCCGAGCACGTCAAGGACGGCCAGTTCGGCAAGTGGCTGGAAGGCGCGCGCGACTGGTCGGTTTCGCGCAACCGCTACTGGGGCACGCCCATCCCGGTGTGGGTGTCCGACGATCCGCGGTATCCGCGCATCGACGTCTACGGCTCGCTCGACGAGCTCGAACGCGATTTCGGGGTGCGGCCGAAGGACCTGCACCGGCCCTACGTCGACGAGCTGACCCGGCCGAACCCGGACGACCCGACCGGGAAGTCCATGATGCGCCGGGTGCCCGAGGTGTTCGACGTCTGGTTCGATTCCGGGTCGATGCCCTACGCCCAGGTGCACTACCCGTTCGAAAACGCCGAGTGGTTCGAGCACCACTACCCGAGCGACTTCATCGTCGAATACATCGGGCAGACCCGCGGCTGGTTCTACGTGCTGCACGTGCTGGCGACCGCGCTGTTCGACCGGCCGGCGTTCCGCAGGTGCGTCTCGCACGGCATCGTGCTCGGCTCGGACGGGCAGAAGATGTCGAAGTCGCTGCGGAACTACCCGGACGTCACCGAGGTGTTCGACCGCGACGGCTCGGACGCGATGCGCTGGTACCTGATGGCCAGCCCGATCCTGCGCGGCGGCAATCTGATCGTCACCGACAAGGGCATCCGTGACGCCGTCCGCCAGGCCGTGCTTCCTTTGTGGAACTCGTACTACTTCCTCGCGTTGTACGCCAACGCCGAGGGCGTCGAGGGTCACTGGCGTACGGATTCCCAGCACGTGCTCGACCGCTACGTCCTGGCGAAGACCAACGAGCTGGTCACCGATGTCCAGTCCGGTTTGGACATCTGTGACATCGCGGGTGCGTGCTTGAAGGTGCGGGATTTCCTGGAGGTCCTGACGAACTGGTACGTGCGGCGTTCGCGCGACCGGTTCTGGGCGGGCGGGCAGGACGCGATCGACACCCTGCACACCGTGCTGGAGGTGGTTTCCCGGACGGCGGCGCCGCTACTTCCGTTCGCCACGGAATCGGTGTGGCGCGGGCTGACCGGCGGCCGTTCGGTGCACCTGACCGACTGGCCGCTCGTGGACGAGTTGCCCGCGGATCCGTCGCTGGTGCGTGCCATGGACCGGGTCCGCCAGGTGTGTTCGTCCGCGCTTTCCTTGCGCAAGGCCAACAAGCTGCGCGTGCGGCTGCCGCTGGCGCGGCTGGTCGTCGCGGCCGACGATGCCGAATCGCTGAGGTCCTTTGTGGACATCATCGCGGACGAGGTCAACGTCAAGGCGGTGGAGCTGACCACGGATGTCGCCGCGCACGGCGGGTTCGAGGTCGTGGTGAACGCGCGCGCGGCCGGTCCGCGGCTGGGCCGTGACGTGCAGAAGGTGATCAAGGCCGTCAAGGCGGGGGAGTGGTCGACCTCGCCGGAGGGCGCGGTGGTGGCCGCCGGGATCGAGCTGCTGGACGGCGAGTACGAGCGGCGGCTGGTGGCCAAGGACTCCGGTGCCGCGGCCGAGTTGCCCGACAGCTCGGGACTGGTGCTGCTGGACACCGAAGTGACCGCCGAACTGGCCGACGAGGGCGTGGCCCGGGACCTGATCCGCGTGGTGCAGCAGGCCCGCCGTGAAGCCGGTCTCGAGGTCGCGGACCGCGTCGAGTTGACGGTGGACGCACCGGACGAAGTGGTTGCCGCCGTTCGGACGCACGGAAAGTTCATCGCGGGCGAAACTCTCGCGGTTTCGGTGTCTTACGGCCACGTCGACGACGGTTTTCCCGGTACGGTCGGCGATGGTGTCAAGGTCACCGTGGGGGTGACGAAGGCAGGCTGACCATGGGGGAGTTTCATGTCGTGGCGAAGATGGGTGCTGACCGGGGGTGCGGTCGCGGTCGCGGGGATCGTCGTGGCCGCCGTGTTCGTGTTGCGCGTCGGCTCCTCGGAGGCACCGGCGGCGGGCCAGCCGAGCCAGGCCGGCGTGGCCGACGCCAGCACCCTGGCGGCCCGGTTCCTGGGCGCTTGGTCACGCGGCGACTTCACGACGGCGGGCTCCCTCACCGACGACCCGGCGAACGCCTCGGCGAACCTGGCGGCGGTACGCGGCAGTCTGGGGATCAACCCCGACAGCAGGGTGCTCGGCGTGTCGGGCCAGTCGGTGGGTTTCCGCGTGTCCTGGCCGTTCGAGCAGGGCGGCGTGTGGACATATGACAACACCTTGACCCTGGTTCAGCCCGGCAAGCAGGCCCTGGTGCACTGGGCGCTGCCGGTGATCCATCCCAAGCTGACCCCGGGTGCCCGGCTGGAGCGGCAGGGCCGGACCGGGGACGCCGTCGTCGACCGGGACGGCAAGCCGCTGCTGGCCTGGCAGGGGAGCCAGGCCCAGCCGGTGGACGCGGGCGTCGCACCGCTGCTGCTGCCCGCGCTGGGCCGGGTGGCCGGCGATCACGTGACCAAGGGCAGCGCCGTCGTGCTGGTCAACGGCGGTGCCCAGGAAGTCCTCTTCGGACAGCAGGGGGGCACGGCACCGCTGACCTCGACCCTGAGCGGCAGGACCCAGGCCACGGCCCAGGAGGCGGTGGACGGCGCGTCCTACCCGGCGATCCTGGTGGCCATCCAGCCGTCCACCGGGGACATCCTGGCGGTGGCCCAGAACGCCGCGGCCGGGAGCGCACCCAACGCGCTCACCGGCCTCTACGCGCCGGGGTCGACGTTCAAGATCGCCACCGCGACCGCCGTGCTCGAGCGGGGCGCGGCGACGACCGACACCGTGCTGCCCTGCCCCGGTACCGTCCAGACAGGACAGCGCTCGATCCCGAACGACGACCAGTTCTCGTTCGCGCCGCTGCCCCTGCATTCGGCGTTCGCGCATTCGTGCAACACGACCTTCGCGCAGCTCGCCGCCGGCCTGCCCCCGGACGCGCTGGCCGACGCCGCCGGCCAGCTGGGGCTCAACGCGGACTTCGACATCCCCGGCGTCGCCACGGAGGCCGGCAAGGTGGAGGACACCGCGACCGGCTCCGCCGAGCAGGTCGAGACGTCCATCGGGCAGGGCAAGGCGCAGGCCAGCCCGTTCGGCCTGGCGCTGATGGCCGCGACGGTGGCCAGGGGCTCGGCGGTCACGCCCAGGTTGTGGCACGGCCTCGACACCACGGTCAACTCGGGTTACCAGGCCCCGCCCGCCGCCGTGATCACCTCGCTGCGGTCGATGATGCGGGAGGTCGTCACCGGGGGCACGGCGACCGGCTTGCAGGGCAGCGGGAAGGTGTACGGCAAGACCGGGACCGCGCAGTTCGGCGACGGCAGCCAGGCCAACGGCTGGTTCACCGGCTACCGCGACGATCTCGCGTTCGCCGTGCTGCTGCTCGGGTCCAACTCGTCCAGGCCCGCGGTCTCCGTGGCGGCGGCGTTCCTGCGCTGAACCCCGCGTGGTGGGAGAAGGCCCGGCCCGTACGGTGGCGACCGTGGAAGCCATCGCGTTCGCGGAGGTCGCCGCCGTGCCCGCCGATCCCAGCCGCGCGGCAGTGTGGCTGGCGCCGCTCGACCGCCGCGCCTGGACCGTCGGCGAACTGGCCCGGTCCGCGGGGGTGAAACCGTCCACCGCCGGCGAGCACGTCGCCCGGCTTCGCGGGCTGGGCGTGCGGGTCTGATGCGGTTCGCGATCCGCGTCAAGCCTGGCGCGAAACGGGACGCCGTGGGCGGGGACTTCAACGGCGCGCTCGTCGTCGCGGTGAAGGCGCCCGCGGTGGAGGGCAAGGCGAACGAGGCCGTGCGCAAGGTGCTCGCCAGGGCGCTCGGCGTGCGCGCCCGGGATCTGCTTGTCGTACAAGGGGAACGCGGCCGCGACAAGCTGATCGAACTCGCCGACCCGCCGCCCGGCGCCGAGCGCGTCCTCGACGCGCTCCGCCGCGCGTAACCGCCGAAGTCCGCAGTGGTGTCCGGGGGCCACGGGCGATTCCCTATGCTGGCGCCAAAAGCGGGTAGGAGGTGCGGGTGGCGGAGCTTCCGGTCGTGCTGGGCACGGGCGCGGCCGTCCTGCTCGCGGCCGTCCTGGCGGTCCGGCTGTCCACCCGGATGGGCCTGCCGTCGCTGCTGCTCTACCTCGTCATCGGCGTGCTGCTGGGGGAAGCCGGCCTCGGCGTCCAGCTCTCCGACCCCGGGCTCACCCAGTCGCTCGGCCTCGCCGCGCTGGTCATGATCCTCACCGAGGGCGGGCTGACCACGCGGTGGCCGTCGGTGAAACCCGCGCTGGCACAAGGCGTCGCACTGTCCACTGTGGCCGTCGTGGCCAGCGTCGCGGTCACCGGTTCGGCACTGCACTGGCTGCTCGGCCTGGACTGGCGCGTGGCGCTGCTGTGGGGCGCGGTGCTCGCCCCCACCGACTCGGCGGCGGTGTTCTCGGTCCTGCGCACCGTCGGGCTCCCGCGACGGCTGGTCGGCGCGCTGGAACTGGAGTCCGGCATCAACGACGCGCCGGCCTACATCGCGGTCGTGGTGCTGGCCGAGGGCACGCGGATGGACTGGACGCTGCCGCTGCTGGTGGTCTACGAGCTGGCCGCGGGCTGCGCGCTGGGTGTGGTCCTCGGCTGGCTGGGGGCGGCGGCGCTGCGGCGGGCCGCGCTGCCCGCCACCGGTCTCTACCCGCTGGCGACGGTGGCCGTTTGCGTGGTCGCTTACTCCTCGGGCCAGCTCCTGCACGCCTCCGGGCTGCTTGCCACCTACGTCGCCGCGCTCGTGCTCGGCAACTCCCGGCTGCCACACCGCTCCGACACACTGTCCTTCGCCGAGGGGCTGGGCTGGCTGGCGCAGATCGGGCTGTTCGTGCTGCTCGGCCTGTTCGCCTCACCGCAGCGGCTGGTGGGCAGCATCGCCTCGGGGCTGGTCGCCGGGGCCGTGGTGCTGCTGCTGGCGCGGCCACTGTCGGTGCTGGTGGCGCTGCTGCCGTTCCGGGTGCCCTGGCGCGAGCAGGCGTTCCTGTCCTGGGCCGGGTTGCGCGGGGCGGTGCCGATCGTGCTCGCGCTGATCCCGCTCGCCCGGGGCGTGCCGGACGCCGGGCGGCTCGTGGACGCGGTGTTCGTGCTGGTCGTCGTGCTCACCCTGCTGCAGGGCTGGACGCTCGGGCCGGTCGCGAAACTGCTCGGCGTGGCCGTCCGCGGCGAGCCGAAGGAAATCGAGGTCGACGCGGCCGTGCTCGACGAGCTGGACGCGGCGCTGTTGCAGGTCCGCATCCAGCGCGGGTCCCGGCTGCACGGCGTGTACCTGTCGGAGTTGAGGCTGCCACCGGGCGCGTCGCTGAGCGTGATCGTGCGGGAAGGCGAGAGCTTCACCCCGCAGAAGACCAGCCGCCTCCAGGAAGGCGACCAGCTGCTCATCGTCGCCACCGAGGGGTCCCGCGACGCCGCCGAACGCCGGTTGCGCGCGGTCGACCGCGCCGGCCGTCTCGCCCGGTGGCGGGGCGAGTCCGGCCAGTGATGTGCTAACGTCCCGGGCAAGGTCATGAGCGCCAGCGTCAAGCCCCGGCTTGCTGGCCGGCAACCCTCCGACCGCGGTGGGGTGCCCCGGGTGAGGACCTGGCTCGCGGTGAGGTGCCGCGGGCAAGCGCGGGCCCCTCTGGCGGGTCCCTGACCTCCCGAGGAGGCATCCATGACTCTTGCCCTCTCCCGTCCCACCGCGCCGCCGGTCAGCGAGCAGGCGCGGGTCCCGCTGGTGACCGGCGGGGACATCGGCTACGCCAACCTGGACCACGCCGCCAGCGCGCCCTGCCTGGCCGCGGTGCGACGGGCCGTGGACGAGTTCCTGCCCTGGTACGCCAGCGTCCACCGGGGCGCCGGTTTCGCCTCGCAAGTGGCAACAAGGGTCTATGAGCGGACCAGGGAGGTGCTGCGGCGCTTCGCCGGCGCCCGCCCCCGCGACACCGTGATCTTCACCCGCAACACCACGGACTCGCTGAACCTGCTGGCCTCCAGCCTGCCCGCGGGGACCTCGGTGGTGCTGTTCGACACCGAGCACCACGCGGCGCTGCTGCCGTGGCGGGGACCGCACGTCTACCGCATCCCCACCCCGCGCACCAGGCTCGCCGCGGTGTCCGCTGTGGACGGTGCGCTGGCGGCCTGCCCGGAGGGGCCGCGCCTGGTCGTGCTCACCGGCGCGTCCAATGTGACGGGTGAGCTGCTGCCGGTCGCCGAGATCGCCGCCGTCGCCCGGCGTCGTGGCGCGCGGATCGCGCTGGACGCGGCCCAGCTCGCCCCGCACCGGCCCCTCTCGATCCAGGATCTCGACGTCGATTTCGTCGCGCTGTCCGGGCACAAGCTCTACGCGCCCTTCGGGGCCGGTGCGCTGATCGGGCGGGCCGACTGGCTGCGGGCGGCCCGGCCCTACCTCGCGGGCGGCGGGGCGACCCGGTCCGTGCTGGCCCAGGACGGGGGACTGGGCGTCGTGTGGAACTCCGGCCCGGAACGGCACGAGGCCGGCTCGCCCAACACCGTCGGTGTGTATGCCCTCGGCGTCGCGTGTGAGCAACTCGGGGCGAACTGGGACGCCGTCATCGCGCACGAGGAGGAACTCGGGGACCGCCTGCGCCGCGGGCTGGCGGCCGTGCCCGGCCTGACCGAGCTGAAACTGCTCGATGGGGCCGCGGACATGGTGGGGACGTTGAGTTTCGTGCTCGACGGGTTCGAGCCCGGCTGGCTCGCCGCGGTGCTGTCCGCCGAGTACGGCATCGGGGTGCGCGACGGTGCGTTCTGCGCGCATGTCGCCACCCGGCGGCTCATCGCCCGTACCGGCGGGACCGGTGGGCAGGCGGTGCGCGTGAGTCTGGGTCTGGGCACCACGGCCGAGCACGTCGACCGCGTCGTGCTGGCCCTGCGGCAGATCGTGGCCAGGGGAGCCCGCTGGGACTACGCGATCCAGGACGGCCGCTGGGCGCCGACCCCGGATCCGCGGGCGCTGCCGCCGTTTCTCGCGGGCTGAGTACCTCGGCGCGTGACCGGGGTCCGCCACACCGCATGGTTCCCGCCGGCGCTGCTCGGCTTCCTGCTCATCGGCCTGCTCGGCTGGAAGCTGTCGCGGGCAAGCGGCTGGTTCGCCTTCACGCCCGGGAGCGACCGGATTCCGGCGGGAGTTCCTCTCCGGGTACGGCGAACCTCTGCCGGCGGTGCGATCACGCGGGCTGTCCGGGTTGCTCGGCGGGTAACCGGCCGGTCGCGGTGGTGGTTTCTGGCGACGATCGCCTGGTAAGCGGTGCACACGCACCGTGGCGTGCCCGTTCCGGCCCGCACGCTGGTCCTGGCGACGCTGGGTGGCTTGGCCCTCATCGCCTTCGGCGCGCTCCTGGACGCCGTGGTGCGTTCGACGGACGAGCGGGTGGTCGCCGGCGTGGTCGGTGCGGCAGCCGGCCTGATCGGCCTCGGTGCGCGCGGGTGGGCGGCAGCGCGGACGGGTCGGCCGCGATCGCTTGCTCCGTCCTGGTGTTGCTCGCGGCCTACGGGTTTGCCGTGGCCGCGGGGGCCGACCTCGTCGATCCGCTGACCGTCGTGGTCGGCCTGGCCCTGCTGGCCTGGCTCGAACGCAGCAGGCCGCTCGCGGTGACAGTGGCGTTCGCCCTCGCGGCGGCGGCATTCTCCGCGAGCCTGCTCGGCCTGCTGGTCCCGGCGGCGGTGCTGCTCGCCGGGGCGATCGCGACGCTTCGGACCGCCGCGCCACCCGCGAGGGCGTCACGTGGACAGTGACGTGGACAATGGCACGGTGAGCACCGAACAGGGATCGCAACCGGAAACCGAAGAAGCACCCGCTTTGCCGCGGCGCCGGGTCGGCCTGCTGGCCGTGGTTGCCGTCCTCGCGTTCGGGCTCGACCTGGTTACGAAGGCCGTCGTCGCCTCCACGCTCGAGGGGCGGGAGCCGGTGCGGATCTTCGGCGGGCTGGTCTACCTGCAGCTGATCCGCAACCCGGGCGCCGCGTTCGGCATGGCCACCGGGATGACCTGGGTGCTGGCCCTGGTGGCGATGGCCGTGGTGATCGCGCTGATCTGGTTCGCCCGCCGCCTGCGCTCGGCCGGCTGGGCGTTCGGGCTCGGGCTGGTGCTCGCCGGGGCGCTGGGCAACCTGATCGACCGCCTCTTCCGCGCCCCCGGCCCGTTGCGCGGTCACGTCGTCGACTTCATCTCGGTGTTCGGGCCCAACGGCGATGTCTGGCCGGTGTTCAATGTGGCCGACTCCTCGATCTGCGTGGGTGGCGCACTGATCGTGCTGCTGTCGCTGCTCGGCCGGGAGTACGACGGATCGGTCCGGAGCACCAGGAAGTGAGCGTGCGGATGCTGCCCGTCCCGGACGGCCTGGACGGGATGCGGGTGGACGCCGGGCTGGCCAAGCTGCTCGGGCTGTCGAGGACCGTGGTCGCCGAACTCGCCGAGTCGGGCGAGGTGCTGCTGGATGGCAGGCCGGCCGGAAAGTCCGACCGGCTCGCCGCGGGCGGGCTGCTGGAAGTGACGCTGCCGGAGCCGGACAACCGGGTCGAGGTGGTGGCCGAATCCGTCGAGGGCCTGCGAATCCTGCACGACGACGACGACATCGTGGTGGTGTCCAAACCGGTCGGGGTGGCCGTGCACCCGAGCCCCGGCTGGGCGGGACCCACCGTCGTGGGCGGGCTGGCGGCGGCGGGCCTGCGCATCTCGACCTCGGGCGCGGCGGAACGGCAGGGCGTCGTACACCGGTTGGACGCGGGGACCACTGGTGTGATGGTGGTGGCGAAGAGCGAGCACGCGTACACGGTGCTGAAGCGGGCGTTCAAGGAACGCACCGTGGACAAGGGCTACCACGCCGTCGTGCAGGGTCACCCCGACCCGACCCGCGGCACCATCGACGCGCCGATCGACCGGCATCCCCGCCACGACTACAAGTTCGCCGTGGTCGCCGGGGGACGGCCGAGCGTCACGCACTACGAGGTGATCGAGGCGTTCCGGGCGGCGTCCCTTGTGGACATCAAGCTGGAGACCGGCCGCACCCACCAGATCCGCGTGCACTTCTCCGCCGTCCGTCACCCCTGCGCGGGCGACCTGACCTACGGCGCCGATCCGGTGCTGGCCCGCAGCCTCGGCCTGACCCGGCAGTGGCTGCACGCCCGCACGCTGGCGTTCGCCCATCCCGCCGACGGCCGCTGGGTCACCTTCGAGGCTCCCTACCCCGAGGACCTGACGCACGCCCTGGACGTCCTGCGCGCGGAATAGCGGAATCACCCGCCGACGGCATTCGGCGTAACGGCCGCGAACCGCTCACGACCTAATTGTCGACTGGTGAGCGAAATTTTGGCCGGCCGGGGCGCTGGCCGTGCATTCTCCATCTCGAAGGGAGAAATGGTGTTTTGCAGCGCAGGACGCTTGACGGACGATATCGCCGCCGCCGCGGACTTCACCCTGACCACCCGAAACCAGCTGGTTCCCGCCGACAACGAGGTGAAACCGTGAAATCTGGCGGGAGGGAATTCATGGGTAACTTGGAGCTGGTCATCGGCGACAGTCACCAGGTCTTCGCGGAAGCCTTGCAGATCGTGCTCGCGCAGCGGGGCTTCGAGGTGCTCGCGGTGGCCCCGAGCCTGGCGAACCTGCGCCGGCTGGTCCGGGTGAAGCGTCCCCGGCTGTGCCTGATGGACCGGTACTTCGGCGGCGCCGACGCGGTCGAGGTGATCGGCGAACTGGTGGCGGCCAGCCCCCGGACGAAGGTGGTCATGCTGAGCGCGGAGGGCGAGGCCGACGGCGTCGCCAGGGCACTGCACGCGGGCGCGTTCGGTTACCTGCACAAGAAGCACGGCGTCACGGCGCTGGTGTCCGCGCTGCGCAGGGTGGACGCGGGCGAGATCGCGGTGGACGTGGTGGCCGAACGGTCACGGTCCACTTCGGACGCTGCCGAGGTGCGTTTGCGGGCGAAAAGCCTGACCTGCCGGGAACGGCAATGCCTGCGACTGCTCGTCGAAGGATTGGGCACCACGGAAATGTCGCGGCGGCTCGGTGTCCGTTCGAGCACGCTCCGCGGCCATGTCCAGGGGCTGATGACCAAACTGGGCGTCCACTCGCGACTCGAGGCCGCGGCGCTGGCGACCCGGCATTCGTTGCTCGACCGGCCGGTGGGCGGGGTCAGTCCAGCGACCAGGTGAGGGAGCGCTCGTCGGGTTCGGGGCGGGGACTCCAGCGGACGGAGACGATCCGCGTCGCTTCTTCGACGACGTAGACGGTGTGGCCACCCGCGGTCTCGCCCGGCCGCACGCCGATCCTGTGCGGTGGCCGGGAAGTCAGCGAAACCGGTGCCTTCGCCACCGCCTTGCCCTCGGTGGTGATCAGCTCCAGGTAGTTGTCCGGCAGCGAGGCGAACGGGATGGCACCCCGGTTGGTGATCTCCGTGTGCACCACGACCGCGCGCTCGCCCTCCTCGAGGCGGTAGCCCGCGGCGCCGAACAGGAAGTCCGCCGGGTCCTGCACCTCCAGCAGTTGCACGGTCAGCTGCTCACCCTCCAGTCCCTGCGTGGCGAGCACGTCGCCGGTGCGCCCGGTGCGGCGGGCCGGCGCGGGCGCCGGTGCC